>NZ_CP029820.1:297500-633687 GCF_003226855.1 Blattabacterium sp. (Cryptocercus kyebangensis)
AACCCCCCCGCTAATTTAGCAGAACTTCTATTGGGAGCTATAGCCATTAAAGTTAAATTTCTTCTTCCTGTTCCTATATTCCATTCGGATTCTCCGTATTCTTTCGCCAAATATTGAGTAGCTTTCTGAGATTCCAATTGTATATTTCTAAATATTTTATGAGTCAATATTTCAGATTTTACGGAAATAAAAGGAATCATTCTAGATTGTAAATAAGAATGCCAACCCAATGCCCCTAAACCTAGGGCTCTACTTTTTTCTGCAAAACGAACAGAATCTTCTATTCCCCGAATATTTTTTCCTTTATCAATGAACTCTTGTAAAACCGCATCAAGAAATAAAATAGCATAAAAAACGGTCTTAGTATTTTTCCATTCTACATATTTATATAAGTTTAATGAAGAAAGACAACATACAAGAGTATGACTTTCATCTGTAGGTAACATAATTTCTGAACAAAGATTGCTATGATGTATTTTCAATCCATGTTTTTTCCAATTATCCGGTATATTTTTATTAGCATTGTCTTTAAAAAAAAGATAAGGTTCTCCCGTTTTCACACGTTCTTTAAGGGTATTGATCCATAATGATCTTTCTTTTCCATTTTTTTTCAAAATTTTATCCATAAAAGGATTAGAAATAATGGCTCCCTGATGAACATTATGACATTGACGATGGATATCCCCTTTAGGTTCTCTTATTTTTAAAAATTCTGGATATTCTTTATGTTCTATATTTAAATAAATAGCTACAGCTCCTCTTCGTGTTCTTCCTTGTTTGCTAGCAATAATGGTACTATCGTACGACTTAATAAAAGGAATAATTCCATCCGAATAACCTAATGTTCCATTTTTGATAGGACTTCCTATAGGTCTAACAAAACTAAAATCATAAGAGGTCCCTCCTCCATGTTTACTTAAAATAGCCATTTCTAAATTTTTCCTATATATCTCATACATACTATCACCAATACGTCCAGAAAAACAACTAATGGGCAAGCCTTTTTCTGTTCCTAAATTAACCATAACTGGAGTGGAAGGGATGAGCCATCCTCTCCATAGAATGTTAAAAAATTTTTCTTCCATATTTGGCTTTTTAAGAATCTTTGCAGCATTAATAGCCAATCTTTTATATCCTTCAAAAGGCGTTTCTCCATCTAATAAATATCCACCTTTAATTGTAGTTAAATACAGTTCATTATTAGCCCATACGGGTAAATCCTTTCCTACTTTCCATCCTTTTTTTTCTGCAATAGGGTGTGTTTCCATTTTTAGTATTGAAATTTCCTTTTTTTTTACTTCTTCTCTTTTTCTATTTTTTCTTTTAATTTAGCTAAACCAACAATATCTCCAAGAGTAGATTTCTCGAATTTTCTATTTCTCATACGTTGTTCTTTTTTTTGTTCTTTATCACGATAAATCGCTGTATGAGAAACTACAATTTTTTTAGTTTCTTTATTAAACTCGATAACCTTAAAATTAATTTTTTCTCCTTTTTTAAGAATACTTCCATCCTTTTTTTCCAAAAAACGAAGTGGAGAAAATGCTTCTATTTCTGGATCTATAAATTGGATATAGGCTCCTTTATCAAATAAATTTTCTATCATTCCATTATGAATACTACCTACATAATAAATTTTTTCATATTTATCCCATGGATTTTCCGTTAGTTGTTTATGGCCTAAGTTTAATTTTCTTGTTTGGGAATCTAAAAAAAGAACAATTACTTCTAATTGATCATTAATATGGCAAAATTCAGAAGGATGTTTTATCTTCTTAATCCATGAAAGATCATTTGTATAAATAATTCCAGATATCCCTTTTTCCAATTCTAAAAAAACTCCGAAATTAGTAAATTTTCGAACGAAACCCATATGTTTTGATCCTATAGGATATTTCTTTTGAATGTCGATCCAAGGATCTGGAGTAAGTTGTTTTATACTCAAAGACATTTTTCTTTCTTGACGATCTATAGTCAGTATAATCGCTTCTAATTCATCTCCTATTTGTACAAAATCTTGTGTAGAAGATAAATCGGAGTACCAAGACATTTCACTAATATGCAATAAAGCCTCTACACCTGGAATAATTTCTACAAAAGCACCATAATCAGCTAAAACACTAACTTTTCCTTTAACTTTACTTCCTATTTTTAATTCTTCATCCAAAGAATTCCAAGGATGAGGTTGCAATTGTTTTAACCCTAGCTGTACACGATTTTTATCTTTATCTACACCTAGAACAACAAATTTTAATTCCTGTTCTAATTGGACTACTTCTGTAGGATGATTAATATGATGCCAACTCATATCGGTAATATGCAATAATGCATCGACTCCTCCTAGATCTACAAAAGCACCA
This sequence comes from Blattabacterium sp. (Cryptocercus kyebangensis), assembly GCF_003226855.1. Lineage (NCBI taxonomy): Bacteria > Pseudomonadati > Bacteroidota > Flavobacteriia > Flavobacteriales > Blattabacteriaceae > Blattabacterium > Blattabacterium sp. (Cryptocercus kyebangensis). The sequence goes on from NZ_CP029820.1 coordinate 299,861, forward strand.
TAAGGAAGAATATTTTTTATTTTTCCTTCTAAAACTTGACCTTTATCTAACTTAGAAATCATTTCTTTTCTTTGTTCTTCAATATCTCTTTCTATTAAAACTTTATGGGATACAACAACATTTTTTGTTTTTTTATTTATTTTTACAACTTTGACCTCCATGGTTTTACCAACATAAGTATCATAATCTCGAACAGGTTTTACATTAATATGCGATCCTGGTAAAAAACATTCAATATCAAAAATTTCTACAATTAATCCACCTTTAGTTCTAGCAGCTACATAACCTAAAATGACTTTTTCTTTTATATATGCTTCATTGATCCTTTGCCAATTTCTTAACGTTTTTGCTTTTTGATAGGAAAGTATACATTGTCCTTTATAATCCATTTTAACAACCATAACCTCCATATTACTTCCTACTTCAAAATTAAAATTTTCTCTAAATTCTCTAATTGGAATAGCCCCTTCCGCTTTGAATCCTATATCTACAATCACATTGTTATCCATAATATGTGTAACAATCCCCTTATATATTTCCAATTCTTGTATATCTGGCAAAGTTTCTTCGTATATTTTTTCCCACTTTTTTTTTTCTTCTTGTATCTCATTATTTAAATGAGTTTCGTATTTTGTCCAATCGAAATTTTTGTTTTTTTCCTGATATTTCAATTTTATGTTTCTATCACTCCCATTGATCCTATCAGATGAATGGGTGGTTCCTTTTTTAGTTTCTTCTTTTTGATTAGACATATATTTTTATATTTTTTATAAAGAGGACCTCACTAGTTGACGTACAAGGTTATAAACTAGGAATATACATTAAAAATATCCACTATGATTAGGTCTATTGTTTAGGTCGTTTAGGAATACAAAACTAATAATTTTTCAGAACATAAAATTTTTGATCCTTTCTTTTATTTTTAAAGATCAGAAAAAACAAAAAACTTATTCCATAAATTCATTGTGATAGTGTAAATTGATTGATTTTAAAGTAAAAAATAATGTATCTCATTGTTGATACCGAAACCACAGGGTTACCTGAGTCCTATAATCTTCCTATTACCAATTCCGATAATTGGCCAAGAATAGTGCAAATAGCATGGCAGTGCCATGCTATTTCAGGAAAAATAATAGAATTTAAAAATTTTATTATAAAACCGGATGGTTATGATATTCCTTACAATGCTTTTAAAATTCATGGAATTACTAATGAAAAAGCAGAAAAAGAAGGACAAAATTTAGATTTTGTTCTTAAAAAATTTAAGGAATCCTTTGAAAGATCTAAATGTTTAATTGGCCATAATTTGGATTTTGATATAAAAGTTATTGAATGTGAATTTTTTAGAATAAAAGAAGAAATTTCTTTTAAAAGAAAAAAATTTTTAGATACTAAAGAAGTCTCTGTTAATTATTGCAAATTACCTGGTATTAGAAAAAAATTTAAATGGCCTACATTAACCGAATTATATTATAAATTATTTGGAATAGATTTATCTAATTTTCATCATAATGCGGAAAATGATGTAAAAGCAACATCTCGTTGTTTTTTGGAACTCCTACGTATGGGAGTTATATCCTACAATGATATTGGAATAGATGAACCAATAATCAAAAATTTTAGAGAATTGTTCCATACTACTATTTCTTCCTCTATAGTCTCTTTTGATCTCCATCATCTAAAAAAAAATACAGAAAAAAGAATAGAAAATAAAAGAATTAATAATAATAAGGAAAAATTACAAAAAAAAAGATATTCTCATCTTCATAATCATACTTCTTTTTCTATTCTTTTTTCAACTATGGATATTTCCTCTATGATAAATAGAGCTATATCCTGCAATATGCCTGCTATTGGAATAACAGATTATGGAAACATGATGGGGACTTTTCATTTTCTAAATACTATCCATTCTGTAAACCAAAAATATGCTTCATTAAAAAAATCCATAAAAGGAATTATTGGTTGTGAAGTATTTATTTCCGAAAGCTATTTACAGAAAAAATTTACTAAAGAAAAACCGGACAAACGTTATCATCAAGTTCTATTGTCTAAAAATAAAGCAGGATATCATAACTTATCCAAACTTTGTTCTCATGGATTTATAGAAGGATTTTATGCTGGAATTCCTAGGGTTGGAAAGAATTTGATTGAAAAATATAAGGGAAATTTAATAGCTCTTACCGGAGATCTCAATGCAGAAATTCCACAGATAATTCTTAATCAAGGAAAAAGAAAAGCAGAAAAGGTTTTTCTATGGTGGAAAGAACTTTTTGAAGAAGATTTTTACATAGAATTATTACGTCATGGATTAGAAGAAGAAGACTATGTTAATAGGATTCTTCTTCAATTTTCCGAAAAATATCATGTAAAGTATATTATACAAAATAATACTTTTTATTTAGATCAAAAAGATTCTTATGTTCATGATATTTTGCTTTGCGTAAAAAATGGAGAAAAAAAATCCACTCCTATAGGTAGAGGAAGAGGGTATAGATTTGGATTTCCAAATCCAGAATTTTATTTCAAAAGTACAGAAGAGATGAAAGAAATATTTTCGGATGTTCCAGAATCTTTTGACTTTTTAGATGAATTAGTCAGTAAAATTGAATTTTACCATCTATCACAAAAAATATTACTTCCAAAATTTCAAATACCAAAACATTTTGAAACCCCTTTAGATGAAAAAGATGGAGGGAATAGAGGGGAAAATTTTTTTTTAAAAAGGATTACATATGAAGGAGCTAAAAAACGTTATAAAAATATAACTAAGGAAATAGAAGAAAGAATTCACTTCGAATTAAAAACAATTGAAAAAATTGGATATCCTGGTTATTTTCTTATTGTTCATAATTTGGTTTCTCAAGCTAGAAAAATGAATATTTCAGTAGGACCTGGAAGAGGTTCTGTTGCTGGATCTATAGTTTCCTATTGTATAGGAATTACTGATATAGATCCCCTGAAATATCATCTTCTTTTTGAACGATTTTTAAATCCGGACAGAATATCTTTACCTGATATTGATATCGATTTTGATGATCGAGGGCGTGAAGAAATTATTGAATGGGTAGTCCAAAAATATGGAAAAAATAAAGTAGCACAAATCATAACATATTCCACAATGGGAGCAAAATCTTCTATTCGAGATACGGCTCGTGTCTTAAATTTATCTTTAAGAGATACAGATCGTATAGCAAAAATGGTCCCTAACTTTATTCCATTAAAAGTTCTCTTATCTTCGGAAGATAAGGTACTAGGAAATAGAAGTAAGGAAGAAATGGACAATATAAAAAAACTTAGAAAAATTGCAGAAAATGGAGAAACTTTGGAGGGAAAAATTTTGCAGAAAGCAAAAATTTTAGAAGGTTCTATAAGAAGTACGGGGATACATGCTTGTGGAATAATTATAAGTCCATACGATATAAAAGAATATATTCCCGTTACTCTTTCCAAAGAATCCGATTTATTGTTAACGCAATTTGATAACAATGTAGTAGAACGTGTTGGATTATTAAAAATGGATTTTTTAGGATTAAAGACTCTTACTATTATTAAAGATTCCTTGAATCTTATCAAAAAAAACATCAATATTACAGAATTCTCATTTCCTATAGAAGATTTAAAGACTTATTCTCTTTTTCAAAAAGGAGAAACCGTAGCTGTTTTTCAATATGAATCTCCAGGAATGCAGAAATATTTACGACAACTTAAACCTGATAAATTTGATGATTTAATTGCAATGAATGCCTTATACCGACCTGGTCCATTACAATACATTCCTAACTTTATTTCCAGAAAACATGGAAAAGAGGCGATAACCTATGATTTACCAGAAATGGAAGAATTATTGAAAGAAACTTATGGAATAACTATATATCAAGAACAGGTGATGTTAATATCCCAAAAAATAGCAGATTTTAGCAAAGGAGAAGCCGATTTTCTTAGAAAGGCTATGGGTAAAAAACAAAAAGAGGAACTAAATAAAATGAAAAATAAGTTTCTTCATAAAGCTATGAAAAAAGGATATCCGAAAAATATATTAGAAAAAATATGGAAAGATTGGGAGTCTTTTTCTTGCTATGCTTTTAACAAATCTCATGCTACCTGTTATGCTTATATAGCTTTTCAGACCGCTTATCTTAAAACGCATTTCCCCTGTGAATATATGGCTTCTGTATTAAGTAATAACATGGATAATATTAAACAGCTTACTTACTTTATAAAAGAATGTAAGCGTATGGATATATCGGTTTTAGGTCCAAATATTAATGAAAGTGATGATTTTTTTAAAGTAAAAGATAAAAATTGTATTCAATTCGGTCTTAGAGGAATAAAAGGTGTAGGAGAAAATTCTGTAAAAATGATTGTTCAGGAAAGAGAAAAAAATGGACCATTCACTTCTATTTTTAATTTGGTAAAACGTATTAATTTACGTATAGTGAATAAGAAAACTTTGGACAGTTTAGTTTTATCTGGAGGATTGGATAAATTCCATTTACGTAGAGAACAGTATTTCCACTTTGAAGAAAAAAGTAAGTTTAGTACTCTAGAAAAGATCATTCAATTTGGATCTAAATACCAAAAAATGAAAAAAAGGGAGAATATTTCCAAAAAAAATATGGAAATAGAAAAACCCATGATTTCAGAATGCCCTCCATGGAGCAATATATATAAATTATATAAAGAAAAAGAAGTATTGGGGATTTACGCTTCTTCACATCCTTTAGATGATTATTTTTATGAAAGAAAATATTTTACAAATTTATCTTTATACCAATTAAATAAAAATGAACAGAAACTTATAGGAAAAAAAATATATATATGTGGAATTCTATCTAAAATAGAAAAAAAAATATATATAAAAAATGGAAAAAAATATGGCGTTTTCTTATTAGAAGATGATCATTCTTCTAAATTGTTTCGTATTTATGGACAACAGTATTTAAAGTATGAACATTTACTATTTAGTAATAGCCTATTATATTTATATATTTTTATTGAACCATCTAAATATAAAGAAGGGAAAATACATATATTTCATATCGAAAGTCTACAAAATGTTTTAAAAAAATTTTCCCATAAATTGGTAATAAAGATCAATATAAAAAACTTAGACAGCATGATTATTGATGATATAGAAAAATTATTTTCTGAACATATAGGAGATAAAAAGCTTAATATTCTTCTTTATGATAAAGAAAATCATATTTCTTTAAATTTTGAATCCGAGAAATATGGAGTTGATATTAATTCCAGTTTTTTAAAAAAGTTGGAAAAAATAAAAGGATTGGATTTTTGTTTGAATTAAAACTTAATTATTAATAAGACTTTCTTAAATTTGCACTTAGAATAAAGTAAATATTATGAATCTATTTATTTATAAATCAATAAATTACATTTTTTTTTCGTAGTTATTGGTTTTTTTTAAGATGAAAATAAAAGTTAGAGTATCTCATGAAGAGGATACAAAATATGCTTCCTTAATTTGCAAAAAAATACAGGAATCAGCAAAAATTAGAGGAACTGGTATTGCTAAGAAAGATCCAGAATATATTAAATCAAAAATGATTAATGGAAATGCAGTAATTGCTTTCTGTAATGGAAAAATAGCAGGGTTTATTTACCTTGAAGTTTTTCAAAATCAAGAATTTGTTGTTAATTCTGGTTTAATTGTTTTTCCTGAATTTAGAAAAAAAGGATTGGCAAATATTATAAAAATTGAAATATTTAAACTTTCTAGAAAAAAATTTCCAAATTCTAAAATTTTTAGCATTACAACAAGCCATTCCGTGATTAGAATGAATACAAAATTGGGTTTTAATCCTGTTTCTTTTAGTGAATTAACTCAATCAGAAGAATTTTGGAAAGGATGTAAAAGTTGTGCTAACTTCGATATATTAACCAGAAATAAAAGAAAAATGTGTCTTTGTACAGGTCTTTTATATAACCCATATAAATCTTATGAAGATGAAAACGTTAAAAAAAAGAATCTAGAGGATTTAATTCTTGGTGATAAAATTGTTTTGGCCTATAGTGGTGGTTTAGACACATCTTATTGCTTAAAATATCTTATCCAAAAAGGATACGAGGTGCATACAGTGATTATTAATACAGGAGGATTTAAAGAAGAGGAATTGAAAAAAATTGAAGAAAGAGCTTTAAATATTGGATCTAAATCACACAAAACTATCGATGCTATAGAAGATTATTATCAAAATTGCATAAAATATCTTATATTTGGAAACATTCTTAAAAACAATACCTATCCACTTTCAGTAAGCTCTGAAAGAATTTTTCATGCTATTAAAATTGCACAATATGCCACTCTTATTAAGGCAAAAGCGATAGCTCATGGGAGTACAGGAGCCGGGAATGATCAAATTAGATTTGATATAGCTTTTCAAATTATTTGTCCAGATAAAATTACTTTATCCCCTATAAGAGATTTAAGAATTTCCAGAAAAGAAGAAATTGAATATTTACGAAATAGTGGTATATACATTTGTTGGGATAAGGCAAAATATTCTATTAACAAAGGAATTTGGGGAACTAGTATCGGAGGAAAAGAAACTTTAACCTCTTACCAAGATTTTCCAGATGAGGCCTATCCAACAAAATTAAGCAGAAAAAAAAGTGAAAATCTAGAATTAGAATTTGAAAAAGGAGAATTAGTAAGTGTTAATAAAGAAAAGGAAGACGCTATAAAAAATATCCTAAAAATTGAAAAAATAGCCTCCAAATTTGCTATAGGAAGGGGGATACATATAGGAGATACTATTTTAGGTATTAAGGGAAGAGTGGCTTTTGAAGCTTCTGCAGCTATTATTATTATTAAAGCCCATCATTTGTTGGAAAAACATATTCTTACAAAATGGCAACTTTATTGGAAAGATCAATTATCCAATTGGTATGGAATGTTGCTTCATGAAGCTCAATATTTAGATCCTGTCATGCGTGATATAGAAATGTTTTTAAACAGTACACAAGAAAGACTTACTGGAACCGTATATATAATTTTACATCCTTATAGATTTCATTTAGTTGGAATTAAATCTGAATTTGATTTAATGGAATCTAACATGGCTCAATACGGAGAAATGAATTATGCTTGGACGGCAGAGGATGTTAAAGGTTTTACAAAAATATTGAGTAATCAAATGAAAATGTATCATAATTTAAATAAAAATAAAAAAGAATAATGATTGAAGTAGGCATTATAGGAGGGACTGGATATACTTCTGGAGAATTAATTAGATTAATAATTAATCATTCAAAAGCAAGGATCAATAGTGTGGTTAGCCGAAGTGAACCAGGAAATTTAATTCATTCGGTTCATCAAGATTTATTAGGGGAAATAGATGATTTTAAGTTTACTGATTCCTTAAGCAAGGAAATTGATGTAGTATTTATATGTTCAGGACATGGACAATCTAGAAAAGAATTAAAAAATATATCAGAAAGTATAAAAGTGATTGATCTTAATCAAGATTTTAGGATTATAAATCATTCAGTTTTCAGAGATAGAAATTTTATTTATGGATTACCAGAATTACAGAAAGATATCATTAAAAAATCTAGTAATATTGCCAATCCAGGATGTTTTTCTACAGCTATTCTTTTAGCTATTTTACCTTTAGCTAAAGAAAAATTATTAAAAAAGGATATTCATATAAGTGCGATAACTGGTTCCACAGGATCTGGTAAAAGAAATCTAGATACGAATCATTTTAGCTGGAGAAATAATAATATTTCTTCTTATAAAATATTTAAACATCAGCATTTGAAAGAAATAAAACAAACTATTCGTCAAATACAAAATAATTTCCATTCGGAAATTTATCTTATTCCTTATAGAGGAAATTTCTCTAGAGGTATTATAGTTACTTTATATACTTATTCTAGTTTTCCTTTAGAAAAGAATAAGGAAATCTATAAGGAATATTATAAAAATCATCCATTTGTAGAAATATCGAATACAAACGTTGATGTAAAACAAGTGGTAAATACCAATAAGTGTATTTTGTATCTTCTTAAAGAAAAGGATCAACTAATTGTTATAAGTGTTATAGACAATCTTATAAAAGGAGCTTCTGGTCAAGCTATACAGAATATGAACCTTTTATTTAATTTGGATGAAACTTGTGGTTTGAGATTAAAATCCGTTCGTTTTTAATAAAAAAAAATGGAGCTATTTGACGTTTATCCTATTCTAGACATAGAATTGACCAAGAGTAAAGGGGTCTATGTTTTTGATAAAAAAGGACATATGTATTTAGATTTTTATGGAGGACATGCCGTCATTTCCATTGGTCACTCACATCCATATTATGTTAGAGCCTTAACAGAACAAATTCATAAGATATCCTATTATTCGAATAGTGTTTTTATTTCTCAAAAGAAAGAATTGGCGTATTTACTTGGCTATATTTCAGGATATGAAAACTATTCGTTGTTTCTTTGCAATTCCGGTTCTGAATCTAATGAAAATGCATTGAAGATAGCTTCTTTTCATACGGGAAAGAAAAAAATTATTGCTTTTAAAGGTGCTTTTCATGGAAGGACGAGCGGTAGTTTATCCGTTACGGATAATCATAAAATTATATCTCCTTTTAATGCGCAACATAAAACTATCTTTATAGATTATAAAGATCTTAATTCTTTAGAAAAGGAATTAAAAAATGGCGATATTTGTGCTTTAATAACGGAAGGAATACAAGGGGTTTCTGGAATTATAGATCCTGGTTTAAATTATTTTCGTAAATATTGGGAACTTTGTATAAAATATCACACAATTTTTATTATTGATGAGATTCAAAGTGGATATGGAAGAACTGGATCTTTTTTTTCTCACCAGTTATATCCTATCAAACCAGATTTAATTACTATTGCTAAAGGGATGGGAAATGGATTTCCCATAGGAGGAGTCCTTATCCATCCTAAATTTAAGCCATATTACGGTATGTTAGGAACTACATTCGGTGGGAATCATCTAGCTTGTGTTGCTGGTATTGCTGTATTAAAAATTATTCTAAAAGAAAATTTAATGGAAAATGCAAAAAAAATGGGAAAAATACTATTGAAAGAATTACGTATGATTCCTAAAATAAAAAAAATAAGTGGTAGAGGACTTATGTTAGGGTTAGAATTTGATTTTCCTATTCATGATTTAAAAAATATTTTAATTTACAATGAAAAAGTATTTGTAGGAACATCCAATAACTCATATATTTTACGATTGCTCCCTCCACTGAGTATCAACGTAAATCATATAAAATTGTTTATTAAAAAACTAAAAAAAGCCTTAGCATATCTAACGAATGAAAAAAAATAATAGGAGAAGAAATGCTATGCTTATACTGGAAGATGGAACTAGGTATGAAGCTTATCATTTTGGAGCTCCAGTTTCCTCTTCCGGAGAAGTAGTATTTAATACAGCTATGACCGGATATACGGAAAGTATGACGGATCCCTCTTACAAAGGTCAAATTTTGACTTATACTTATCCTATAATCGGGAATTATGGTATTCCTTCACCATCTTCCAAAGAATCTATCCAGGAATTTTACGAATCCGATAAGGTTCAAGTGTCCGGACTTATTATTTCATATTATTCCAACCGTCCGTATCATTGGAATATGTATACGACTCTATCGGATTGGTTAAAAGAAAATGGTATTCCTGGAATCTATGGGATAGATACTAGATTTATTGCAAAAAAACTTAGAAATAAAGGAGGATCCATGTTAGGGAAAATTTTAATAATGGAACAAGAAGATATTCCTTTTTATGATCCTAATCAAGACAATCTTTCTAAAAAAGTTTCTACCTATAAAAAAATCATATATGGAAATGGAAAATATAAAATATTACTTGTAGATTTTGGATTAAAAAATAATATTTTACGTTGTTTATTGCGAAGAAATTGTACCATAATAAGGGTCCCATGGGATTATGATTTTACGAAGGAAGAATATGATGGACTGGTCCTTTCTAATGGACCTGGAAATCCAAAGATTTATGAAAAACCAATATCCTATATTCGTATGGCTATGAAAAAAGAACGACCTAGACCTATATTTGGGATCTGTTTAGGAAATCAACTTTTGGGTATTGCTGCAGGAGGATATACTTATAAACTTCAGTATGCACATAGGGGACATAATCAACCTGTTGTATTTTTAGAAACAGGACAAAATTTTATTACATCACAAAACCATGGATATGTTTTGGACACTACCAATATTTCTAGAGAATGGAAGATGTTCTTTAAAAATTTAAATGATAACACTTGCGAAGGAATCATTCATGATTGTAAACCTTTTTTTTCGGTTCAATTTCATCCAGAAGCCTCAAGTGGACCTACAGATACCGAATTTTTATTCGATTTTTTTATCAATTCAATTGGATCTTCCAGAAAATTGATTACAAAAATAGTATGAAATGAAAATAGATAAAGTACTTATCCTGGGATCAGGGGCCTTAAAGATAGGAGAAGCTGGGGAATTTGATTATTCTGGAACACAAGCTTTAAAAGCTCTTAAAGAGGAGGGAATTTATACTATATTGATTAATCCAAATATCGCAACTGTTCAAACTTCGAAAGAAGTTGCTGATAAAGTTTATTTTCTTCCTCTCACATTTTTTTTTATAAAAAGCGTCATCGAAAAGGAAAAACCAAAAGGAATTTTTCTTTCTTTTGGAGGACAAACTGCCTTAAATTGTGGAATACAACTTTTTAAAGAAGGAATTATAGAAAAATATAAAATTCAAGTTTTAGGTACGTCTATTGAATCTATAATTCACAGTGAAGATAGAAATCTATTTAGAAATAGGTTAAGTCGTATTAATATAAAAACGGCAAAAAGCTTTGTAGTCCATTCTATGGATCATGCCATATTCTATTCTTTAAAAATTGGGTTCCCTATTATAATTAGGTCTTCTTATACACTTGGAGGTTTAGGGAGTGGTTACGCAAAAAATATTCATGATTTAAAGGAAATCGTCAGTAAAGCTTTCTATTATTCCTCTCAAGTTGTTGTAGAAGAATATTTAGAAGGATGGAAAGAGATTGAATATGAAATAGTTAGAGATAAATACAATAATTGTATTGCAGTATGCAATATGGAAAACTTTGATCCTATAGGAATTCATACAGGGGAAAGTATTGTAGTATCCCCATCGCAGACTTTAACAAATTCAGAATATTATGGGTTAAGAAATTTAGCTATCCATATAGCTAGGGATTTAAAGATAGTTGGAGAATGTAATGTTCAATTTGCATTAGATCCTAGATCGGAAGATTATCGTGTTATTGAAGTGAATGCACGTCTTTCTCGTTCTAGCGCTCTTGCTTCTAAAGCAACTGGTTATCCATTAGCTTTTGTTTCTGCAAAATTAGCTATAGGATATGGATTGCATGAATTAAAAAATTCTGTGAATAAAACTACTTATGCTTTTTTTGAACCAGCATTGGATTATGTAGTATGTAAAATTCCAAGGTGGGATCTAAATAAATTTTATGGTGTTTCCAATAGAATTGGAAGTAGTATGAAAAGTATAGGAGAAGTCATGGCTATTGGAGGTTCGTTTGAAGAGGCCTTACAAAAAGGAATTAGAATGTTAGATATTGGAATGCTAGGATTCATAAATTCTAAAAAAAAAATGGGATCTACTCTTTTACTTAAGGAATTTTTGAAAAACCCAACTGATCAAAGAATTCTATTTTTAGAAGAAGCTTTCGAAAAAGGAATTTCTATCAAAGAAATACATGATCTTACAAAGATAGATCCATGGTTTTTATCCCAGTTGGATAACATATTTCAAACAAAAAAAGAGATTACTTCTTATGACGATTGGAGGGATATTCCGGATGAATTATTCCGTAAAGCTAAGCAAGAAGGGTTTTCTGATATGCAAATTGCTAACCTTTTTATTGATAAGGATAAAGAGAGTATTTATGCTATGGAAGAAAAAATAAGAAAATATAGAAAAAAAAAAGGAATTATTCCATATGTTCGACAAATTGATACTTTGGGGGCTGAATATCCATCATATACAAATTATTTGTATTTAACCTACCATTCTATTCAACATGACGTTCTTTATGAAAAAGATCATCAATCTGTAATAACTTTAGGATCCGGAGTTTATAGAATTGGAAGTAGTGTCGAATTTGATTGGTGTTGTGTCAATACATTAAATACTATTAATAAAGAATCTTATAGATCAATAATGATTAATTACAATCCAGAAACAGTTAGCACAGATTTTGATGTTTGTGATCGTTTATATTTTGAGGAGATAACTTTAGAACGTGTATTAGATATTATTGATTTAGAAAAACCAAAAGGAACAATAGTATCTATGGGAGGACAAATACCCAATAACTTAGTTTTAAAACTTTATGAAAAAGGAGTAAAGATTCTAGGAACATCTCCTATTTCTATAGACAAAGTGGAAAATAGATATAAATTTTCTAACGCTATGGATGTTTTAGGGATAGGACAACCTAGATGGAAAGAATTATCAGATTTTGATAGTATTTATCAGTTTGTAGAAAAAGTAGATTATCCTATATTAGTTAGACCCTCTTATGTTCTTTCAGGTTCGGATATGAATGTTATTTCCAATTATGAAGAACTCCAGCATTATCTTCTTCGTAATAAAGAATCGGTTTCTCCTGATCATCCATTGGTGATTACGGAGTTTATTAGAAATGCAAAAGAGATGGAATTAGATGCTGTTTCTCAAAATGGAGAGATATTGTATTATGCTATATCAGAACATGTAGAATTTGCTGGTGTCCATTCAGGAGATGCGACTTTGGTCTATCCTCCACATAATTTATATTTATCTACATTAAAGGAAATCATCCGTATGTCTAAGAAAATAGCAAAATATTTTAATATATCTGGACCTTTTAATATTCAATTTTTATCTAAAGAAAATGAAGTCAAAGTAATTGAATGTAATTTGAGAGCTTCTAGGAGTTTCCCTTTTGTATCAAAAATATCTCAGTTCAATATGATAGAACTAGCGACTCAAGTACTTCTTGGAAAGAAAAAAAAGAAAACGAAACCTAATTTTTTTACTACGAATTTTTTAGGGATAAAAGCCTCTCAATTTTCTTTTTCCCGTTTACAAGATGCAGATCCTATTTTAGGTGTGGATATGACTTCAACTGGAGAAGTCGGATGTTTAGGATATACCTTTGATGAAGCTCTTCTAAAATCCATGCTTTCTGTTGGTTATACTATTCCAAAAAAAAATATTCTGATATCTAGTGGTCCAATTGATTCTAAATTAGATCTGTTAAATATGGTTAAACTTTTGCATAAAAAAAGATATATATTATTTGCTACAGAAGGAACAAATAATTTTTTATCCGATTGTGGAGTTCCATCAATAAGGGTTCATTGGCCAAATGAAAGAAAATATCCCAATGTTATTGACTTGATCAAAGATAGAAAATTCGATCTTATTATCAATATTCCTAAAAATTTAAGTAAATTCGAGTTAGATAATGATTATGCGATAAGACGTTGTTCCGTAGATTTTAATATTCCTCTACTAACTAATACGCGTTTGGCTAAAGCTTTTATACAAGCTTTTTGTAATTTATCTATGGATAAGCTATCCATCAATTCTTGGGATGAATATCAATAAATTTATGAAAAATTTTTTTAGCGTAAAAGATGTCTTAAACGTATATGATCTCATTAAAGAAGCCATCAATTTGAAGAAAGATCCATATTGTTTTCAACATATTGGGAAGAATAAAACAATTGGATTGGTATTTTTTAATCCTAGTTTACGTACAAGAATTAGTTGTCAAAAAGCCGCTTTTAATTTAGGATGCAATACTTGGTTGTTAAATATTCATCGGGATTCCTGGAATATCGAAATGAAAGATGGAAATGTGATGAAAGAGACTCAAGAACATCTTAAGGAGGCTATTTCTGTAATGAGTTTATATTGTGATATTCTTGCAGTAAGAACTTTTCCTCATCTTATAGACAGAGATTATGATTATAATGAAGTTCTTTTTAAGAAAATATTGAACTATTCTAAAGTTCCAGTAGTAAACATGGAAAGTGCGACCTTGCATCCTTTGCAATCATTAGCTGATCTAATGACCATTTATGAATTTACCCCTTTTTTTTCTAAAAAAAAATGTAAAGTCGTGTTAAGTTGGGCTCCTCATGTAAAGGCATTGCCACATTCTGTGGCAAATTCCTTTTCCCAATGGATATCCAAAATAAAAGAAATAGATTTTACCATTACTTGTCCAGAACAGTACGATTTATATGAAGAATTTTCTAATGGAGTTTATACTACATATAACCAAAATGAAGCCTTTTTAAATGCAGATTTTATTTATGCAAAAAATTGGAGTAGTTATATAAATTATGGAAAAATACTCTGTCATAGTTCTGATTGGATGATTAACGAAAGAAAAATGAGAATAACAAATAAGGCAAAATTTATGCACTGTTTACCTGTAAGGAGAAATATGGTAGTGGAAGATTCTGTTTTGGATAGTCCCAATTCCATTGTTTTGCAACAAGCAGAAAATAGAATTTATTCTTCGCAAATAATTTTCTTGAAAATTTTACAATCTTTATCATGAAAATACATATAGTAAAAATTGGAGGAAATTTAATTAGTGATCAAAAATGGCTTCATTATTCTTTAGAAGAATTTTTAAAACTAGAAGGAAATAAGATATTAATTCATGGAGGAGGAAGAAAGGCTACCCTTATTTCTGATAAAATGGGGATTACTCCAAAATTTATACAAGGAAGAAGGGTTACGGATAAAGAAACTCTTGATCTAGTTGTCATGACCTATGCAGGTCTTATCAACAAAAATATTGTCGCAAAATTACAATCTTATGATTGTAATGCTTTGGGATTGTGCGGAGCGGATGGGAATAGTCTTCAGTCATGCTTCCGTTTAAAAAAAACCAATACCGATATTGATTATGGATATGTAGGGGATATAACAAATAAAAGTGTTAATACGTATTTTATAAAATTTCTTTTGAAAAACAATATTGTTCCTGTATTATGTTCTATCACTCATAATGGAACAGGAAATCTTCTAAACACGAATGCAGATAGTATAGCTGCATGGATTGCCATCTCATTGAAAAAGGATTTTAAGGATGAAATAGAGTTACATTTTTGTTTCGAAAAAAAGGGGGTATTACGAGATTTACAGGATGAAGATTCCTATTTAAAAAGAATAGATTTTCGTTTATTTCAAATAATAAGAAAGAATCATACTATTAAAAATGGGATGATTCCAAAATTAGAAAATGCATTTCTTGCATTAAGAAATGGGGTATCTAAGGTAAGTATCGGTCAACCTTATTATTTAAATGATGTTAAGAATAAGACCATTATATGTCTTTAGTGAAATTGAAAGTTTTAAAGGAAGAAGCTATACAACTTCTTATACGAATAATCAATACGCCATCTATATCTAAAAAAGAAAAAAAGGTATCTTTTCTTATAGAAGACTATATTTCTAAATATGGATTTCACATCAAAAGAAAATATAACAATATATGGACAGAAAGTACTAATTATACTAAAAAAAAAGAAAATATTCGTACAATCCTATTGAATTCTCATCATGATACAGTTAAACCAGGAAAAAATTGGGAAACGGATCCTTTTACTTCAATACAAAAAGAGGATAAGTTAATAGGTTTAGGAAGTAACGATGCTGGATCTTCCGTGGTTTCCTTAATTGCTACCTTTATATATTTAAGTAATTTATGTGTATTACCTTACAGATTGATCCTTTCTATTACTGCAGAAGAAGAAATTTCTGGACCATTAGGCGTAAGATCAATTTTACCTGAATTGGGATTTATAGACTTAGGAATAATAGGAGAGCCAACAAAAATGCAAGTGGCAATAGCTGAAAAAGGATTGATCATATTAGATGGAATTTCAGAAGGAAAAACAGGCCATTCTGCAAGAAATACAGGGGTTAATGCCATATATATTGCTACAAAAGACATAGAATGTTTAAGAAATTTACAATTTGATCGAAAATCAAAATTGCTCGGATTTCCAATATTAACGGTCACTCAAATACAAGGGGGTATACAGCATAATGTTATCCCTGATTTTTGCTCTTTTGTCATAGATATTAGAAACAATGAATTATATTCCAATGAGGAATTAATTGAAATAATCCAAAAAAAAATTCGTTCTAAAATAAAACCACGTTCTTTTCATTCCCATTCTTCTTTCATCAACCAAAGACATCCAATTGTATTAAAATCAAAACTCATAGGTCTAAAAACTTATGGATCTCCTACCCTATCTGACCAAAGTATTATGCCATTTCCCACTATTAAAATTGGGGTAGGAGATAGTATACGTTCTCATACTCCTAATGAGTATGTTCTTATTTCAGAAATAATAGATGGAATAGATATTTACATCCGTTTGTTAAAAGACTTTCAATTTTAAAACAAAAAAGGTAAATTTGTCTTGTTCTTATTTAAACGGAAAAAAGTATGATACAAGAAATAAACGATGAGAACTTTGAAAAAGTTGTTCTTGAATCGGATAAACCTATTTTAGTAGATTTTTGGGCTCCATGGTGTGCTCCATGTAGAACTTTATCTGCTATATTAAAAGATCTATACATAGAGTATAAAGAAAAAGCTATTGTTTTCCAGTTAAATGTAGATAACAATCCAAAAATTTCTTCTAAATATGGAATAAGAAGTATTCCGACCCTGTTTTTTTTTAAAAACGGAGAAAAAAAAGATATGCATATTGGAGTCGCCTCTAAAGAGGAGATAAGAAAAAAATTAGATTCTTTAATAAAAATTCAATAAATTTTGGTCTGGTAGTTCAGTTGGTTAGAATACATGCCTGTCACGCATGGGGTCGCGGGTTCAAATCCCGTCCAGACCGCATTAAAAAAGAATAAACGACTCTATGATGCTTATTTATTATATTTGATGAGATTTTCTATGGAAATAATTTTCATATGAAATTTTTGAGACAATTGAATTAATTGTGGAAGACGCGCCATAGATCCGTTTTTATTAAGAATTTCTACTAAAACACCTCCAGGCGTACATCCTGATAATCTGGTTATATCAATCGCAGCTTCTGTATGTCCTGGTCTTTCTAGGACTCCCCCTTTTTTTGCTCGAAGAGGAAAAATATGACCTGGTTTGTTAAAGGATTCTGGGTTATCTTCATGGACTAGTGCTAGTATAGTCTTTGCTCTATCGAAAACAGATATTCCTGTGCTAACTCCATATCCTCGTACATCTACAGATACCGTAAAAGCCGTTTTTCTAGGATCTGTGTTATTTTTTACCATCATTTTAAGTTCTAATTGATCACATTTTTCCTCTGTTAAGGAAACACAAACCAACCCTCTTCCATGAGTGATCAGAAAATTTACAATTTTAGGGGTTACTTTTTCTGCTGCAACAATGAAATCCCCTTCATTTTCACGGTTTTCATTATCAACCACAATAATCATTTTTCCATTTTGGATATCCTGTAAGGCTTCTTCAATACCATTTAGATTAAAGTTTTTTTTTTATCAGAAAAATAAAAAGCCATATAAATCCTCTATTTTTATTTTCTTATATTTTTATTTTATTAGTATTTAAAAATCATCCATTACAGTTTTATAAGTAATCCATATACTTATAGGAAAAAAAGTAAAATTTGGAATCCAAGCACTTATCCATGGATAAATATCAGCTTTCTCTCCTTTATTTTGTGTAATGGTAAGTAAAGTATGATAAATGATGAATATGGTTATAGCCATAATAGTTGGTAAACCAATTCCTCCTTTTCGTATAAGAGCTCCTATTGGAGCTCCAGTAAGAAACATTATAATGCATGTTACTGGAAATGTAAATTTTTTTTGCAATTCTAATTGATACTTTGCTAAATATATTTTTCTTTTTTTCAGAAATTTTTTTTGATGTTGAAGTTTTTCTATCAAAAAGGATAAACGATCTATCATTATCCTATATAGGATAGTAGATCTATTATTTGAAATTTTTTCCAATTTTTTTTTTAAAAAAAGAAAATCGTAATTTTCCTTCTTAAATTCAGAATAAAATTTATTCTTTTCTTTTTTTAAAAAATTAATTTTTTCGATCAAATTGATTGTATCAAAAGTTTGATAAGAATCATAATCCTCTAATTTTTTTATTTTTTCTTCTATCAAAGGTATTTTAAAATATTGAATTAAAGTATCAAATTGGACGATTTGATAAGAGGGTCCTTTTTTTTCATAATGGTGGTCACTATAAAAAAACCCATTAATTAGTTTGATTCGAAAAGACCCATCTTCTCTATTTGGTATCAAAATTCCTTTTTTAGCAAGAATAGTATTGATAAATAAATTTTTTTCATAAAAAAAAATGAATATTCCATTCAGATAATTTTTATCTTTTCCTGATTGTTTATCTATCTTTATGAAAAGATCTGGAAAAATGTTCACAAACATTCCTTCCTTTAACTTTAAAGAGGGATTGGCTACTGAAATTTGATAACCTAATTTTTTTGCTTTTCTTTTTGCTCTTGGAATGGCATAATCAGAGAAAAAATATAAACCTACGGAAAGGAGTAATGTTAAAACTAAAATAGGTTTCATAATCCTAAAAAGGGAAATTCCAGAAGATTTAATGGCTATAAGTTCTTGGTTTTCTGAAACTTCTCCATAAGTCATGATAGAAGTTAACAATATAGTAACAGGAGTGACTAAAGGAACTATCGTAATACCAAAATAAAATATAAATTTTAGGATGATGAAAATATTAATATTTTTTCCTGTTAATTCATCAATTTTACTCCAAAAGAATTGAACGATAAATACAAAAATAACCGAAAAAAAAATGACTAAAAAAGGAACTATAAATAAACGAATCATATATAGATCCAGTTTTTTTAGTTTTAACATTATGTTATTTTTCTTAATTTATTCTTAAGATAAGAAAAGTATTTTACTCATTTTTCATCCGGATACGGTAAAAAAAAGTATTCGTTTTTTTTTAAGTTCTTTCTTCCATAAAAAGAAATTATTTTTTGAAGATCTGATAGATCTATGAAAGGACATTGTAACCGTATTAATTCATTTTTATTGGAAAATAAAAGGTCTCCTCTTCCAATTAGTTGTTCCGCTCCTGTACAATCTAGTATTGTTCTAGAATCTATTTTAGAACTAACTCTAAAGGAAATTCTTGCGGTAAAATTAGATTTAATTAATCCAGTAATCACATCTACCGATGGACGTTGTGTAGCAATAATCAAATGAATACCTACAGCACGGGCTAACTGTGCTAAACGGGTAATATATATTTCTATTTTTTTTTGTTGAAAAGAAAGACTTAAATCTGCAAATTCATCAATAATTAAGATAATATAAGGTAAATGATATTTTTTTTCATATTTTCTATTGTATTCTTTAATATTTCTTACCATAGATTTTTCCAAAAGATCATATCGTTGATCCATTTCTTTGCATAAAGAATTTAATATATTTTTTACTTCATATATGTTTGTAATAATAGGGTCTTTGGAATTAGGCAACATCGCAAAATAAGATTTAGAAATTTTTTTGTAAATAGATAATTCTACTTTTTTTGGATCAATCAAAATAAATTTTATTTCTTCTGGATTTTTTTTACATAATAAGAATACAATCATAGAATTTAATCCTACGGATTTTCCTTGTCCAGTTGATCCTGCTATAAGCAAATGAGGCATTTTTGTTAGATCTACAATAAAAATTTCATTAAATACGGTTTTTCCTAAGGAAATGGGAAGTTCCATATTGCTACTTTTCTTGAAACTTTCTTCTGAAGAAAGGATATTTTTCATATATACGGTAGTAGGTTGATTATTGGGAACTTCTATTCCAATAGACCCTTTACCAGGTATGGGAGCTATAATTCTTATACTTAAAGAAGATAAATTTAAAGCTATCTCATTTTCTAAATTTTTTATTTTTGAAATTCGTACACCTACCTTAGGAAATATTTCGTACAAAGTGATATTAGGTCCTATAGTGTACTTTATTTTATCTATTCCTATTTTATAATAGTTAAGTATTTGTATGATTTTTTTTTTATTATCTTTTTCTAGATATTTTTCTTTTTTTTCTTCATGAAGAGAAATAGCAGAAGATAAAATAGGGATATCTATCCTTCTTTTTTTTTCTTTAAGATTAATAAAAAATGGAGGATTATCAATAGCATATTCCTTTTTTTCATATTTTTCATAATTGAAAAATTTTTTTTTTAAATTATGGAATAGTTTGAGTAGGCCACCCTTATTTTCTTTGCAAGTTTTTTCCTTTTCTTTTTTTAATTTTTTAGTATTTTTTATATGACGAAATATGATTACGGAATAAAGTAATAAAATAGTAAATACTAGGATCCCTAATCCTACTTTTCCAAATAAACTGATCAAAAAATTTCCTATTTCAAAACCAAAAATACCACTTAATATTCCATAATTAGGAAAAATTAGATAAAAGGTTATTGGGATCCATATGCTAAAAAATAAAAATTTATATGTTATGAATTTATAAATATTTAGTATAAGTCTTCCTCCAAAAAGGATTTTTAACCCTGTTATGAACAAGAATATTGGAAAAAAAAAGGAACTAATTCCTATTCCACAGTGTATAAAATAGTGAGAGAGAGTGGCTCCTATTTTTCCAAGTAAATTTTCTGCTACTATATCTTTATCAAAGAGTTGGTTAATTTGACTTTGATCATTTTTCCAATGAAAAATAAAAGAAAAAAAGCTTAAAAATAAGAATAGGCTATTCCCTAATAAAAAAAGACCCAAAACAGTTTCAATAATATTTTTTTCCTTTTTTTTCGTAAAATTTTTGTACATTCTTTTATTTTGAATTTTCTTATTCACAATTAATTTAATTATGGATAAAGAAATTTAATTATTATATTATATAAAAAAATATTGAAAAAAATGAAAAAAATAAAAACTATCTTTTTTCTTCTTCTTTTAGTTTTTTTTTATCCTTTGTATGGGATACATAGCGAAATAAAAAAAGAAGAAATATTAAAAAAAAACATAGAAAAACATGAGGATCGTAATTTTAACATGTATATAGATTTTATTAGTAGTATTTATTCTAAAGTTGAAAAAGAGGTTTTTGATGGTGGAATTTTTTCTGAAGAATCTTTGAAATTAGACTTGATAGGAAAGGCAAATGAAAATATTGATTATCGTTTTGTAAAAAAAATTAATATGTATCCTGAATCTAATAGGATTGATAAAAAAATAATGGATATAGCTTATTTGAAATGCAAATTAAACGATCAACTATCTTTTTTGATAGGGAAACAACCAATTTCTTTTGGAAGTATGGAATATAATTCAAAATATCTTCAGGTCTATCAGTATCCAGATATATACAAAAACGAGGATAATCCTGTTGGGATAAATTTTATTTATACTCCAAAAAAAAATCAGGAATTTCGATTTCAAATTGTAAATAATTTGAATAAGGAAAATAATTTCTTTAAAAAAGGAAGGAATCCTATGGGATATTCTTTGAATTGGAATTGGAATTTATTCCATAAAAAAATCCAAAATAGATGGTCATATTCTATTTTTCAAGAGAAGGAACCGGATCACTTTTGGAAAGTTTTAGCATTGGGAAGTAAATTAGATTTAAAACCTGTTTCTATGGAATCAGATTATATATTGAGTGATGAAGATATAGAAAAAAATGGAAATTTGACAAAAATTTTTCGTTCCATTACCAAGGATTATCAGGATTTTGCCTCTATAAAATATGGGACTTACTTCCTTAAAGTTAAGTATAACTTTATTCCAAGATGGAACTTGTTTGCTAAAGGAGTGTATGAAATAGGAAGATCTAAAAAAGAAATTAAGCAAATTATTGTAAAAGATCAATTATTCAAAAAGGGATATACTTATTATGGGGGTATAGAATACCAACCTATTAAACATAATGAGGATCTCAGTTTATATTTTTTATATCAAAGAAAATATGTAAAATATATGGATAAGATTAAACAAGAAAATAAAAATAATCATTTTATTTCTTTAGGATTGAGTTATCGTGTGAAGTTACTTTAAAAGATAACACAAAAAAAAATATCGAGTCTGCAATGCAGCTCGGTATTTTTTTTATTCTTTTTCGGTATTATGAAAATAGGACTTTATTTTGGATCCTTTAACCCCATTCATTTAGGACATATTATTCTTTCTAACCATATCGTAGAATTTTTAGATATAGATCATATTTGGTTCGTGGTCTCTCCACAAAATCCACTAAAAAAAAAACGAATCTTTTAGATTATGTTCATCGAGTTAAAATGGTTCGTATAGCCGTTTCAGATTATAAAAAAATGAGTGTTCTAGATATAGAATCTGGATGTTATCCTTCTTATACCATTCATACACTTGATGTGATAGAAAAAAAATATCCTAAAGAGAAATTTACTCTCATTCTAGGAATAGATTCTTTATTTTCTATAAAAAAATGGAAGAATTATAAAATAATTTTAAATAAATATGATATTTTTGTATACCCTCGTATTGGTTATTTATCTAACTCTAATCATTTTTTTATACCTATTAGACATAATAAAATATTTCTTTTGAAAGCCCCAATTATTGAAATATCTTCTTCTTTCATTCGAAATTCTATTCAAAAAGGAAAAAATATGAACTCTTTACTTCAACCAGAAGTTTGGAAGTATATAAAAAAACATAAGTTTTATAGAAAATAAAATCTAATTTTATTTTTTTTATCCAATTCTAAAAAGAAAATATTGATAGGCCTTTTTTAATAATATTCTAAATTCTAGTTCCAAAAATATTTTTTCTATGGAATTCCAATTTGGTTTTTTTATGTAAAATTTTTCATCATGAAAATAGAAAAGAGGAATATTAGTAACAATAGTTGCTAATCTTTTAGATAAAAAACCTAACTCTTTATTTTGTTCAATATTTTTTTTAATTTTTCCGCGAAGATCATGAGTGGAATTTAAAAAATTTTCAAGACTTCCATATTTTTGAATAAATTTTCTAGCATTTTTTTCTCCTATTCCTGGTAGTCCTGGAATATTATCAGAAGAATCCCCCATCATACTCCATAAATCTATAACTTGTTTTGGGTTGTTTACCCCAAACTTTTCTTTTATTTCTTCAATACCTAATATTTTTTTTGGATTTCCTTTAAAAGAAGGTCTGTAAATTTTTATATTTTTTGTGACAAGTTGGCAAAAATCTTTATCCAAAGTAATTATATAAATTAGATATCCTTTTTTTTCTGCTTTATTTGCTATAGTTCCGATAAGATCATCTGCTTCGTAGCCATATTTAGCATAAAAAAAGGAAACACTAAAAGATTTTAAAATATTTATAATATAAGGAATAGAAATAGAAATATCTTTTGGTGTTTTTTTTCTATGAGCTTTATATTTATGGTATTCTTTTTTACGAATAGTTTGTTTACTGCTATCAAAAATAGCAGCCATATAGGAAGGTTTTTCTTCATTCAGGATTTTGATCAACAAATAAGTAAAATTTAGGATAGGAGAAGTATTTAGGCCTTTGGAAGTACAAAGAGGATTCTTTATATAAGCATAATATCCTTGATAAAGGATTGTATATGTATCTATTAAAAATAATTTTTTATTATTCATATTTCATAATAATTTTTATGAAAAATTTCTTTTTCATAAGAATGCTATTAATTTTGCAAGATTAGGTAGTTATAATTTATGAAAAAATCAAATAAATATACAGTAACAGCGGCCTTTCCATATGCAAATGGCCCCATACATATAGGACATTTGGCGGGTGTTTATTTACCTGCAGATATTTTTGTTCGTTTTCTTAGACGAAAAAATAAAGAGGTTGTTTTTATATGTGGGTCGGATGAACATGGAGTCCCTATTACTATACAAGCGAAAAAGGAAAATACGACTCCTAAAGAAATAGTAAACAAATATCATTTCATGATTAAAGATAGCTTTACGAATTTTGGAATACATTTTGACAATTATTCCAGAACTTCTACCATTATTCATCACGAAATTTCGACTTCTTTTTTTAAAAAACTCTATCAAGAAAAAAAAATTTTTGAAAAAGTATCTGAACAATATTATGATAACGAAGCTAAACAATTTTTAGCAGATAGATATATATCCGGAATATGCCCTCATTGTAAAAAAAAGGATGCTTATGGAGATCAATGTGAAAATTGTGGTTCTTCGTTAAGTTCTGATGAATTAATAGATCCAAGATCTACTATAAGTGGTAGTTTACCCGTTTTAAAAAAAACCAAACATTGGTATTTACCTTTAAACGAATATCAAGATTTTTTAGAAAAATGGATTTTAACGGATCATAAAAAAGATTGGAAAGTCAATGTCTATGGACAATCAAAATCATGGTTAGATCAAGGATTACAACCTCGTGCTATAACAAGAGATCTGAATTGGGGGATTCCTATTCCTTTTTCGGAAGAACTAGGAAAAGTTCTATATGTATGGTTTGAGGCGACCATAGGATATATTTCCTCTACTATAGAATGGGCAAATCGTAAAAAAATAGACTGGGAGCCTTATTGGAAAGATAAGAATACTAGATTAATTCAATTTATAGGAAAAGATAATATTGTATTTCATTGCATTATTTTTCCAGTTATACTTAAAGCGTGTAATCTTGGATATATTTTACCGGATAAGATTATTGCTAATGAATTTCTTCATTTAGAAAATGAGAAAATTTCTACTTCTAGAAATTGGGGCGTATGGCTACATGAATATTTAGAGGATTTTCCAAATCAACAGGATTCACTTCGTTATATTCTCATAGCCAACATGCCAGAGAAAAAAGATAATAATTTTAATTGGAAAGATTTTCAAATAAAAAATAATACGGAATTAGTAGCTATATTAGGAAATTTCGTTAATAGAAGTATAACTTTAATTCAAAAATATAATAATGGAATTATTCCAAATCCTGGAATCCTATCGATTAGGGATCAATATATTTTAAAAAAAGTAAAAAAATATCCAGAAAATATAGGTAATTTGATTGAATCCTTTCGATTTCGTGATGCTTTAGTATGTTTTATGGATTTGGCTAGGATTGGGAACAAGTATTTAACAAAAGAAGAACCTTGGAAAGGGCCATCTACTCAAAGAGTAGAAACCATTCTTTATGTCTCTTTCCAAATCGTTGGAATGTTAGCGCAATTATCAGAGCTTTTTCTTCCATATACAGCAAAAAAATTATTAAAAATGCTTCGTTTGAAAGCTTTTTTTTGGAAAAAAATAGAAAATACAGAAGAAATTTTATGTCCAGGACATGTATTGGGGAAATCCATATTGTTATTTAATAAAATAACAAATGAAAATGTTGAAAAACAACTAAAAAAATTAGAAAAAAGGAATATATGAGGAATAAATTGATTTTCATATTTTTTTTCTTATTTTTTTCATGTAATAACGAGGATTTTTTATTAGAAAATAATTCCAAAAAAAAATTACAAAATAGGAATAATTATTTCCTACTTTATAGAAAAAATATATATAAATATTCATTTTTTAAGAATAGTGTAAGTAGGATTATTAAAGCTCCTTTGGATGGAGAATTTATAATATTTGGGGATATGAGATCGAGTAACATTAAGAATAAAAAAAAAAAATATAACACTATCATTTATGGGGTAGGTGTATTTATCAATGATTCCTTAAAATATGAAAATTATTTCAAAGATTTTTTCCATGAGGATAAAAAAAGACTTTCTAAGTTAGACTTAAAAGGTAATTTTGAATTCAAAATTCCAGTAAAAAAAAATGATAAATTATATTTAAAATATTCTATAAAAAATAGGAATTTCATTCCATCCTCTTCTTTGTATTTTTATGAAAATAAAAACTTTTTAAGTAGTGAATGGGATCATATAAAAATTTATTTCAATCCATATGAAAATTATAGCGGAGAGAGAGGGATTCGAACCCCCGGAGGAATAATAAACCTCAACGGTTTTCAAGACCGCCGCAATTAACCACTCTGCCATCTCTCCATTTCTTTTATATTTTTACATCCACGATATTTCTAAGAAGATCTTGCATAGTTTCTCTTCTTCTTATCAGAAAATCTTTTCCATTAATAATCATAACCTCAGAAGGTCTATAACGAGAATTATAATTGGAGGACATAGAAAAACAGTAAGCTCCCGCATTTTTAATACACAAAACATCCCCTTCCCTGATTTCTGAAATTTTACGATTAAACCCAAATGTATCTGATTCACAAATATATCCTACTACTGTGTAGAAACGAAAACGACCATACGGATTAGAAATATTTTCAATGTAGTGATAAGCCTCATAAAACATGGGGCGAATAAAATGATTAAATCCGGAATCTACTCCAGCAAATACGGTAGAAGTGGTATGTTTGATCACATTAACATTAACCAAAAAATATCCGGATTCACTAACCAAAAATTTTCCTGGTTCCAATATCAAAGTAACTTGTCTTCCATAATCTTTACAAAAAGATTGAAATTCCTCTATAAGATAATTACTTAAAAAATAAAGATCCGTTTTGATATCATTTTTTTTATATGGAACTGGAAATCCACTTCCAAAATCAATATAATCAAGGTTTGGAAAATCGATAGCTATTTGAAATAAAACTTTAGCTCCTCGTAAAAAAGCTTTGATATCTGAAATATCAGATCCTGTATGCATATGAAATCCCTCTATTTTAAGTCCTGTATTTTTTAATATTCTTTTCATATGAGGAATTTGATGGTAAGATATTCCAAATTTAGAATCTACATGACCCACTGAAATTTTAGAATTTCCTCCAGCCATAATATGTGGATTTATTCTTATTCCTACAGGATAATCTTGATGATCATCTCCAAACTGTTCTAAAATAGATAGATTATCTATGTTGATTCGAACTCCTAAATCAACCGCTTGTTTTATCTCTTGTATAGAAACACAGTTAGGAGTGAATATAATATGTTTTGGATGGAATCCAGATTTTAATCCTAGTTCTACTTCTTGAATAGATACGGTATCTAATCCACTTCCTAAGTTTTGTAAAAATTTTAAAATATTCAAATTGGTGTTCGCTTTACAAGCATAATTAATTCTAAAATTTTTAACACTACTAAAAGCCTTTTTCATCTTTATATATTGTATCTCTATTTTTCCAGAATCATATATATAAAGGGGGGTCCCGTATTTTATTCCTATTTGTATTAACTGTTCTCTATGAACTGTATGATTCATCTTTTTCAACATATAAAAAAAACAAAAATAGAATGAAATTTGGACTATAAAATCTATCTATTCTATAATAGGGATAAATGAATGACATCATTCATGTCTCTAACATAATCAAAGGTTAATCCTTTTAAGTGGTCTTGTTTAATTTCTTCTACATCTTTTTTATTGTCCTGTGAAAGAATAATTTCTTTTATATTAGCCCTTTTAGCAGCTAATATTTTTTCTTTAATTCCTCCTACAGGTAGGACTTTCCCTCTTAAAGTGATTTCCCCTGTCATAGCTAAATGAGGTTTTAATTTTCTATTTTTATAACTGGATACAAGAGCCGTTAACATAGCAATTCCTGCGGATGGACCATCTTTAGGTACAGCCCCTTCAGGAACATGGACATGTACATTTTTTTCTTCAAACATTTTAGGATCAATATGAAATTCTTCATAATGAGCTTTAATATATTGCAAAGCAATTGTTGCAGATTCTTTCATAACATCTCCTAAATTTCCGGTAATACTTAAATTTCCTTTTCCTTTGGAAAGACTGGATTCAATATATAAAATATCTCCCCCAAAATTAGTCCAAGCTAAACCTGTAACTACTCCTGTAACATTATTTCCTTCATAACGATCTGGATCATTTGGAATTCCAAGAATTTCCTCTATTTTTTCAATATTTAAACGTTTTACATATTTTTTATTCATAGCAATATTCTTTGCTGCATAACGTGCTAATTTAGCAATATATTTCTCTAGAGTTCTTAAACCAGATTCTCTGGTATAACTTTCAATGACCTTTTCAATTTGTTTATTCCCAAGTATTAAATCCGATTTTTTCAATCCATTTTCTTTCAATTGCTTAGGTAGAATATGTTTTTTTACAATTGGAGTTTTTTCTTCCACCGTATATCCATTCATTTCTATGACCTCCATCCTATCTATAAGAGCTGGTTGTATGGTTGAAAGAGAATTTGCTGTAGCAATAAACAATACTTTTGATAAATCATAACCCATTTCCAAAAAATTATCGTAAAAAGAAGTATTTTGTTCCGGATCTAAAACTTCTAACATTGCAGAAGATGGATCTCCATTAGTTCCTAAACCCATTTTATCGATCTCGTCAATCACAAAAACAGGATTGGAAGTTCCTACTTTTCGTATAGATTGTAACAGCCTACCTGGCATAGCTCCAATATAAGTTCTTCTATGACCACGTATTTCCGATTCATCGTGTAATCCTCCTAAAGAAACACGGACATACTTTCTTTTAAGAGCGGTCGCTATAGATCTACCCAAAGAGGTTTTCCCTACTCCAGGTGGACCATAAAAGCATAGAATAGGAGAACGCATATCTCCTCTTAATTTTAAGACAGCTAAATATTCTATAATACGTTCTTTCACTTTTTCCAAACCGTAATGATCTCTATCCAATATTTTTTGTGCAAATTCTAAATTGAAATTATCTTTTGAATATCGACCCCATGGAAGATCAATCATTAATTCTAGATAATTTCTTTGAACCGTATATTCTGGCATTTGGGGATTAGTTCTTTGCATTTTAAGTAGTTCTCTATCAAACTGTTTTTTAGCCTCTTTAGGCCATTTTTTTCTGGAAGCTTTAGCACGCATTTCATCAATCTCTTTTTCATAAGATATATCCCCTAATTCTTCTTGTATGGCTTTAATTTGTTGATGTAAAAAATATTCTCTCTGTTGCTGATCCATATCACTACGAACACGGGACTGAATGTCGTTTTTTAACTTTATTTGTTGATGTTCTACGTTAAGAAAACGTAATGTTTCCATGGCTCTTTTTTTTAAATCATTGTATTCTAACAATTTTTGTTTATCTCTAGTAGCTAAATTCATATTAGCGGCTACAAAATTGATTAAAAAAGAAGGGCTTTCTATATTACGAATAGCAATACTGGCTTCTGATGGAATATTTGGATTATCCTGAATAATTTTTATGGCAATTTCCTTGATTGATTCTACCAAAGCAAGATATTCCTTATCTTTGCAAGACGGTTTATTTTCTTTTAACGCTATAATTTCTGCTTTAAAATATGGATCTTTTTGAATAAAACGGTTCACTTTAAATCTCCTTTTTCCTTGTAAAATTACAGTGGTATTTCCATCAGGCATTTTTAATAATTTCAATATTTTAGCTACTGTTCCTATAGTGTACAAATCTTTTTCACTAAGATTTTCTATGACAGAATTTTTTTGGGTTAATACCCCAACCGTTTTATCCAATCCATAAGCATCTTGTAATAATTGAATAGATCCACTTTTCCCTGCTATAATAGGAAAAACAATCCCAGAATACAAAACCATATTTCTCACTGTTAATATACATAATTGTTCTGGGATATCATCTTTAAGAAGCTGGTCTTCTTCATCTTGACTCATTAAAGGTATAAATTCTGCTTCAGACTCGAATCCAGATTCGGTAAATATATTTTTTAGTAACATAAAAAAATAGATTTCTTACTTAAATGATGCAAATGATGATTAATAAAATCATCATCACCTATCTAAATATACTGTTTTCTATATGAAAAAAAAAACCTTCAAGATAGACTCCAGATCCCCTTTTTTTTGATACTATTCTTAATAATTCTGTTAAGATTGGATTTCCTTTTCTTTTTTTTCCTCTTTAAGGAGCTCAATAAAAATATCTTCAGTCAAAATTTTCACATTATCTTTTTTCATCCCTTTTTCTAATTTGGAACCAAAATTTTTTCCAACAACGATAAAATTAATTTTATTATTAACAGTACTAAATACTTTTCCACCTAAAATTTCTACCATATTTTTAGCGATATTACGTGACATACAAGACAGTTTCCCTGTAAAAACAAAAGATTTTCCTTCAATCATAGATTTTCCTTCAATCATAGAATATTTTTTTGAAAAATTTAATCCATATTTTATAAGTTTTTCCACCATTTTTTTGTTTTCCATGATTGAAAAATAAGTACTTATACTTTTTGCTATTTTTCCCCCTATACCTGAAATAGACGTTAAAATATTATAATCTGCATTTATTAAATGATTTATATCTGGAAAGGTTTCTGTTAACTTTTTAGAAATATATTCTCCTACATGAGGAATTCCTAATCCATATAAAACTCTATAATAAGAATTGTATTTAGATTTTTCTATATTTTTTATTATCTTATCTGTTAATTTTTCTTTAACTCCCTTTATTTGAAGAAATTCTTCTCTTTTTAATCTATATAAATCGGAAATTCTGTATAAAAAACCATTTTTGTATAGTTTTTGAATCATTTCACTTCCAATCCCTTGTATATTCATTGCTCGTACACTTACAAAGTGTTTTATTTTTCCAATTCTTTGATAAGGACAGTTTCTATTGGGACAGTATAACA
Source organism: Blattabacterium sp. (Cryptocercus kyebangensis) (assembly GCF_003226855.1). Lineage (NCBI taxonomy): Bacteria > Pseudomonadati > Bacteroidota > Flavobacteriia > Flavobacteriales > Blattabacteriaceae > Blattabacterium > Blattabacterium sp. (Cryptocercus kyebangensis). The sequence continues at coordinate 330,577 of NZ_CP029820.1, forward strand.
ATTTATTTTTTTTTCTTAAAGAGCTATCACATGATGGACATTTTTTTAAGAAAAATATAGGATCGGCATTGATTAATCGTTTTTTTACATTTATTTTGGTAACTTTAGGAATGATATCCCCTCCTTTTTCCAAAAAAATAGAATCTCCATAATGGAGGTCCATTTTTTGTATAAAACGATCATTATAAAGAGAAACTCTTTTTACCACGGTTCCAGAAATCTGTGTAGGAAGGACATAAGCTACAGGGGTAATGATCCCAGTACGTCCTACTTGAAATTTTATGTTTAATAACTTGGTTTCTGATAATTTTTGTCTAAATTTATAAGAAATCGCCCATCGTGGATATTTATTCGTGCATCCTAAAAGGTATTGTTTTTGGTACTCATTTACCTTAAGGACTATCCCGTCAATATGGTAGGGTAGATGATTCTTCCATCGATTCCAATAATCCATGAAATGAAATATCTCCTTTTTTGTTTTACAAATCATAGCCGTTTCTGGTACTTTGAATCCCCAATTTTGTAGGTATTTGAAAGATTGATATTGTGTATTAAAAGGAAGATTTTTTCCTATAACAGTGTATACAATACAAGATAGAGTTCTTTTATAGACTTCTTTTTTATCCTTAATTTTTAGGGTTCCACTAGCCGTATTTCTTGGATTAGAATAAGGAATTTTTCCTTTTTTTTTTCGTTCTATATTGATTTCTATAAATTTATTTTTAGGAATAAAAATTTCTCCACGTATTTCAAGATACGTAGGATAGTTTTCTCCACTTAATTTTATGGGAATCGATTGTATGGTTCGTACATTTTCTGTAACATTTTCTCCTTTTTCCCCATCTCCACGAGTTACGGCATTGGTTAATAATCCGTTCTTATAGATTAAATTAATGGATACTCCATCATATTTTAGTTCGCACACGAAAGAAGAAGAAGAAATAGATTTATCAATTTTATTTTTCCAAAACATTAATTCTCTTTTGGAATAGGTATTTTGAAGGGAGTACATTTTATATTTATGATGAATTATTATTGTAGATCCATATTTTTTTGAGGGAACACCTCCACCTATTCTGATTGTAGGGGATGTAGGATCATAAAATTCTGGATTTTCTTTTTCTAATAAATATAATTCTCTCAATTTTTTATCAAATTCGTAATCCGATACATTATAAGTATCCAATATATAATATTGATAATTGTATTCTGATAATTCTTTTCTTAGTTTTTCTATTTTTTCTTTTATATATTTTTTTCTATTATCCATTTAATTTAATAATTAATAATATGTTGCACGAATCATTCGGAAAAAACCTTGAAAATCTTTTCTAATTTCTATATCCATAAAGCCTGATTTTTTCATAAAATGAATAAAATCTAAATGAATAAATTGGTTTATCTCAAAATAAACACATACTACTACACCAGTAAACATTTTTTTTATCCAAAAAATAATTTTTTTATAAAAAATAAAGGGGTCCTCATCTGGAACAAATAAAGCTTGAAAAGGTTCATATTGAAAAATGTTTGGATGCATAAATTTTTTCTCAGATACTCTTACATAAGGAGGATTACTAACGATAATATTAACGGTATATTTTTTTATTCTTTGGAAAAAAATCAAATTATGAAGAATATCAACTTTTCTTAAAAAAATTTTTACGTTATGTAATTTTGAATTTATTCTTGCTATAGAAAGGACTTCATGAGAAAAATCTATGGCATGAATATAACGTATTTTAGGAAGTTTTTTTTTTAAAGTAATACTAATACATCCACTTCCTGTTCCAATATCAAATATTTGAACGTTTTCACTATTTTTTATTTTGTAATCCTCTATGATCCATGATACTAGTTCTTCTGTTTCTGGTCTTGGAATAAAAACTTTTTCATTAACAAGGAAATCCATTCCAAAAAAGGAGGTCTTTCCAATTATATATTGAATGGGTCTATTTTTTTTCAATTCCCATAATTTTCTTATCAATTTTTTGTATATGAAATCATCTATTTTTTCCTTTCTACTTAATTTTAAGATAATTTTCGTTTTATCGCATTCCAAAACGTGAGTGGTTAGAATAAAAAATAGATTATTTAATTCCTTTATTTCTGGATATACTTTTTTAAGAGTATCATAAAATAAATGGTAAAATTCATAGAAATAAATCATAAAATAAAAAATGAATTAAAAAAAATACTTATTTTTTGTGGAATTTTATTTTATTAAGAAATAATTTTTTTATGTTAGATGATGATACCATTGTTGCTTTAGCCACTCCTAGTGGTTCCAGTGCTATTTCTGTTATTCGTATTTCTGGAGAAATATCGATATCCACTGTGGAAACCATTTTTATTTCCGTTCATTCTGGAAAAAAATTGGAAAATCAATCCACACATACTATTCATTTAGGATATATTGTGGATCATATAGATGATAGAAGGAATTCATTGGATCAAGTTTTAGTCTCTATATTTAGATCTCCTTTTTCTTATACAGGAGAAAATATGATAGAAATATCTTGTCATGGATCTTATTATATTCAACAACAGATTTTACAATTGTTAATCAGAAAAGGAATACGTTTAGCTCGTCCTGGAGAATTTACATTTCGTGCATTTTTAAATAAAAAAATGGATTTATCACAAGCAGAAGCTATAGCAGATCTCATCTTATCGGATAATCAAGCCTCTCATGAATTATCTTTTCAACAAATAAAGGGGAGCTTAACTAGTACTATTAAAGATTTACGGAAAAAATTATTGGATTTTTATTCCTTATTAGAACTGGAACTGGATTTTTCTGAAGAAAATGTGATTTTTGCAAAAAGATCCGAACTTTTTTCTTTCTTAAAAGATTTAGAAGAAATCTTAAAAGATTTAATTGAATCTTTTGCTCTAGGAAATTCCATAAAAAAAGGAATTTATGTAGTAATTATTGGAGAACCAAATGTAGGTAAATCTACGTTATTCAATTACGTAATTAAGGAGAACCGTTCTATTATCTCTCATATAGAAGGGACTACTAGAGATAGTATAGAAGGAGAATTGATTTTGAATGGAATCCATTTTCATTTTGTGGATACAGCAGGAATTAGAGATACGAAAGATACAATAGAAAGAATGGGGGTTCGAAAGACTATGGAAAAAATACAAGAGGCTCAAGTCCTATTATACCTTTTTGATGCCTCTAAAAATGATAGAAAAAAACAGAAAAAAATTATCAAAGAAATTCAAATTATACACGAAAAGAATCCACTTAAAAAAATTTTAGTGATTGCTAATAAATCGGATATATCCTCTTTTAAAGACTTCTATAACCTAAAATCAAAGGTTGCTTATTTTTTTGAAATTTCTGCAAAAAATCATCACGGGATAAAAAGAATTCTCTATACTATAAGTAAGTTATTCATTGAAAAATTAAAAGAAAAAAATATTATTGTGACACAAAACAGACATTATGAAGCATTGAAACAATCCTTGAAGGAAGTCTTACTTGCTCATGAAGCTTTAAGTAAAAGGATACCAGAAGATTTAGTTTCTATACATATAAAAGAGGCTTTGCATCATTTAGGAAAGATTACAGGAGAAATCACTAATGAAGAGGTACTAAAAAACATCTTCTCCAAATTTTGTATTGGAAAATAAAAAAACAAGAAAAGTATGTCATGTATAAGAGTTCGTTTTGCCCCTAGTCCTACAGGTCCATTACATTTAGGTGGAATAAGAACGGCTTTATATAACTATCTTTTTGCTAAAAAAAATAGAGGAACATTTATTCTTAGAATAGAAGATACGGATAGAAAAAGATTTGTTCCAAATTCTGAATCGTATATTTTGGAAACATTAAAATGGTGCCAGATAGAACCTGATGAAGGAGTTGGTTATGGGGGCCTTTATTTTCCTTATTATCAATCTAAACGTGGAGATATTTATCGTATTTATCTAAATAAACTGTTAGAAAAAGGGGAGGCTTATTATGCTTTTGATACAGATCAAGAACTTAATAGAAAAAGGAAGGAATATTACGATCGGGGATTAACTTTTTCTTATAATTCCAGAGTAAGAATGTTCCTTAACAACTCCTTAAGAATGACAAAAAAACAATTATCTTACAAATTAAATTCTGGTTCTTCCTATGTCATTAGATTTAAAATTAAACCTGGAGAAAAATTGAAAATACATGATATGATACGTGGAACTATTATGGTAAATACAGATAATTTAGACGATAAAGTATTATTAAAATCTAATGGAGTTGCTACTTATCATTTAGCTAATACTATAGACGATTATTTAATGAAAATAACTCATGTAATAAGAGGAGAAGAATGGATCCCCTCCATGTCCTTGCATATATTGTTGTATCGTTCTTTTGGTTGGATCCCTCCAATTTTTGCACATTTACCTTTAATATTAAGAGATGATGGAAAAGGAAAAATAAGCAAACGAAATGCAGAAAGTTTAGATTTTCCTATATTTCCTTTGCAATGGAAAGTTCCAGGAAATAAAACCATTATTCAAGGATACAGAGAACTAGGTTATTTTCCAGAAGCTTTTGTTAATATGCTAGCTTTTTTAGGATGGAATCCTGGAGGAAAGAAAGAAATTTTTTCTTTACAAGAATTAAAAAATTCTTTTTCTTTAGAAAGAATCAATAAATCTGGAGTTTTTTTTAATCTAAAGAAGGCAAATTGGTTCAATAAACAATATTTAAATAAAAAAAAAGAAGAAATATTTTCATTTCTTTATAGAGAACTACAAAAGCGTTCTCTTTTCTATGAAAAAGATTATTTATGGAAAGTCATCCATCTAACAATAAATAGGATCTATTTTATTCATGAAATTTGGGAACATTCTTTTTACTTTTTTGTTTCTCCTAGTTCTTATGATCCCAGTTTTTTTGATAAAATTTGTCATCAAAATACTATTGATCAATTAACCCTTTGTAAAGAATCATTATCAGATGTTCATAAATTTACATCCGTAAATTTAAGATTTTTGTTGAAAAAAAGAATATACGATAAAAATATACGAAAAATAATGCAACTATTTCGTTTATCTTTAGTAGGTTCTTTAAAAGGATCTGATATTTTCATGATTTTGGAAATGCTAGGAAAAGAAGAAAGTATACGACGTATAGAGAACATGATGAAAAAAATTAAAGAAAAAATTTATAATGATTCTTTTTGTTGAAAAAAAATATAGATTTACATTTTTGCAAAAAAAAAATTCAAATGCTAAAAAATTATGAAAATATCATGATAATTACACCCGTTTTGTCTGATGATCAAGCAAAAAAAACGGCAAAGGAATATGAAAATTATCTAATACAACAAAATGGGAAAATAGTTTATCAGGAACATTGGGGTTTAAAAAAATTAGCTTATCCAATTCAAAAAAAACAAAGTGGTTGTTATCATTTGTTTGAATTTTTATTCCATTCTAATTTAGTATCTGATTTAGAATTGAAATTAAGACAAGATGAACGAATTTTACGTTTTATTACTGTAAAATTAAATAAATATGGGATAGAATATGCAGAAAGGAGAAGAAATAAATTTTTTAACAAGGACTAAAGAATAGAATTATGATTTTAGAGGATATCGATCAAAACAATATAAAAAAAAAAGGAGGAGATAGCGATTTAAGATACTTATCTCCTCTTAAAATAGAAACAAAATTAGAAAAAAAATATTGTTTTTTTGAAAAAAGTAATATAAAGTATATAGATTATAAGGATCCTACATTTTTAATAAAATTTCTGAATGCACAAGGTAAAATTTTACCACGTCGTATCACAGGGACTCTAAAAAAAAATCAAAAAAAATTAAATTCTGCTATAAAAAGATGCAGACAAATAGGTCTTTTACCTTTTGTTACAGATGATTTAAGATAATATGAAAATTATTCTAAAAAAAGACGTGGAAAATTTGGGTTTTCAATACGATGAATTAGATGTTAAACCAGGTTATGCTAGAAACTATCTAATTCCTAAGGGTTATGCTATTTTAGCTCTTCCTGGAACAGTAAAAAATATTCATGAAATATTGAAACAGCGCTATAAAAAGGAAAGTTTTTTAATCGAAAAATCCAAAGAAATAGAAAAAAAATTAAAAAAATTAACTATAAAAATAAAAGCTAAAGTAGGAAAAGTAGGAAAACTATTCGGTTCCATTAACAATCAAGAACTGATGAAAGCTTTAAATAAAACAGGAATATCTATAGATAAAAAATCTATCAGGATCCCTGGTAATAAAGTTATTAAAACAATTGGGAAACATCAGGTCAATATACGTTTACATCGTAAAAAAGAGTTCACTATAAATGTTGAAGTATTGTCTTCCTGATATTATTGAAAGGTATTGTATAATAAGAATAAATTTAGTAGAACAATGATAATCGTGATGAACCAAGATAATATTTTTAAAACAGGGCCATTGACAAATAATCCCATTTTATCATAATCTCCTGTAAAATTAACTAAAGGAATAATGGCGAAACTTAATTGTATTGATAAAATTATTTGACTAATTATTAGTAATTCTGCAGTTCCTTTTTCTCCATAAATAATAGAGGCTATCATAGCCGGTACAATAGCTATTAATCTAGTTATAAGTCTTCTAACCCAAGGTTTTAATCGTATATGAAGAAATCCTTCCATCACAATTTGTCCAGATAAAGTTCCAGTAAGTGTAGAATTTTGTCCTGATGCTAGTAAAGCTAGTGCAAAAAAAACTCCTGAAAGACTAGATCCTAGTATAGGAGATAAAAGTTTATGTGCGTCCATAATATCGGCTACTTCTGTATGTCCATATTTATGAAAAGTCGCTGCAGATATGATTAATATTGATGCATTGATAAAAAATGCTAAGGATAAAGATAATGTACTATCTATAGTCGCATATTTTATGGCCATTTTCTTACCTTCAATAGTTCGTTGGTAGTTCCTGGTTTGTATGATACTTGAATGTAGGTAAAGATTGTGAGGCATTACAGTTGCTCCTAGGATTCCAATAGAAATGTAGAAAGAATGTGAATTTTTAATTATTTCAGGATTAGGAATAATTCCTTTTAAAATGGGGAAAATTTCTGGTTTAGAACTAATAATTTCAAAACCAAAACAAATCAAAATTGTAAAAATTAATACGGCTACCACACTTTCAATGTATCTGAATCCTTTATATTGAAAAAATAAAATGAGCAAAACATCTATAGTCGTAATTAATACCCCCCACGTAATTGGAATTCCAAAAAGTAATTTTAAGGCTAATACAGAACCAATGATTTCTGCTAAATCACATGCAGAAATAGCTACTTCGCATAATATCCATAATATAAAACTAATAAAGGGAGAATAATGATCCCTACAGGCTTGTGCTAAATCTCGTTCACAAACAATCCCTAATTTTAAAGCTAAATGTTGTAAAATGATAGCAAAAATATTGGATATAAAAATAACGGACAAAAGCATGTATCCGAATTTAGACCCTCCAGCAATATCTGTAGCCCAATTTCCGGGATCCATATACCCTACAGCAATTAATAGTCCTGGTCCAGTAAAAGCAAAAAATTTTCTCCATATTCCTTTTTGTTTAGGAACAGAAACAGTAGAAAAAACCTCAGAAAGGGAAGGAACCTTATTCTCTTTTCTCCATCCTTTTATTGGATATTTATTTTTTAGCATAAAAACATAATTAGTAGAGTATGAAAATATAAAGTTAACCGTTTTACTATTTTTATGTTTTTTTTACGATTATCTCCTTAGGATAAAATTTTTAAAAAGAATTGTATAAAATAAAATTATTTTTTACCTTTAATTTTTATTTTGATTCCGCGAATAAAGAAAAAGAATAGGACTCCTTTCCTTATTCCTTATCGGTTATGTGGTTTATGAGGTTTATTAAATATTTCTTACATGAAAAAAATAGCTATACAAGGGATAAAGGGGTGTTTTCATCATGCTGCAGTTTCTAGATATTTTGAAGGATGTCATTACAAATTGATGGAATGTTCTTCCTTTAGAGATCTTGCCTTTTCTGTCGCTAAATCCAATGTAGATATTGGTGTAATGGCTATAGAAAATACTATAGCTGGGACTATATTGACTAATTATAGTCTTTTATATGAATATAAATTAAGAATAGTTGGAGAAATATATATGCCTATAAGACATCATTTGATGGCTTTTCCTGGACAAAATATGAAAGATATAAAAGAAATTTATTCTCATCCAATGGCCATTTTGCAATGTGAGTTATTTATAGATTCACATCCTGATGTAAAGATATCCAAGTATTCTGATACCGCTGCTGCCGCTAAATACATTTCTATATGTAAGAAAAAAGGGTTAGCTGCGATTGCATCAGAATATGCTTCTAAGGAATATGGATTAGAAATAATTTCTAGAAATATACAAACCATTAGAAGAAATTTTACCAGGTTTTTTATTATTAAAAATTTTTCCAATAAAGAAGATAATTTTAATAAAGCTTCACTAAGATTCAAAATTTTCCATACTACTGGTAGCTTATCTCAAATATTGAGTCTTATCTCGAATCTTGGAATAAATATGACTAAAATACAATCTATTCCTATAATACAAAAACCTTGGGAATATTCCTTTTATGTGGATATTATATTTAACAATATAAGAGATTATGAGAGAATGAAAAAACGTATACAAAGGATTCCATGTCTTCATAAACTTTCTATTATGGGGGAATATAAAAATGGCAGAATTAGTTCTTAATGATTGTTGTAGCAAAAAGAATACATAAAATATCGGAATATTTTTTTTCCGAAAAAATGAAAGAGATTCAGACTCTTGAAAATAAGGGGATAGATATCATTAATTTAGGAATTGGAAATCCGGATATTCTTCCTCCAAATGGAGTTATTCATAAAATGAAAGAAGCATCAGAAATAAAAAAGGCTAACACTTATCAAAGTTATATAGGTATAGAAAGGTTACGTAATGCTATTTCTGATTGGTATGGAAATACATATAAAGTGGATGTGGATCCTCAAAAAGAAGTGTTGCCTTTGATGGGGTCCAAGGAGGGAATTATGGATATAAGCCTTTCTTATTTGGACAAAGGAAATCAAGTTTTAATTCCAAATCCTGGGTATCCTATTTATTCTTCCATATCCAAACTTTTAGAATCGGAAGTTATTTATTATGATCTTTATGATAGGGAGGATTGGTGCCCTAATATAAAACTATTGGAAAAGAAAAATCTATCTAAGGTGAAGATTATGTGGATCAATTATCCTCATATGCCAACAGGTGCAACTATCACTTTTGAAAAGTTGGAAGAAATAGTCTTTTTTGCGAAAAAAAATCGTATTTTACTAGTGCACGATAACCCTTATAGTTTCATATTAAACAACAACCCCCCTTTGAGTGTATTTAATATTAAAGGATCTAAAGATATTGCTTTAGAATTAAATTCTTTAAGTAAAAGTTATAATATGGCTGGATGGAGGATTGGAATGATAATAGGAAAAAAAGAATATATTAAAAATATTTTAAAAGTAAAAAGTCTAATCAATTCTGGAATGTATTATCCAATACAAATTGGGGCTATAGAAGCAATGAATCAAGATTCAGAATGGTTTAAAAGACTCAATATAGAATATTTAAAACGTAAAAAAATTATATTGGAGATATGTGATCGTCTATATTTAAAATATAGAAGAAAAAGTTCCGGAATATTTGTTTGGGCTAAAATTCTAGATTTAGATCAAAATGATCGTGAATGGTCCGATAAAATTCTCAAAAATTATCACATATTTATTACACCTGGAAGCATTTTTGGAAATAATGGAAAAGGGTATGTAAGATTTTCTATGTGTTGTCCTGTAAAAACTTTGGAAAAAGCAAAAAATAGAATTTTTTCATGAATATTGGAATTATAGGATTAGGTTTAATCGGGGGATCTATTAGTTTAGGATTAAGAAAATCCAATTTTGGAGATAAATTTATAGGAATAGATTCTAATAAAGAAAATGCTATTCATGCTGTAAGACTTGGAATTGTAGATGAAATAATTCCTTTTCAGGATCTTATTCTACAATCTTCCGTTATTATTTTATCCATTCCTGTAGATGGAATAGAAAAAATACTTCCAATCATTCTTAACAAAATCAGTAGTGATACAGTTATTTTAGATACTGGATCTACTAAGTATGAAATTTGTAATAGTGTCTATTCTCATCCAAAAAGAAGTCGTTTTGTGGCTACACACCCTATTGCAGGAGTAGAAAATTCTGGACCTACTTATGCTCATTCAGATCTTTTCCATAAAAAAAATTGTATTCTTTGTGATTCTGAACTTAGTGATCCAGATGCGATATTCATGGCAGAAAAAATTTACTCTATAATGGATATGCGTATGATTTATATCACATCTAAAGAACATGATTTTTATATTTCTTACGTATCTCATTTACCTCATGTGGTTTCTTTTTCTTTAGCTAGCACCGTTTTAGAAAAATTTAAAAATGAAAAAGAAATTTTTAATAATATGATGGGTAGCGGATTGGATTCTACTACACGTTTAGCAAAAAGCAAACCTGAAACGTGGTTACCTATTTTTATTTCTAATAGAAATAATCTGATTCAAGCTATGGATGTTTATATAGATCACTTAAAGATATTTCGTAAATATTTAAGAAAAAAAGAGTTTCATCAAATTGATCGGTATATAAAAAAAGCAAATGATATAAAATAAAAAAAAATATGTATAATGTATAAATTGTATTGTGATGGAAAAAAATATTCTAAATAATAGTATAGACAGATCTTGGATTGAAAAATTTGACAAACCCCTAGTCATATCTGGTCCTTGTAGTGCAGAGAGCGAACAACAAATAAAAGAAACAGCTATAAGGTTGGACCAATCCTATGTAAAAGTATTTAGAGCCGGTATATGGAAACCTAGAACTAAACCGAATAACTTTGAAGGAATTGGGAAAGATGGACTTCAATGGCTAAAAAATGTAAAAAAAAATACAGGATTAATGGTAGCTACGGAAGTAGCCAATGCAGAACATGTAAAATTGGCGTTATCTTTTGATATAGATATTCTTTGGATAGGAGCAAGAAGTACAGCAAGTCCATTTACTGTTCAAGAAATTGCGGATTCTTTAAAAGGAAAAGAGGATAAAATTGTCTTAGTAAAAAATCCTATACATCCTGATCTAGAATTATGGATAGGAGCTTTAGAACGTTTATTTGTAAAAGGAGTGAAAAAATTAGGGGTTATCCATCGTGGTTTTTATACCTATAAAACATCGAAATATCGTAATCAACCTAACTGGAATATATTATTGAATTTTAGGAGTATTCTTCCTAGAATTCCTGTTATTTGTGATCCTTCACATATTTGTGGAAATAAAAAAGGAATTTTGGAAATTTCCAAAATAGCTTTTCATTTTTTTAGATGTGACGGATTGATGATAGAAAGTCATTGTGATCCTGATCATGCTTGGAGTGATGCTAAACAACAAATCACTCCTGAAAAACTTTTGGAAATGTTAAAAAATTTGATATATTCTAATAATTATGATGAAAAATATCAAAATCAGTTAGATTCTTTAAGAATCCTAATTGATGAAATAGATGAAAATATTATTACTCTTTTAGCAGAAAGAATGAAAATTTCCAAAAAATTAGGAATTCTTAAAAAAGAATATAATATAGCTTTATTACAGAAAAATAGATGGGAGGATATTTTGAATAAAGCTATAAAATTAGGAAAAGGGTTAGGTGTTTCGGAAGAGCTTATTGAAGAAATTTTCAAACTATTGCATAAAGAATCCATTAAAATTCAAAAATTTTAAAATAAAAAATAGAATTTAGGAGAAGAACAAGCTAAGTCATCAAAGAAAAAAAATGCCTTATTTATTCACTAGCGAATCTGTTTCAGAAGGACATCCTGATAAAATATCGGACCAAATATCGGATGCTATATTAGATCATTTTTTGGCCTATGATTCAGAAGCAAAAGTAGCTATAGAAACTTTAGTTACTACGGGGCAAATTGTATTAGCAGGAGAAGTAAATTCTAAAACTTGGGTGAATGTTCAAAAAGTAGCTCGTGATATTCTTAGGAAGATTGGATATACTAAAAATGAATATAGATTCAATGCAGATTCTTGTGGTGTTATTTCTTCTATTCAAGAACAATCTAGAGATCTATTCCAGGGTATACAAAATAAGAAAAAAGAAAATCAAGGAGCTGGAGACCAAGGGATTGTATTTGGGTATGCTATTAAGGAAACAGAAAATTATATGCCTTTATCATTAGAAATGTCTCATCATCTATTAAGGGAACTTTCATCCATACGAAATGAAGGAGAAAAGATGCCTTATTTACGTCCAGACGCAAAATCGCAAGTTACTATGGAATATTCTGATAAAAATATCCCTATCCATATTCACACCATTGTAATTTCAACTCAACATGATGAATTTGACACAAAAGAAAAAATGCATAAACGGATAGTTCAAGATATTAAAAATATTTTGATACCAAGGGTAAAGAATAATATCCTATCGAAGGATATAAAAAAATTATTTACCGATAGAACGAAGTATTACATAAATTCTACAGGTAAATTTGTTACTGGAGGACCTCACGGAGATACTGGAATTACCGGAAGAAAAATTATAGTGGATACTTATGGAGGAAGAGGTTCTCATGGAGGAGGGGCTTTTTCTGGAAAAGACCCTTCTAAAGTGGATAGATCGGCGGCTTATGCTGCTAGGCATATTGCAAAAAATCTTGTTGCAGCAGGAGTCGCCGATGAATTATCGATACAAATATCTTATGCCGTTGGTGTTGCAGAACCGATAGGAATTTTTGTGAATACTTATGGGTCCTCTAGAAGAGAACTTATGGATGAAGATATTGTACTAAAAATTAAGAAAATTTTTGATTTTCGTCCTTACTCTATAACAAAAAGATTAAAATTGTGTAACCCAATATATGAGGAAACGGCTGTTTATGGACATATGGGAAAAATTCCAAAAAAAGTATGGAAATATTTTTCGGATATAGAAGGAAATAAAAAAAAACAAGAAGTAGAACTTTTCACATGGGAAAAATTGGACTATTTGCCTTTAATAAAAGAAGTTTTTGAGATTTAATTCAAGAAAAAATAGGTATTTTTGGTTTAATTTTTAACTATGTCTTATAATCTATTGAAAGGGAAAAAAGGAATTATATTTGGAGCTTTTGATGAAAATTCTATTGCTTGGAAGGTAGCAGAACGTGCTTATAAAGAAAAAGCGTCTTTTATTTTAACAAATACCCCGGCTTCTTTAAGAATGGGAAAAATTTATGAATTATCTCATAAAACAGAATCCATGGTAGTCCCTGCAGATGCCACTTCTATTAAAGATCTTAATTTTTTGTTTGATAAAACTTTAGATCATTTTGGAGGAAAAATAGATTTTCTATTGCATTCCATTGCTATGTCCATAAATATTCGAAAAGGGATCCCTTATACCTCTATGAATTATGAATTTTTGAGAAAGGGATGGGAAATATCTGCCGTATCCTATCATAAAATCATGCAAACGGCTTGGAGTAAAGACGCCATGAATAAATGGGGATCTATTGTGGCTCTAACTTATGTTGCTTCTCAACGAAGTTTTCCATATTATGGAGATATGGCGGATTATAAATCTTATTTAGAGAGTATTACACGTAATTTTGGTTATCATTGGGGAATAAAAAAAAAAGTAAGGGTTAATACGGTTTCACAATCTCCTAGTGTGACAAGAGCAGCAAAATCTATTAAAGGATTCAATCAATTTTTTATTTTATCTGAAAAAATATCTCCTTTAGGAAATGCTTCTGCACAAGATTGCGCAAACTATATAATTACACTTTTTTCAGATTTTACAAGAAAAGTAACAATGCAAAATTTGTATCATGATGGAGGTTTTTCTAAAACAGGTATTAGTGAAACGATGATTTCATGATTTTTATTGATTCATTTCAATTTTTTTAGAAAAATATAAAATATGAAAAAAATTATTTCTCCATCTTTACTTTCAGCAGATCTGGCTTTTTTATATCGTGATATAGAAATGCTGAATAAAAGTGAAGCAGATTGGTTCCATATTGATATTATGGATTACTCTTTTGTTTCTAATATTTCTTTTGGGACTTTGTTTATCAAACATGTAAAAAAATATACCCATAAACCTATAGATGTTCATTTAATGATTATGCAACCAGAACACTATATAGAAGAATTTAAATCCTGTGGAGCAGATAACTTACATGTTCATTATGAAGCTTGTCTTCATTTGAACAGAACTATTTATGCCATTAAAGAATATGGAATGAAAGTGGGTGTAGCAGTAAATCCTCATACTCCCATTTTTCTTTTACAAGATGTTATTAAAGATATAGATTTTGTTTTGTTAATGAGCGTAAATCCTGGTTTTAGCGGACAAAAATTTATTCATCAAACTTATCAAAAACTAGAAGATACTAAAGATTTGATTTTAAAAAAAAATTCTTCTGCACTTATCGAAGTAGATGGAGGTATTAATTTAGAAAATTCTTCTTTATTATTCAAAAATGGAGCAGACATATTGGTAGCAGGAACTACTATTTTTTCGAATTCTAATCCAAAAAAAATTATTCATAGAATGAAATTAGGAAGCATTTAAAATCATATTTTTGTATTCTTATTCTTTTTTTTTAAAGAATCATGATTTCTAAAGAAACTATAAAACGAATATTTTCTGCTTCTTTGATAGAAGAAGTTATCGGAGATTTCGTTTTTTTAAAAAAAAGTGGTCTAAACTATAGAGGTCTTAGTCCTTTTTCTAATGAAAAAATACCTTCTCTGATCGTTTCTCCTACAAAAAAAATATGGAAAGATTTCAGTTCTGGAAAAGGTGGAAATATCATCACTTTTCTTATGGAATACGAAAAATTAACTTATGTAGAATCCTTGCATTATCTAGCTAAAAAGTATAATATAAAGATTCATGAATCTGAAAAAAATACAGATTTTAGGAAAATAAATCATGAAAAATATGAAATTTTATACTTAATACAGAATTATGCAAAATGTTTTTTCATTAAACAATTGCATTCCACAAAAGAAGGTCAAGAAAAGGGATTGAATTATTTAATGAAAAAAAGAGGCTTTGATATGAAAACGATTCATAAATTTGAATTAGGTTATGCCAATTCCTCTTGGAAATTATTTACGGAAACAGCTTTAAAAAAAGGATTTAAAATATGTGATTTAAAAAAATCGGGTCTTACTGGATTAAAAAAATCCAATAATTTCGACTGTTTTCGTGAACGTGTCATTTTTCCAATACATGATTTGTCAGGTGGGGTTATAGGATTTGGTGGGAGGACCATTAATAGTTATTCCCGTACAACGAAATATCTAAATTCATCCGAAAACGATATTTTTCAAAAAAGTAAAATTTTGTATGGTTTATTTCAAGCGAAAAAAACTCTCTTAAGAGAGAATCTTTGTTATTTAGTAGAGGGATATGCAGATGTAATTTCTTTGTATCAATCTGGGATAAAAAATGTGGTTTCCTCTTCTGGTACTTCCTTGAGCATCGATCAAATATTGTTAATCAAGAAATTTACAAAAAATATTGTTCTTTTTTATGATGGGGATCGTTCTGGAATTCAAGCTTCTTTAAGAGTAATAAATATGTTCTTGGAACAAGAAATGAACTTACGTATATTATTTACTCATAACGGAGAAGATCCAGATACTCTTTCAAAAAAATATTCTTATTCTCAATTGAGAGATTTTTTAGGAAAAAAAAGTTATAATTTTGTTTCTTTTAAACAAAAAATGTTTGAAAAATTCTTTCAAGATGATCCAATTAAAAAATCGTTTTTAGTTTTGAATATTTTGAAGAGCATTTCAAAAGTATCCAATCTTATCCAAAGAGAATTATACATAGAAGAAGCTTCCAAAAAGCTAAAAATTCGTAAAGAAATTATAATTTATGAATTGGAAAGAATAAGTAATAAAAAAATTTATAAGAAGAAAAATAAGACTATTAGTAGTATTAGTTCAGAAAAAAACAACAAAAATATTCTTCTTCTAATTGAAGAAAAATTGATTCAGTTTATTTTAAATTATGGAGATAAGGAGGTAAAAATAGAAGGATACAAGACTACAGTTTCCGAAAAAATATTCCAGACTTTTCAATTCCATAACTTTCGTTTTTCTTTGGATTTTCATCAGAAAATATTTGACCAAATTTGTTTACAAAAAGATCCCATAAAAAAATGGAAATTTTTTGATAATCAAAATCAAAAATCCTATTCCTTATCCAAATGGAATAGAAAAGGAATTGAAGTTCCCTCCAAAGAGGAAAACATAGATCGATATCTTATGGACCTTTTATTGAAATATAAGTCCCAATATTTTTTGAAATTAATTCAACAAGAGATCAGTAATTTTCGAAAAAATATTAAAATTGATAATAAAAAAGATCTTTTGGAAAAGATAATGAATTTAACAAGTTTAAAAAATGAACTTAATAAAAAATTACATAGATATGTATAAAAATGAAAAAATATTCCTTCTAGAATTTATGTAAAAGGATAGAATCCTTGTTTTATTTTTGATTCTTATAAGAATTTTGGTAAATTCGTTCATATAAAATATTGAAAAATGAATACATTAATTGCAAAAAAAGCGCCTGATTTTACAGCTAATGCAGTATTGAATGGGAAAGAAATTGTTCCAAATTTTACTTTGGAACAATTTAAGGGAAGGAAGTATGTCTTGCTATTTTTCTATCCTAAAGATTTTACTTTTGTATGTCCAACAGAAATATATGCATTTCAAGAAAAGATGAAGGATTTTGAATCTAGAAATGTACAAATAATTGCTATATCTACAGATACAGAACAATCTCACTGGGCTTGGTTGCAGATTCCAAAAGAAAAAGGGGGTATATATGGAGTTACATATCCTATCGTTTCCGATATCAATAAAACTATATCCCATAACTATGGAGTTTTGTCTGCAAATTGGATTTGCAATAATGAAGAATTGAAATCAACGGGAGAAATGATTGCTTATAGAGGATTGTTTTTAATAGATAAAAAGGGGATTATAAGACATCTTTTAATTAATGACTTTCCTTTGGGTAGAAATGTAGATGAAGCAATTCGTATGATAGATGCACTTCAGTATTATGAAAAAATTGGAGAAGTTTGTCCAGCAAATTGGAAAAAAGGGGAAAAATCTATGGTTGCTAGTCATAGTGGAATTTTAGATTATTTCTCTTCTTAAAAAAGGTTTATTTCCGGTAAATAATATTATTTTTCATAGAAATGGATAAAAAAAAAGTTGCATTTTATACAATGGGGTGCAAACTGAATTATGCAGAAACTTCCACTATAGAGAGAAAATTTTCTAATTTAAATTATGAACATGTTTCTTTCAAGGAAGTTGCAGATATTTATGTGATAAATAGTTGTTCTGTAACAAAAAATGCAGATTCGGAATTTAAGTACATTGTACGTTCTTTTATGAAGAAAAATTCAAAATCTTTTATTATTGCAGTAGGATGTTATGCACAACTGAATCCTAAAGAAATTTCTTATATACGTGGCGTAGACATGGTATTGGGTTCTGAAGAAAAATTTAAAATAACTGATTATCTAAATAAAGTCCTTTTATTCAAAAGATATCCTGCAAAAATTATTTCAAAAAAAACATCTTCTTATTTTTCATCGTATTCTATTGGAGATAGAACTCGTTCTTTTTTAAAAATACAGGATGGATGTGATTACAAGTGTAGTTATTGTATTATTCCTATGGCAAGAGGGCCCTCTCGATCTGAGAGTATAGAAAATATATTGAAAAAAATAAGGCTACTTTTTAATAAGGGGGTCAAAGAGATAGTATTAACGGGGATAAATATTGGAGACTATGGGAAAAAAATATATGGGATCCATGAACGTCGCCCCTATACATTTTTTGATTTAATACAGGCTATAGATCAAATCAAAGAAAAGGGTAGAATACGTTTATCTTCAATAGAACCTAATTTATTGAAAAAAGAATGTATTGAATTTTTATCGAAAAGCAAACATTTTGTTCCACACTTTCATATTCCTTTACAATCTGGAAGTAACGATATATTGGGAAAAATGCAAAGACGTTATAGAAGAGAACTTTATCAAGAAAAAGTGAAAATTATCCGGAATTTAATTCCAGATGCTTATATAGGTTCAGATATTATTGTTGGATTTCCTGGAGAAACACATAAACATTTTTTAGAAACTTTTCATTTTTTGAAAAAATTAGAAATTTCTTCTTTACATATATTTTCTTATTCTGAAAGACCCCATACTAAATCTATAGCTATACATGGAAAAGTATCTAAAAAAATACAATGGAAACGGAACAAAATATTAAGAATTCTTTCCAAAAAAAAATATCTTTTTTTTTGTGAAAGACAAATTTATACGAAAAAAACTGTTTTGTTTGAGAATGATTCTACGAATAACGAATATTTGTATGGATATACAGAAAATTATATTCGAACAAAGATATCTTCAAATCCCACATTTCAAAATACATTACAAAATGTACTTTTAACGGAAGTAGATAAAGATGGAATCATGATTTCTAAATCTATTAGATAACTTTTCTTTTTATATTTATAAGAAATTCTACATTAAAAATTTCTTTAAAAGATCTTTTTAATAGATATTTTGTATCGGAAAAGGATATCTTATTTTTTAATTCTTTCTCTAAAGAAGTTACTTCTTTATTGAGAAGACCACAAGGAATGATGTAATCAAAATATCGTAAATCTGTATTTACGTTTAGAGCAAAACCATGCATGGTTACCCAACGACTCATTCTAATTCCTATCGAACATATTTTCTTATATTTACCGTTTTTTTTCTTTAACCAAACTCCAGTTTTTCCTTTTTCTCGTTCCCCTTTTATTCCATGATTTTTTAAAAAATGGATAATTACTTCTTCTAAGAAACGTAGATATTTGTGAATATCAGTAAAAAAATAGTCCATATTTAAAATGGGGTATACCACTAATTGTCCAGGACCATGATAAGTTATATCTCCTCCTCTATCTGTTTGATAAAATGTAGCATCTATTTTTTTTAAAAAATCCGATGATACTAATAAATGTTTATATTTTCCATTTTTTCCTATAGTATATACATGTGGATGCTCTACAAATAGTAAATATCCTGCTATTTCTTTTTTAGTATGAAAAAATCTATTTTTTACTTTTTTTTGGATAATATCATCAAATAATATTTTTTGATATTTCCAAGTTTCTTGATATTCTTTTTTTCCTAAGTCTTCGAAAAAGAGTATTTTTTTTTTCATAATTTTTTAATTTTGAAAAATTAATAATACAATAAAAAAAACAAATGTACCTTCGTGTTGTTTTTATAAACGTACAATTCTCTGCATGAAATATTTTTATGCCTAATTTATCAGAACAACAAATTATACGTAGAAAAAAATTAAATCAACTAAGACTATTAGGGATAAATCCTTATCCTCCAGAGGAATATTTCATTAAAAACACTATTTTTGATATAAAAAAAAATTTTATAGAAAAAGACCCCATAAGCATAGCTGGACGTTTAATACGTTTGAGAATTTTAGGAAAAGCTTCGTTTGGAGAAATGAAAGACCACACGGGATGTATACAAATATACTTTAATAAGAATCATTTTTACTCAGAAAAAATGGGAAAAGAGGAATCCTACAATATTCTTTTAAAAAAACTTATAGATATAGGAGACATTATTGGAGTGAAAGGTCTTTTATTTAAGACAAAAATGGATGAAATTACTATACATGTCCATAGATTAACTATTTTATCTAAATCTTTACGACCATTGCCACAAGTAAAAATAGATAAAAATAAAAAAATATATGATGCTTTTTCTAATACAGAACAACGTTATCGCATGCGTTATGTAGATCTTATTGTGAATGATCATGTTAGAAAAATTTTCTTAAAACGGACTCGTATAATACGAGAAATTAGAAATTTCTTAGACGATAAAGGTTATTTAGAAGTGGATACTCCTATTCTACAATCTATTCCAGGTGGAGCTGTAGCTCGTCCTTTTATTACCTATCATAATTCACTTGGAATTCCATTGTATTTACGTATTGCTAATGAACTTTATTTAAAAAGACTAATAATTGGTGGATTTCACGGAGTCTATGAATTTTCTAAAAATTTTAGAAATGAAGGAATGGATCGTATTCATAATCCAGAATTTACTGTATTAGAACTTTATGTTGCTTATAAAGATTATTATTGGATGATGAAATTTACAGAAGAACTTATGAAGTGTATTTACAAAAAAGTTCAAAAAGAGGATAAGGACATTTTAATAGAAAAAAATAGTATTAATTTTAAAACTCCATTTCCACGAATCCCTATATTGGATTCTATTCAAACACATACTGGATTTGATCTTAGAGATATGGAAGAGGAAGAGTTAAGAAAAGTTTGTAAAAAATTGCATATAGAGATGGAGGAAAATATAAAAATTAGCAAAGCTAAAATGATTGAAAACATTTTTGAAGAAAAATGCGAAAAAAATTACATAAATCCTACTTACATTATCGATTTTCCTATAGAAATGAGCCCTTTAACGAAAAAACATCGTCATAAAAAAAATTTGTCAGAACGTTTTGAACTTCTTATAAACGGACAAGAAATTGCTAATTCTTATTCAGAACTTAATGATCCTATAGATCAACTTGATCGTTTTAGAGAACAAATAAAATTATCCGAAAAAAATACAGATGAATCTATGTTTCTTGATAAAGATTTTATACGAGCTTTAGAATTTGGTATGCCTCCTACTGCAGGTATTGGAATTGGAATAGACCGATTGGTCATGTTATTTACGAATAAAAGTTCTATTCAAGAAGTATTATTTTTTCCGCAAATGCGACCAGAAAAGAAATAAAATAAATAGGTCTATTCTAAACCTAATACTTTTAATCCGTTTTTTGTAGAAATTTCAACCAAATGGTCTATGTCATAATAATGACAAGCTTCTAACATAACTCGTAATTCTATCCAAAGATTTCCATCAGAAAAAGGTTTGTATATATCGCATATATTATCTGTTCCAAAAGCCACTATAATTCCTTCAGGAATCATTTCATCTACTGGAGTAATAGAATTATGGCTAGGTGTCAACCGTTCACTTCTAGTATGGTCAATCCAAGCAATAGGACAAGATATTACCATTAAATTAGCTTTTTTCATTAATCTATATATTTCATAACGATATTTTCTATCATGTGCTGCTAAAGAAATACTATGTATGGCTACTACCTTTCCTTGCATACCATGTTCAATAGTTTTTTTTGCTAGTTTTTCAGTTTCTTTTTCTTCACTTGTATTAAATTGATCTACATGTACATGTACTAATTTTCCCTTTTTTTTAGCTGTTTTTAATAATACATCTAGATGTTCATTTTCTTTTCCATAATCTTTAGCAGGTAATCCACCAATGATATCTACAAATTCTACTGATTTATCGAACCAATATTTAGATTTTTTATTCAAAACCCCTTTAAGTAGTTGATTTGCAAAACGAATATGGATTGAATTTCCATAATTATTTCTCAATTTTTTAGCAGCTTTTAATGCCCGGTCTTCAATAATTTCATCCACATCAATAAAAGTACATAAAGCTTGTGTCCCTTGTTTTAAAAAGTATTCCAAAGCTTTTTCCATTCTAATATAAATGTCTTCTTCTGTAGCTAAACGTTTCATTTCATCAACTAAATACCATTTTTTATTAAGGGAATAATAAGAATATTTAAAATTTTTTTTCGTTAGAGTATAAGCTCTATCCAAGTGAGAATGCGCATTTACCCATCCTCCTTTTTTTTTTACTTTTTCAATAAAATTTTTTTTAGGATTCATCTTTATTTTTTTTAATTGGTATTTTATAATAAAAAAATCTTAAATATTGGAAATCCAAATAACTTTTTTGGTAATGAAAAATGGTTCTCTAAAATAATTCATTAGAGGATATTCTACCGCATGAGGAAATTTTTCTAATTCTTTAGAAAGGTCACCTCCTTTTAGATATAAGGATCCATTTTTAATTATATAGTTGGATTTGTATCTAAATTTATTTTTTATCCATTTTTGAGTTTTGGATATTTTTGTTACAAATCTGCTAACCACGAAATCAAATCTATATTCTAATTTTTCTGCACGTATACAAATAGCATGTGCATTTTTTAATTGTAGATCATAGATTATTTTCTCTACAATTTTAATTTTTTTTCTAATGGAATCAACCAATATAAATTTTGTATTAGGAAAAATTATAGATAAAGGGATCCCTGGAAATCCACCTCCTGTACCTAAATCCATAACAAAGGATCCAGGGTAAAAAGGAAAAACTTTAGCAATTCCTAAACAAAAAAGAACATGCTGTTGATAAAAATTATAGAATGTTTTTCTAGAAAGAAGATTGACATAAGTATTCCAATATTCATATAAATTTTTTAAAGAATATAATTGATGTATTTGATGATCCAATAGATTTGGAAAATACTTTTTAATTAATTCCATATGGATAAATGAATACAAATTTATTTAGATTTGCAATCATTTCAAATTATCTATCCATGAAAAATAGATTATTATCCAAACGTTTACAAAATATATCTTATTCGCAAACTTTAGCTATGTCTAATAAAGCTAGAAAATTAAAAAATAAAGGGTATGATATTATTAACTTAAGTTTGGGAGAACCAAATTTTTATCCACCAAATTTTGTTTTAAACGATGCTAAAAAAGCTATTGATGAAGGGCTCTATCATTACTATACTCCCGTATCTGGATATTTAGAACTTAGAGAAGTAATATGCAAAAAATTTTATCGTGATAATGGATTGAAATATTTTCCATCTCAGATTGTGGTTTCTACTGGTGGAAAACAATCTATTATGAATGTTCTTTTATCTTTACTTAATCGAAAGGATGAAGTTATTATTCCAGCACCCTATTGGGTAAGTTATTATCAAATGGTGAAATTATGTGAAGCGATTCCTGTGATTATTCCAACAATTATGGAAAAAAATTTTAAAATTAATCCAAAAAATTTAGAAGAATCTATTACACCAAAAACAAAATTATTTATTTTAAATACACCATGTAATCCTACAGGAAGTGTTTACTCTTATAAAGAATTAAAAAATTTAGTAGATATTTTTAAGAGACATCCAAAAATAATTATTCTTTCTGATGAAATTTATGAACACATTTGTTACTCAGGAAAACATATTAGTATTGCCAGTTTTACTGATATTTATGATAGAGTAATAACCCTAAATGGATTATCTAAAGCTTTCTCTATGACTGGATGGAGAATTGGGTATATTGGAGCTCCGGAATGGATTGCTAAGTCTTGTGATAAAATACAGGGACAAATAACTTCTTGTGCTAATTCTATCGCACAACGTGCAGCTATTTCTGCATTAAACGCTTCACCAATTGAAATAGAATATATGATCAAGGAGTTTAAAAAAAGAAGAAATTTAGTTTTGGATATGATGAAGGAAATTCCTGAATTTCAAATAATAAATAAACCAAATGGAGCTTTTTATGTATTTCCAAAAGTTTCAGATCTTTTTGGAAAAAAGTTCCATGGAAGAATTATTAAAAATTCGGAGGATTTATCTTCTTTTTTTCTTGAAAAAGCTCAAGTTTCCACTGTTAGTGGAAGTGCTTTTGGGGATAATGAATGTTTACGTATTTCTTATGCTTCCACAGAAGATAAAATTATAGAAGCCCTTACAAGGATAAAAAAAGTATTAAATTAATTTAATTTTGGGTGGAAGACCGGATTCGAACCGGCGCCCCTCAGAACCACAATCTGATGCTCTAAACCAACTGAGCTACATCCACCATTTATTCGTGTATAGTAATACTCTAACAAATATAGACAATCAATTAATTTATTGACAAAAACTTTCTATAATTTTTTTGCAATAATAGATAAGATCACTATATATCCACCTTATTATGGCCTCTCTTTCTTGAATAGGATACAAAAGGTGAACATTTGCACCTGCATCTAGTGTAAAATAGATGTTTTTTTTGCTTTGTTTTCTAAAATCCCATACTTTATGAAGTACGTGAAGGGTATTCGGTCTCATCCATAAAAAATAGGGATTAGAGGTCATGATCATAGCATGAAGATTTAAAGATTCATGTTCTATTAATTCTCCAAATTTTGTAAAATCTCCTATTTTTAATATGGATATCAGTCTATCCATATTTCTATTAGCACATTTTAATCTTTCCTTAGCATAAGGATGGTTATTCATTAATTGATGTCCTTTTGAACTTAAAATTTTTTTAGGTTCTTCATCTATTACCAAAATAGTATCCCCCATTTTTGTAAATATTGGGTGTATCTTATAGGGATAAGGGATAGAATAAAGATTATTACTCCCTTTTATTGATTTATGTTTTCCCCAAACTACAAGTCCAGGATATATAGATCTACAAGCACTTCCAGATCCTAATCTAGCTAAAAAAGAAGCTTTTTTTAAAAAAAAATCTTCTTTTAAAGAAGAATCTAATTTTTTTTCTATTTCCATAATACATAAAGCTAAAGCGCTCATGGAAGAAGCAGAAGAAGCAATTCCACTACTGTGTGGAAAAGTATTATCGGTTTTTATAACAAAATTAAAATATCGCAAATAAGAACAATAAAATGATATTCTATGAAAAAATTCCAAAATTTTGGGAAGAAAATTAGTTTTTTCTTTTCCAGAAAAGAAAATTCTTATAGATCTTTTTTTTTTTTATCTCTAAGATGATAAATTAGTCTTGTTACCGTGTAAACCTCTCCTAGAGAATAACTAATAGACGAATTCAACGGTATTTGAATTTTATTTTTTTGTTTCCCCCAATATTTTATTAGAGCTATGTTTGAATGGCTCTTTTTGGTTACTACTCCATTTGAAACTATAGAATAGTTTTTTTTCTTATAAAAGAAACAATTACTTTTCAAAAGTTCTGTAAAAAAATACGATTAAATTTATTAACTTTATAAACCGTTATCACGGTTTTTTTTTATATAATCTAACATTTTTTCATCATCTAATTCTCCTTCGGAACGAGCAATGACGCAACTAGCTAATCCGTTTCCTATAACATTTACGGTAGTACGAGCCATATCCATTAATTCATCTATTCCTATAATCGCTAATATAGGCCAAGTAGGTAGACCAAAAGAAGAAACAGTTGCTAAAAGAATTACTAAAGAGGCTCTAGGGACTCCAGCCACACCTTTACTAGTTAAAATTAAAGTTAAACCTATAAATATTTGCTGACTAAAACTTAAAGGGATTCCAGAAGCTTGCGCTACAAAAACAGTGGCTAAAGATAAATAAAGAGTAGTTCCATCTAAGTTAAAGCTATAACCTGTAGGAATCACAAAAGCAATAATTTTCCTTGGAACACCTAATTTTTCTAAATTTTCCATAAGAAGGGGTAAAGCAGATTCGGAACTTGTAGTGGCAAACGCTAATGATACAGGCTCCATTAAAGCTTTTACAAATCCCCTTAAAGGAACTTTAATCCATAAAAGAATGGGAAATAAAACCACTATCAAAAATATTAACAAAGCAATATAAAGTGTAAATAATAACTGAAAAAGATTATATAATATATCCAAACCCATATGTCCTACTGTATAAGCTATAGCAGAACCGACTCCGATAGGGGCAAAATACATGATTATCTTAGTAAATTTAAACATGATCTCTGAAATACTCTCTGTAAATGACAATATAGGTCTACGTTTTTTTTCATCTAAAAAAAGCATAGATATTCCGAAAATTACGGAAAAAACAACAATAGGCAATACATCTCCATGATATATAGATTTAATGAAATTTTCTGGAAATACGTGAAGAATGGTATCTTGCCAAGTTTTACTTTCTACTTTTGGAAATTGATGTGAAGTTATTCCTGAAGGCATAACAATTCCCACTCCAGCTTGAGAAACATTAATGGCAATAAGACCAATGAACAAGGCTAAAGTAGTAACTATTTCGAAATACAATAAGGATTTCCACCCCATACTTCCTAATTGTTTAATGTTAGAGTGACTGGCTATACCAACTACCAAAGTGGAAAATAATATTGGAGCTATAATAGTTTTTATAAGTCTCAAAAATATTTGAGATAAAAATCTCAATTCTACAGCAATTTCAGGGTGATCTATACCGAATTCTATTCCTATGATTATGGATAATAAGATCCAAGTGGTTAAGTCTTTTTTCAAAAAAGCATAAAATATGAAAATAGAAATAACGAAATATCTAAACAGGCAAAGAGTTAATTTATCTAATCCAAAAAAGTTTTTTGATAAGTGAATAAACACGTATGCGAAAAAACTTAAAAATGCTATTAGTAAAATTTTTTCTTTTTTTACTTTCATTCCAATACTCATTTTGTAAAATTCAACATCTATAAAAGGATAATCGGTAACAGACCCGTAGGGACTCGAACCCCAACTAACAGAACCAAAATCTGCTGTGCTACCGTTACACAACGGGTCTATGAAAAATGTAAATATATACCATTTTTTTTCAAAAACATTACAATTATGGATAAGGATATTTTTTGGGATGATAGGATCCATCTAGAAAATTTACGAATAGACTCCCATATAAAATAGGAAAAAAAATTAGTTAGTATATTAGAAAGGGAAAAAACGATATTTTGAATAGATTAAAAAAAAATTTTTTTAGAATATAAGTTTTTTTGATCATTACCAGAATTCATCAAATTATGTCTGTAAAAATACGTTTAAAAAGAATTGGAAAAAAACATAGGCCTATTTACCATATAGTTGTAGCCGATTCTCGTTCCCCACGAAATGGGAAATTTATTGAAAAAATAGGGACTTATAATCCTAATACGAATCCTCCTTCAACAGTATTAAAAATGAAAAATGCTGTATCATGGTTGATCAAAGGGGCACAACCTACTGATACGGTAAGATCCATTTTTTCTAAAAATGGAGTATTACTAAAAAAACATTTATTAGAAGGAGTTAAAAGAGGAGGATTAAGTGAGGAAGAAGTTCATCAAAAATTTCATATTTGGAAAAATAAGAACTTATCATAGAGGATATAGAAAGAGAACATGGTAATTTTATTTTAAAGTTATAGTTCCATAGAAGAATCTTTTATAGAAAAGGGGCCTATACGTTCTCTTCTTAAAGAAAGAAGATAGGCACCACTTTTTATCTCTATTCCGAAATCTTGGGCTATAGATCGAATATAAGTTCCTTTTCCACATTCTATAAAAAATTTGATATAGGGTATTCCAATTTTTAGGATATGAAATTTATAAATTTTTACTCGTCTAGGTTTCATATTTTTTATTTTTTCCCCTTTTCTAGCATATTCATAAAATCTCTTTCCTTCTATTTTTAATGCTGAAAAATAGGGTGGAAATTGATCTATTTCACCAATAAATTTTTGAGATATTTTTTGAATAAGTTCAGAATTTATGTGGGAGGTAGAAGAAAAATTATATTCTTTTGTTTCTGAATCAAAAGATGGAGTGACACATCCCATTTTTATAATACCTGTATAAGTTTTCTTATAATTTTGAATAGAATCTACTTTTTTTGTGTATTTTCCTGTAAGAATAATTAAAAGACCTGTAGCAAGAGGATCTAGAGTTCCAGCATGTCCTATTTTTATTCTATTATAAAAACCAATCATTTTTTTCTTAATTCTTTTAACTACTTCAAAAGAAGTCCATCCCCAAGGTTTATCTATTAATAAGAGCTTCCCATTTTCAAATTCTGAAAAATTTTTTATCAAAGCTTTTCAATTGGTTTAATAAAATAATGTATCATAATGAATAGAAGGCCCAAAATAATTCTATAATATCCGAATATTTTAAAATTATTTTTTTTTAGATAGGACATAAAGCATTTTATGGATAAAATTCCTGTAATAAAAGCTACTATATTTCCAACTAATAATAATTTTATATCTTCTTGTAAAAAAAATTTATTATCTATAAAAAATCTACGAAAATTAAATGAAAAACTGAAATACTTGAATTGAAAGTAATGGTCAAATAATTTTTTACATGTAGCAATGAAAATAATAGGAAAAGATAAAAAAAAAGAAAATTCAATAGCCTTTTTTCTTTTAATGTTTTGTAACATACAAGATACTATAGTAGTCGCACTTCTAGATACTCCAGGAATAATAGAAAAACATTGACCTAATCCAATAATAAAAGCTTTAAAATAAGTTATTCTGTAATCTTTTTTTTTAGAAAAATTTTTTTCATAAAAATTTTCCACTATCAAAATAACTATTCCTCCTATAAAAAGAGAAATAGATACCATAAGTGGATTTTCTAAAAAAAAATTTATTTTATTTTTTAATAAAAAACCAAAAATAAATATGGGGAAACTAGCTATAAAAATCTTTAAATAAAAATCCCATTTTTGAAAAAAAAACTTTTTTCCATATAAAAAAACTAACGAAAAAATAGCTCCAAGTTGAACAGATATTAGAAATAATTTTGTTATCTTTTTCTCTAGAATTCCCATTAAGGAAGATGCAAGTATCATATGTCCTGTAGAAGAAATAGGAAAAAACTCTGTAATTCCTTCAATAATTCCTAATAGGATTGACTGAATATAATTCATAAATTATTAACTAAACATCAATTTTTGCATGTATCGCATTTTTTTCTATGAAATTTCTACGTGGTGGAACTTCATCACCCATAAGAATGGAGAATATTTTATCTGCCTCCGAAATATTTTCTATATTAATCTTTCGTAAGGTTCTTTTTTTAGGATTCATAGTCGTTTCCCAAAGTTGTTCTGCATTCATTTCTCCTAATCCTTTGTAACGTTGTATGTTGACCTTATTTCTCCTTCCTCCTAATTTATGAATAATATTTTCTCTTTCTTGATCACTCCAAGCGTATTGAGAACGATTACCTTTTCGGATTAAATAAAGTGGAGGCGTAGCAATATAAATATGTCCTTTTTCTATTAATGGTTTCATATAACGAAAAAATAAGGTTAAAATCAAAGTAGAAATATGACTACCATCTATATCCGCATCTGTCATAATAATAATTTTATTGTATCTAAGTTTTTTTATATTTAAATTTTTTTTATTTTCTTCTTTCTCAATAAAAACTCCTAAAGAGGTAAATATATTTATTATTTCCTCATTTTCAAATATCTTATACTCCATTGCTTTTTCTACATTTAGAATTTTTCCTCGTAAAGGTAATATAGCTTGAAAATTTCTATCTCTACCTTGTTTAGCAGTACCCCCTGCAGAATCTCCTTCTACCAAATAAATTTCGCAATTTTCTGGATCATTGAATGAGCAGTCAGCTAATTTTCCAGGTAAAATATTATTGTAGATTGGATTTTTTTTTTGGATCAATTCTCGCGCTTTTTTGGATGCTTGACGAGCTTTAGCCGCTAATATTACTTTATCGATAATCTTTTTTCTATCATTAGGGTTTTCTTCTAGATAACTGTTCAACCTTTCCCCAACAAATTTTTCTACAATTCCTCCTACTTCATGATTGCTTAATTTTGTTTTAGTTTGTCCTTCAAATTTTGGTTCCATAACTCTTATAGAAAGAATAACTGTAATTCCTTCTCGAAAATCATCTCCCGTAAATTCTATTTTATCTTTGTTGGATAAAAGGCCATATCCATCAGTGTATTTCTTTAACGTTCGGGTTAAGGCTCTTCGAAATCCAGAAAGATGAGTTCCTCCATCATAAGTATGAATATTATTAACATAAGAATAAATTCTTTCTTTGAAAGAAGTATTGTATTGCATAGCTACTTCTATAATGGTATTTTCTTTCTCCCCTTCAAAAGAAATAATATTTTTTGTTAAGGATTCTTGATTTTTATCTAGAATAGAAAGATATTCTTTTAATCCATTTTTAGAGAAAAAGTATTCTTTTTTTTGGATTTCTATGTTATTCCTTTCGTCTTTTAAAAATAAGTGTAGTCCTTTATTTAGAAAAGATAATTCTTGCAAACGTGTGAATAATATGTTATAATCATATGTTATAGAACTAAAAATAGAATTATCAGCTATATAATATATTTTGGTCCCTCTCTTATTAGTGTTTCCTAAACACTTTACATCATAAAGGGCTTTTCCTTTAAAATATTCCTGTTGGTAAATTTTTCCGTTACGATAAATGGTAACAATAAGGGTTCTAGATAAGGCATTTACACAGGAAATTCCTACACCATGTAATCCTCCAGAAACTTTATAGGAATTTTTATCAAATTTTCCACCTGCTCCAATTTTAGTCATTACCACTTCAAGAGCTGATTTTCCTTCTTTTTTATGAATTTCTATTGGAATTCCACGACCATTATCAATAACTGTAATAAATCCATTTTTATGAATTGTAACCAATATTCTATTACAAAAACCTGCTAAGGATTCATCTACAGAATTATCTATCACTTCGTAGACCAAATGATGTAAGCCTCTCATCCCTATGTCTCCAATGTACATGGAAGGTCTCATCCTTATATGTTCAATTCCTTCTAAAGATTGTATACTATCTGCAGTATAATCTGTTTTTTTACTCATAATTACGAATTTTATTAGAAATTTTTTCTAAAAAATTTATAGTTTTATATTTGATTTATCTATTTGATAAAGATAGAAAAAATATAAAAAATGTGATCACGTGAAAATTGGGAAAAAAGAGACTAATAGAGAAATAGAAAATTTTACCTCAGGGAAAGATTCGGAATTGGATCTACTTTTAGCTCCACATGATATCATTGGAACGATAGCTCATGTGATTATGTTAGAAAGTATTGGATTATTATCTAAAAAAGATTTAGAAATTTTAATTAAGGAATTACGTTACATTTATATAAACGAAATACTAACAAATAATTTTCAAATAGATGAAGGGATAGAAGATGTTCATTCTCAAGTAGAATTTTTGTTAACCCATCGATTAGGAGAAGTAGGAAAAAAAATTCATAGTGGAAGATCTAGAAATGATCAAATATTGGTAGATTTAAAACTTTTTATTCGTACAGAAATCAAAGAAATTGTATCAATGGTTTATTCTTTTTTTGATTTATTATTACAATTAAGTGAAAAATATAAAAATATATTAATGCCTGGTTATACACATTATCAAATTGCAATGCCTTCTTCTTTTGGACTTTGGTTTGCTGCATATGCAGAGAGTTTGATAGATGATATGTTATTAATTAGCACCGCTTATAGTATTACCAATAAAAATCCTTTAGGTTCCGCAGCTGGTTATGGATCTACTTTCCCTTTAAATAGAACAATGACAACGGAATTATTAGGATTTGAAAATTTAAATTATAATGTTATATATGCTCAAATGGGACGAGGGAAAATGGAAAGAATAGTTACAGAAGCCATTGCTTCTTTAGCAAATACTTTGGGTAAAATGTCTCAAGATATTTGCTTATATTTGAGCCAAAATTTCAATTTTATTAGTTTTCCTGATTTTCTTACTACTGGATCAAGCATCATGCCTCATAAGAAAAATCCAGATGTTTTTGAACTTATAAGAGCTAAATGTAATAGAATCTCTTCATTCCCAAATGAAATTTCTTTGATTTCATCTAATTTGTGTTCTGGATACCATAGAGATTTTCAAATAATTAAAGAAAGATTTTTACCTATTTTTGATGAATTAAAAAAATGTTTTTCTATATTTAGGTATATGTTAAATCATATCGTAATTAGAAATGATATTCTTCAAGAGGATAAGTATAAATACTTATTCAGTGTAGAAGTAGTCCATAAACTTGTAAAAGAAGGAATGTCATTTAGAGAAGCTTATAAGAAAGTTGGTTCTAATATAGAAAATGGATGTTTTGAACCCTTTACGATGGGAATTTATTCTCATGAAGGAAGTATAGGTAATTTATGTAATCAAAACATTCGGAAAATGATGCAAGACGTAATAAAAAAAATTGATTTAGAAAAAATTAACAAGGTTATAGAACGATTAATTTATGGAATAAAAACTTAGAATTTAAAAATCAAATTTTTTTTTTCAGGATAGATTTTTTATAGAACCAATCTTTTATTTTTTGATGATGTCCAGATAAAAGTATTCTGGGTACAGATAGGCCTTTATAAATGAGTGGACGAGTGTAAAGAGGGGGAGGAGGTATAGATCCAATTTGAAACGTATCTGTAATCATAGAATCTGGATTATTTAGTACTCCAGGTAACAATCTAGTTACAGCCTCTACTACAACAGCAGCGGCTAATTCTCCTCCAGATAAAACATAAGGACCAATAGATATTTCTTTGGAAATTAAGTTTTCTCGGATTCTTTGATCAATACCTTTGTAACGACCACAAAGAATAATAATATTTTTTTTACAAGAAAATTCATAAGCATATTTTTGTGAAAAAATATTTCCATCAGGAGTCATAAAAATTTTTTCATCATAATTTCTTTCTGAAAAAAGTTTATGGAAACACCGATATACAGGTTCTATTCTAATAACCATACCGGATCCTCCTCCATAAGGATAATCATCTACTTTTTTACGTTTTCCTAAACCATATTTTCGTAAATCATGAAGATAAATTTCTATGATTTTTTTATTTATAGCTCTTTTAATAATAGAATTTGAAAAGGGCCCCTTGAGTATTTCAGGAATAACGCTAACAATATCTATACGCATTTTTTTTAGTAATATACACTTTGACTAAGAATCTATGAATGAAAATAGTTAAAAAATTCTACCTTTGTGAATAATTTTTAAGAATGAGTTACCTAGTTTCCATAGTAGGACGTACGAATGTAGGAAAATCAACTTTATTTAACCGTATTATAGGACAAAGGAAAGCTATAGTTCATGGTCAAAGTGGAGTAACGAGAGATAGAATTTATGGAGATTCTGAATGGAATGGAGTCCATTTTTCTGTAGTAGATACAGGAGGTTATAATCCCCCCAATAATACAGATATAATCGATACAGAAATCAGAAAGCAAATTTTAATAGCTGTAAAAGATTCTGATGCCATTTTGTTTTTAGTGGATATGAAAATAGGTCTACTCGATCTAGATATCGAAATTTCTCAAATACTTAGAAGATGTAAAAAATCAATTTTATTAGTAGTGAATAAAGTAGATAACGGAAAAAATCTATATCATGATACAGATTTTTTCCGTTTAGGATTCAATAACTATTATTGTATATCCGCTATAAATGGAAGTGGAACTGGAGAAATGTTGGATAGATTAATAGAAATATTGAAAGGATTAGTAGAAAAAAAAGTAGAGAAAGGGGAGGGATTTCCACGTTTTTCTGTAATTGGGCGACCCAACGTAGGAAAATCTACATTAATTAACTCTTTTTTAGATAAAAACCATCATATTGTCACAAATATTTCTGGTACCACAAGAGATAGTCTAGATGTTTTCTACAAAAAATTTGGATATAAATGTATTTTAGTTGATACCCCTGGAGTTAGAAAAAAATCAAAAATAAGTGAAAGTATTGAATTTTATTCTACTATGAAAACGGTGAGAACTATTAAATACACAGATATTTGTTTTTTGATGGTAGATGCGGTTCGTGGATGGGAATCACAAGATAGAAATATTTTTAGATTGATTGAAAAAAATCAAAAAGGGGTCATAATTCTTATTAACAAATGGGATTTATTACATAATAATAAAAATTTTTCTATACAGAAAAATTTCGAAATTTTTATTAAAAAAAACATTGCTCCATTTGACAATGTTCCCATACTTTTTATATCGGCTAAAAATAAGGATGGAATATATAATATTATACCCATAGCTTATCATATTTTTAGAAAACGAAAAGAAAGATTAAAAACGAATTTATTAAATAGAGTTATGTTACCCCTTTTTAAAAAAAATCCTCCTCCTACTATCAAAAAAAAATTGATTAAAATCAAATATTGTACTCAATTGCCTACATATACACCAAAATTTATTTTTTTTTCTAATTACCCTCAGTATATAAAAGAATCTTATAAAAGATTTATTGAAAATAAAATTCGTTATCACTTCGATTTCATAGGAGTTCCTATACAAATTTTTTTCAGAAAAAAATAATTTTTTTATAATTGATCTATTTATTTACTTAGTGGTTTTGATAAAATAGTGATAACACATTTAAGAGGAAAATTAATCGAAAGGGATCAATCTTATTTAATAATAGATTGTAACGGAATAGGATATTATATTCATATATCCTCGTCTACTTATTCTTCTTTTTTATTAAAAAAAGTAGAAGAGGAAATCTATATATATACTTATCTTTTTATAAAGGAAAATAAACATGTTTTGTATG
The DNA here is from genome assembly GCF_003226855.1 of Blattabacterium sp. (Cryptocercus kyebangensis). Classification (NCBI taxonomy): domain Bacteria; kingdom Pseudomonadati; phylum Bacteroidota; class Flavobacteriia; order Flavobacteriales; family Blattabacteriaceae; genus Blattabacterium; species Blattabacterium sp. (Cryptocercus kyebangensis). Next base: position 365,037 of record NZ_CP029820.1, read on the forward strand.
GTTTTTTTGATAGAATAGAAAGGAAAATATTTTCTCATTTGATATCTGTAAATGGGATAGGACCAAATTCTGCTATAACATTGTTATCTTCATTAACTCCATATGAAATAGAAAAATCTATTTCTAAAGAAGATACAGAAGTATTTAAAAGTATTAAGGGAATCGGTATAAAAACAGCTCATAGAATTATAATAGAACTTAAAGATAAAATAGGTCTTCTTTCTAAAAAAGGAAAAGATGTTACATTATTCGATAAAAATACACCATCCATTATAAAAAAAGAAGCTTTAAGGGCTTTGATTGTATTGGGTTTTTCTCCTAAAGAATCTAAAAAAGTTTTAGAGGATCTTTTAGAGAAAAATCCAAAATTTACTGTAGAAAATTTAATCAAAGATTCTTTAAAAAAATTGTAAGATCGTAAATTATTATTTTCAATTTATAATTGATGAAAAAAAAACAAACTCTAAAAATAATATATTTTTGTTTTTTTCGTGAAATTGATTAATTAATATTTACCTCTTTATTATGAAAATTTTTTATCCATCAATTATAGTCATTCTTTTTATATTATCTATTTTCGATCTTATTGTAGGGTTGATTAACGATGCCGTAAATTTTCTTAATTCCGCTATTGGATCTAAAGTAGCTTCTCGTAAGACTATCATTATTTTTGCTAGTTTAGGTATTCTATTGGGAGCTTTTTTATCTAGTAGAATGATGGAAATAGCAAGAAAAGGTATTTTTGATCCGTCTTATTTTTATTTTTCAGATCTTATTTTTATTTTTTTAGCAGTTATGATATCCGATATTATTTTATTGGATATTTTTAACACTTTAGGGTTGCCAACCTCTACTACAGTATCAATGGTTTTTTGTTTATTAGGAGGAGCCTTCAGTATTTCCATGATAAAAATTTCTTCTCCATTAAGTAATGAACCCCTTCATCATTTAAGTCAATACATTAAAGCGGAAAAAACATTGACAATTGGTATAGGAATTTTTTTATCTATTATAATTTCTTTTTTTTCTGGTGCCTTTATTCACTATTTTATACGGATTTTATTAAGTTTTGAATATAAAAGTAGATTAAAATATGCAGGAGTTATATGGGCCTCTATTTCATTGAGTAGTATGACTTATTTTTTGATTGTAAGAGGACTTCATAGTACTTTACAAGGATCCATGTATGATAATTTATCAGTACAATCCCTATTGATTCCACATTTTATAAAGTGGATCCATCATAATTTTTTTTTCTTTTTTATTTTATTATTTACAACTTGGATTATTGTGTCTAAAGTATTTGTTTTTTTAGGATATAATATATTAAAATTTGTCGTATTATATGGAACATTTTCTTTAGCTATGGCTTTTGCAGGAAATGATCTAGTAAATTTCATAGGAGTTCCTATAGCTAGTATACAATCTTATAACATATGGAAAGAAGCAGGAAGTCCTCCTGCAGAAGGATTCAATATGAAAAGTTTATCTGGAAATGTACAGATTCCATCTTTTGTTCTGATATTTTCAGGTATAATTATGATATTAACACTTTGGTTTTCTAAAAAAACAAAAACCATTACCAGCACGGAAATTAATTTAAGTAGACAAAATGAAGGAAACGAAAAATTTTTATCCAATTCTTTTGCAAGAGGAATCGTTCGGTTTTTTTTATTTTTCGGAAATAAATTTTTTAATTTATTTCCGAAACGATTTCTTGTTAAAATAGAAAAAAATTTTAAGAAAAAAATCCAAAAAGAGGAAAATATTTCTGAGGAAAATATTGCTTTTGATCTGGTTAGAGCTTCTTCTAATTTAACTATATCTAGTATATTGATCTCTATAGCTACCGTTAAGAATCTTCCCCTATCTACTACTTTTGTCACTTTTATGGTCTCTATGGGGACTTCTCTTTCAGATAGAGCGTGGGATAGAGAAAGTGCTGTTTATCGAATATCAGGAGTTTTAAAAGTTATAAGGGGATGGTTTTTAACAGGGGTTATAGCATTCACCATGGCAGGAATTATAGCCTATTTTTTGTATTTTATAAAGGTATGGGCACTTATATTTTTTATTTTTTTAATGGTATTGGTTTTTTACAAAAGTTATAAAAAATATCAAAAAATACAATATCAAAAAGTTGAAGAGGAAAAAACTATTTTTGGTATAATAGGATGGATAAATTTAAACAAAAGTTCCGAAAGTTCGGATATTTTAGAACCTATGCTCAAATCTATAGAACTTATTTACAAAAATAGTATAGAAGGAATTACTAAAGAAAACTTGAAACCCCTTAAAGATAGCAGAAAAAACTTTTTAAAAGTAAAAGAAAATTTTACGTATATACAGAACTCTTTGATTAGAGTTATAAAAAAAACGAGGAATAGTGACCCTATTTTTGGAAGACTTTATATACGTATATACAACAAAATTAAAGAAATATTGGAATCCGAAGATATTATTACCAATTGCACTTTATTTCATGTAATTAATAGCCATAACCCTTTAAAATACAATCAAAAAAAGAATTTGCTTACACTTGAACATTTGATGATGGAATATTTCAGTATTCTAAAAAAAATTATTATAAATAGAAATTGTAAATATGTTAGCCATACAATAAAAATTAATATTCTAAAAAAGATTGAGGAACAAATAAATCAACAGGTGAAGGGAATTATCCATAAAAAATATGGGACTAAAAATACATTATTAATGTTAGACGTTCTTATCCAATCAAAAAAGATTACAGAGAATATAGAAGATCTTATCCTATTATATAAAAATTTTTTATCCCATATTTCTTCAAAAAGAGACACTTCCATTTTAGTTCTAAAAAATATAAAAATTTAAAAGGTCATCATATTGCATCCTCGTCGTACATCTATCTGATAAATCCATTCTTCCTAACACTTCAAATTCCTCGTCATTTCTTCTTTTCCTAAATTATTGGTAGAAATAAAAGAAAAAGATAAATAATTGGATAAATCAATAATATCAATTCCATCAATTTTATTGTTTTTTTTTCTATATGAAGAAAAGAAAAGAATCTTTTTGGTCTCGTATGTATACTTTCATCCAAGGTTTACATAGAAATATACCGTTTTTTTTTCATATTCTTGTGAGAAAGTAATTCTTTCATTCCATATTACGAATGAATATCTTTTACACGAAAACCATTTTTTAAAAGATGATGTAATTCTTTTCGAATTATTTTTTTTTTACCCCTTTCATTCATCCTTTCTCCATGATTATAATATTCTTTTTTTATATTTTCCTTATTTTTTTTAAAGTTCATTTTATTAAATTTGAAAATATAACTCTTCCAATTTTTTAAAAAAGAACTGGGGTCCTTTTCTATATATGGAGAAAATATATTGAAATTCTTTTTCAAAAGAATTTTGAAAAAAATGATAAGGAATTAAATTTATTTTTTCATTTACTTCTTTAAGTAAAAGAATACATATTGATAGATAAAAAAAATATTTTATTAATCCTAATATACCACCTAACCATTTTTCAATAGGTTGTATCCATGTAATTATAAAAAAAAATTCTAGAATTTTTTTAGTTAAAAAAGCTGTTAAAATTATCAAAAAAAATGAAATTATTATAGAATAACCAATAAAAAAAGGTTCTTTATTACTCCCATTTACTTTTTTTGGTAATATTTCTGAAACTAAGTAAAATATATCGATACCTTTATATATCAATATAAAAAATATCATGAATACAAATAACTGAGACAATAACCCTTTTTTATAACCATGATATCCACCATATAAAAGGGTAATCAGAATAATTATATCTGTGATCATCATCATAAATATTCTTATTTTTCTAGTAAGCTAATAACATAACATGAAAAAAGAATTTATACGAGAATTTCATATTAATTGGAATAAAGTAATTGTATATATACAAAATCATTTTTACATAAAAGAAAAAATTAATCCTATTGGGATTATTTACCTTATAGGTATTCAAGTTCTAGGCAAAGGTATAAATAGATTTTTTAAAAGAGAAGAAAAAATAAATATTTTGCATATTGCAATATGTAGAATTTTAGAACCTTTTGGTTATTACGTATTTATTGGTAGGGATCGAGAAGGATGGCCACATTATTTATTGAAAAAAAATTATTCCTTTTTAAAAAAGGAAGAAAAATATTTTTTAATTAAAAAAGCAATCATTCGTTATATGATTGAAGAAAATATTCTTGATGATATTTAGAAAAATAAATAATCATATTTTATGGATAATAAAATGAATAAAATCAAAGAAGAAATAAAAATTTTTCAGGCTAAAAAATATGAAGATTTAGAAGAATTCAGAATTAAATTTTTGGGTAAAAAAAAAGGAATTTTAACGATTCTATTTAAAGAATTAAAAAAAATACCCATTCATAAAAGGAAATTTTATGGTAAAATAATCAATGATTTAAAAAAAAAGGTTCAAGAAAAAATACAAATGAATCATCCCAAAAATTTTCTTAGAAAGGAAAATATCTTAAATTTTGATCCTACAGTTCCAGGAAAATCTATAGAAATAGGATCTCTACATCCTATATCTATTCTAAAGAATAGAATTATAAACATTTTTAGAAAAATAGGTTTTTCTTATGTAGAAGGTCCTGAAATTGAAAACGATTGGCATAATTTTACGGCTTTAAATTTTCCTATAGATCACCCATCAAGAGATATGCAGGATACATTTTTTATACACAAAAATCCAGATATTTTGTTACGTACACATACTTCTTCTGTTCAAATACGATATATGAAAAAAAATTGTCCCCCTTTTCGTATTTTATCTATAGGAAAAGTATATAGAAATGAAACAATTTCCTCACGTTCCCATTTTATGTTTCACCAAGCAGAATGTTTTTCTATAGATAAAAAAGTATCTTTTTCAGATCTAAAAAAAACCATTCAGTATTTAATAAAATCTCTTTTTGGAGAAGTAAAAATAAGATTCCGTCCTTCCTATTTTCCATTTACAGAACCTAGTGCTGAAGTGGATATCTATTGTAAAAATAAGAATAATACAGGATGGTTAGAGATCATGGGATGTGGGATGATAGATCCAAAAGTATTGAAAAACGTAAATATTGATTCAGAAATTTATTCTGGATTTGCTTTTGGAGTAGGCATAGAAAGAATTGCTATACTGATTTATCAAATCTATGATATTCGACTTTTTTTTGATAACGATATTCGTTTTTTAAGACAATTTCAAAGTGATTTTTAAATGATTCATTTTATTAATGAATATTTTTTTCTTTGTCGTACTACTTCATATAAAATGATTCCACATGCTACAGAAACATTTAAAGAAGATATTCCTTGTATTGCTGGTATTTTTGCCTTTTCATAGGAAAGTTCTAAATATTTATGGGAAATTCCATTTTCCTCATTTCCTAGGATTAAAGCAGTAGGAAATGAAAAATCAATATCATACCAATATTTATTAGATTTTTCTGTAGCTGAAACAATTTTTAATCCAGATTTAATCAAATATTCTATAGTTTTTCCAATATTTTTTTCTTTACATATCGGAACTTTAAATAAAGCACCTGAAGAGGTCTTGATTGAATCAGATCCAATCATAGCCATCTCTTTTTTAGGAATTATGATAGAATCTACACCTGCACATACCGCAGTACGAATGATAGATCCAAAATTTCTTACATCGGTAATACGATCTAAAATGAGCAAAAGTGGATTTTTTCCTTTTTCATAAAAAATAGGAAGCAAATCTTCTATATGATAAGTTTTTATTGGTGAAAGAATTGCAAAAACTCCTTGATGATTTTTATTTTTCCATTGATCAAATTTTTTTTTTGAAACGGAGTGAATTTGGATATTATTTTTTTTGGAAAGATTTATTAATTTTTTTTTATAAGTATTAGATCCTTTTTCCCATCCTCTTTGAAAAAAGAGTTTTCTAATAGTAATTTTGGATTGAATTGCTTCTATTAATGGATGTATTCCATAAATAACTTCTAATTTATTCATAATCTTTCTATTTCTTTTTATCAAAAATTTTAAAAAATAAATCTTTGATAAAAAATCGTATAAAATCTTTACATAAAAAAAAGATAAAGAATAAAAGAAAAATATATAAAATAGTAATAATCCCAAATCCTAAAATATAATTTCCAAAATAATAGGATAGAAAAAAAGATAAAGAAAAACTTCCTAAAAAAAGAATCATTATGAAAAATATAAATAAACAAAAATTAAGAAAAATTTCTGTAATGATGGAGACTAAAACTTTAGTTACTTCATTTTTAAAAAAGTTCAATTTTTTATTGATCAAATTTTTGATAAATGTGAACATTAAAAAAAGAATTATTAAGTCCCCAATTCCTCTTCTACTTTGTCTATTTTATCTATTTTATTTTTTTTCCATTTTGCTTCAATGTCAGATTTAATTTTATGTACTTTTTTTCCAATTTTTTTACCTATTTCTTGTAAATTATCTCTTAATTCTTCTGTTTTCCCCCCTAGTATATTTCTAATTTTATTTTCTTTTCTTGTAGATAAAATAATTCCTACTATTAACCCTGCGATAGTTCCCAGAATCAATCCCCAAAAAAAACTTCCTCCTTTTTTCATAAAAAAAACAATTTTATATTTATAGATAAATTTACAATATTTACGTACAAAATGGTATTTGTGAATATATGAAAATATTTTTCTATATGTTAGATATTAAAAAAAATTTTTCTCTCAAAAATTTTAATACATTTGGAATAAATGTTTATGCACATTATTTTGTAAATGTGAAGAGTCTAGAAGATATAAAAAAAACTTTTTGTATATATCCATACATTCCTAAATTTTTTTTGGGAAATGGAAGTAATATTCTTTTTTTAAAAAATTATTATCAAGGACTAGTAATAAAAATGGGAATAAAAGGGAAGAAAGTGATGAAGGAAAACAATTCTCAAGTCATTGTTAAAGCTTTTGCTGGAGAAAATTGGAATGAATTTGTAGATTGGACTATAAAAAAAGGATTCAATGGATTAGAAAATTTATCGTTTATTCCTGGTACAGTTGGAGCCGCCCCAATTCAAAATATTGGAGCGTATGGATCAGAAGTAAAGGATACTTTATTAGAAGTCCAAGTATATGACCTTTATAGTGGTATAATACGAAAGTTTACACGAGAAGAATGTAAACTAGAATATCGAAATTCTTTTTTTAAGAATCCACATTCTAGAAATAAATTTTTGGTTTTATCTGTTTCTTTTCTATTAAGGAAAAAATATAAAAAATTGAATATTTACTCCATTGAAATTCAAAAAGAATTAAAATACATGAATGTAAAAAAACCTAATCCTTACGATTTAAGGAAGGCTATCTTTAATATTAGAAATAGAAAACTTCCAAATCCAAAAAAAATTGGAAATGCTGGTAGTTTTTTTATGAATCCTATAGTAGGAATATTTGATTTAAAAAAATTACAATCTCAATATCCCAATATTATTGGATTTTTTATTTCTAAAAATAAAGTAAAAATATCTGCTAGTTCCTTGATTGAAACAATAGGATGGAAAGGGAAAAAAATAGGAGATGTTGGGGTTTATGAAAAAAAACCTATAGTTTTAGTAAACTATGGGAAAGCTAGTGGAATGGATGTTTATTATTTTTCAGAAAAAATAACGAAAAAAATCAAAAAAAAGTTAGGTATTGTGTTATCAAAAGAAGTAAATATCATACAGTAAAAAATACTAAAAAAATTTTTTTAGATAAATTTTCTTAATAAAAAAAAAGGTAACAATCTTCTATCAATAGAATCATTTTCTTTTTTTTTATTTCTTATCTTATAAATATTCTATTAAAGAATACAGAAATTGAAAAAAAAATTTAATCTATGTCAATAACTTTAGAAGAAAAATCGACCAAATATATACAAAAAAAAATCAAAGAAAAACCTGATTTTGGGATAATATTATTGGAAAATCAGTTTAATAAACTGGTAGAAGAAATAAAAAATCCTATATATATTTCTTACGAAGAAATTCCAAATTTTAAGAAAATAAATTTCTATGGAAAATTTATTTTCGGAGAAATAGAAAATAAAAAAGTTATTTTTTCAATAGAACCATTTTATGAAAATGGAGAGATTCCTTTTTCTATTATAATTTTTAAAAATATTGGAGTAGATAAATTAATATTGATTAATATTTCTGGAGGAGTAAATCCAAATTATAAAATGGGTGACGTAATTTTGGTAAAAGATCATATCAATCTTTTTCCAGAAAATCCTAAAATAAGAAAACTTATAGAAAAAAAGAATAAGTTTTTTTGGATTACTGAGCTATATGATCAAAAGATGCTGGAAATGGCAGAAAATATTTCAATGAATCATAATATAATCATACAAAAAGGGATATATGTAGCATTTCCATATCCAAATTATAAAACTTCTGCAGAACAGGCCATGATACGATCTATGGGAGGAGATAGTGTTGGAATGAATATCATTTCATATGTAATAACAGCTAGATGTATGAATCTACGCGTTTTTTTTCTATCCATTATGGTTGAATTATGTGAAAATAATGAGTCTCCTTCCGATTCCATAAATTTTTTGACCCCCTTTTTTTATGAAACCGAAAAATCTATGCCTATTCTAATATTAATTTTCAAAGAATTTATAAAACTTTGTTCCTAGAATCAATTTAGTAAAAATTTTTTAGGGTAATTTTTTTATTATATTTTTCGTTATTTTTTCAAAAATTTTTCTTATTTGATCGTTTTCTAAAACAACTGGGATCCCTAAATCAGAATATTCTCGTATGGTTTGTAACATAGGAATCTCTCCAAGAAAGAAAATATCCATTTTTTTGGAAAAGTTTTTCACTCCGTTTTTTCCAAAAAAATATTTTTTTTCTTGGGTTTCTTTTTCAAGAAAAAAAGACATATTTTCTATTATTCCAAGTATTGGAACTTGAATGGATCTAATACGAAACATCCCTACAGATCTATGTACATCCGATAAAGCAATTTTTTGAGGTGTACTAACGAGAATAATTCCTTTTAATGGGATATCTTGTAAAATAGATAAATGAATATCCCCTGTTCCTGGAGGTAAATCTATAATTAAAAAATCTAAGTATCCCCAATCCGTATCATGAACAAATTGTCTTAAAGCCTTAGTAGCCATTGGTCCCCTCCAAACCACAGCTTGTCCAGATTTTGAAAAAAAACCTAAAGATAGAATTTTAACTCCATAACTAGTGATAGGATTCATTACATAAGAATTATTCTTCTTTTGTAGAAGAGAAGAATGTACCTTATCTTCTTCTAAGTTAAACATTAATGGAATGGAAGGACCATAAATATCGGCATCTAATAACCCAACATGAAACCCCATCTTTACTAAAGATACGGCTATATTGGTTGCAATCGTAGATTTTCCAACCCCTCCTTTTCCAGAAGCTACGGCTATTATATTTTTTATCCCAGGTATTTTTTTATCAGTATTTTCTAATTTTATTTCTATTTTTAAACGTATTTTTTTTGTATCTACATCTTTATATTTTATAGCTTGTAAAATATCTTTTTTTAATGTTTTTTTTATATGCATAGTCGGATGGGATAAACTTATATGTATTCTTATTTCATCCTTAAATACATCTATTTTTTTTACTATTCCAGACTCAATAATATTTTTTTTATTTTCAAGAATAAAAACATTTTCTAATGCTTCCGAAATTTTTTGTTTCATACAAAAAAATTATAATCCATATATGGATATTTTTCACAATAGTACAAAAAAATAACTAGATTTAATTTTTATAATTTTTTTCACAAAGAAAAATATGTATTTTTTCCCTATGTTCATTTTGAATAAATTTCATCCTCTCCATACGAAGATTATAGTTTTTAGATGCCCACATCTAAAAACTATGCTTTTGGAACAATTTCTTTTTTCTGATAAAGACAGGAAGTTTTTTTTATCTTTATCAGAAAAAAGAAAAAAAGAATTTTTAGGAGTACGTTACGCCCTAAGACATATAGGGATCAACATGAATCTTTTTTATAATGAAAAAAGAAAGCCTTTTCTTTTTCCTAAAGGAAAGTATATTTCTTTAAGTCATTCTTTTGAATTAATTGCTATAGCAATTAGTTACTATCATATAGGTATAGATATAGAAAAATTACGAAAAGATAAAAAGATAATAAAAGTAAGAAAAAAATTCATTAGAAATGATGAATCAGTTTTTATTCACCCTAATTACGAAGAAGATTATCTTCATATCATATGGGGAATTAAAGAAAGTTTATATAAATTAGAAGGGGGACCATCCTCAAATTTTTTAACTCACTATAGAGTTTCTCCTTTTTGCCTAAAAAAGGATTCTCGCATATCCTGTTGGATTATGAAAGATTCCTATAGTAAAAGATTTTCTGCTTTTTATAGAAAAATAGATGACCATTACCTAGTTTATATTATAGATAAATAAATAGAATTTAGGATGAATGAATGGATAAATATGTTTTTATCCCCTTATCATAATAAGAGTTGGGGTTATATCATTTTAGAATTAACAGCTGTAATATTTAGTATATTTAGTGTAATATTTGCACAAAGAAATAATATATGGTTATATCCAATAGGAATATTTAGTACCATTATATACAGTTATTTAACTTTTGTAAGTTTTCTTTATGGAGATTTTATCATCAATATATATTATACAGGAATGGGGTTTTATGGATGGTATGTATGGATCTACAAAAAGTATAAAAAAAAACAAAAAATTCCTATAACCTATTCCGATAAAAAAGATTATTTCTATACAGCTTTATTTTTTGTATCAACTTGTATTTTCAGTATAACGGTTTATTCTTTAAATGGAAAACTTAAAACCAATTACGATTGGATGGATGTATTTACAACGGGGGTATTTTTTTCTGGAATGTATCAAATGGCTATGAAAAAAGTAGAAAATTGGATATTTTGGATAGTTGGAAACATAATTTCTGTTCCTCTTTATTTTTTTAAAGGTCTTATATTAACGGGTTTCTTATTTATTTTTCTAGCAGGATTGGCCATAGTAGGTTATTTTATTTGGAAAAAAGAAGCACTAATAACTAAATAAAAGTCTATTTATTTTTATGTGTATTTTGTATTTATATGTTAAATTAAGAGGAATTCTTCCTTAATTGATGAAAAAAATCATTGATATTATCATATTCTATTTCTACTCTTTTTTTTATATTTTTTACCCGTATTTTATTTTTTTCTATTTCATTTTTTCCTATACTAATAGTAAATGGAATATTATTATCGTTTGCATATCTAAATTGTTTATTTATTTTCACAGCATTAGGATATAATTGAGTGGAAATTCCTTTTTTTCTCAAAAAATTGATCATATTATATGCATATAAAACCTCTTCATCTCCAAAATTAATAAACAATACTTTTGAAGGAGCACTAGAAATATTTTGGAATAAATTTTCTTTTATCATAGATAAATAAATTCTATCTAATCCTAAAGATACCCCGACTCCAGAAAAGTTTTTCATTCCAAAAAAACTAGATAATTGATCATATCTTCCTCCTCCTCCAATAGAATTTGGATGACTAGATTCCTTATTATTCTTTGGTAATATTTCAAATATAGTTCCTGTATAATAATTCATCCCTCTAGCTAAAGAAATATTCCATTCTAACTTTGTCTTTTTTAAAGAAATATTTTTTATCTTTCTAAAGATAAAGCTAAGATCTTGTATTCCTTTTTTCCCTCTTTTAGAGTATTTTAATGCAAAAGTTAAAGATTCTATTTTTTTGGAAAAATTTTCTTTCATATCAAAAAAACAGGCTATTTTTTCAAAAGATTCGGAAGAAATACCTTTACTTAGCATTTCTTTTCTTACTATATGTCTTCCCATTTTATTCCATTTATCCAAAGAAGTAGTAAAATCTTTCCATAAATTATTTTCTATTCCAGAAATTTCTACTAATCCTCCTAAGATATCTCTATGATTAATATGGATTATTATAGGAAAATTTAATTTGGTAAAAATCTCGTCACATAGTTGAATTAATTCAATTTCTGGCCATAAAGATAAGGATTCGGTTCCTATCACATCTGCATCACATTGATAAAACTCTCTAAATCTTCCTTTTTGTGGTTTATCTGCACGCCATACAGGTTGTATTTGATATCTTTTAAAAGGAAAAAAAATTTCATTTCTATGCATCACTACATAACGTACAAAAGGGATCGTTAAATCATATCTAAGTGCTTTATTGGATATATGTTCGGTCAATAATTTTTTAAAAAGATCAACTTTATTTTCTTTTTTTTTCATCAAAAAATCTGAAATTCCTTTTTTTAAAAAATTTCCTGAATGAAGTAACCTAAACATAAGGTAATCACCTTCTTTTCCATATTTTCCAATAAGGGTAGAAATATTTTCAAAAGAAGGGGTTTCTATAGGATAGAAACCAAAAAGTTCAAATTCATTTTTAATAATTTGAATTAAATAGTTTCTTCTATTCATTTCCATGGATGAAAAATCTCTTGTTCCTTTTGGGATACTAGGATTTTCCATAAAAAATAAGGATATAGTTCATCTAAAAATTTTTTATATCTTCATGTTTATTATTTTCTTTTTTTAGTAAAATGTTATGTGTACGTTTCATTTTATTATTTTTCAATATTTTATTTTTTTCTTCGTAGGAAATAGGAAGATCAAAATTATCTTCTAGCATATATCTTTTATATTGTTTTTCTACCAAAGAACTGGAAGGATCATTATGATTAATAATATTTTTTTTTTGATTTAAATTTAAGGATAATTTTCCCTTATTATAATTTATTACTGAATCCCTTTTATAAGTTTTTTCTTTTGAATAAATAGATTTTATTCTTTTAGAATTATAATAAGTAGGGATTTCCTCTATTTTTGTTAATCTTTGTTTGTAAGGTTCTTCTAACCTGTGAAATATTTTTTTTTCTTCATGATTAATAGCCCTTTGTACTTCCGTTGGAAACCCAGTTGCTACTATAGTAACTGAAATACTTTCTTCCAAATTTTCGTCTTCTCCGATTCCCATAATAATATTAGCATTATTTCCTGCTTCTGCCTGTATATAATCACTAATAATTCCTATTTCATCTATAGTAATTTCAATTTTTCCTGAAACAATAAGCAAAAGAACATTTTTTGCTCCGGTTATCTTATTATCATTCAATAATGGAGAATCTAAAGCTTGTACAACGGCTTCTTTTGCTCTATTTTCACCAACAGAAATAGCAGACCCCATGACAGCCGTTCCGCTTTCTTTAAGAACCGTTCTAGTATCTCTTAAATCTATATTTTGTTTATAATGGTGGGTAATGACTTCTGCTATTCCCTTAGCTGCAGTAGTAAGAACTTCATCCGCTTTTGCAAATCCTGCTTTAAATCCAAGATTTCCATACAATTCTCTCAATTTATCGTTATTAATAACAATTAGAGAATCCACATTTTTTCTTAATGTTTCTATTCCTTTTTGAGCTTGTTGTAATCTCATTTTCCCTTCAAAATGAAATGGAATTGTTACAATCCCTACAGTAAGAATTCCTTTTTCTTTAGAAATACCTGCAATAATTGGAGCGGCTCCAGTTCCAGTTCCTCCTCCCATTCCTGCTGTAATAAAGGTCATTTTTGTATTAGAATCTAAAATACTTTTTATTTCTTCTAGACTTTCTAAGGCTGCTTTTTCTCCTACTTCTGGATCAGCTCCAGCTCCTAACCCTTCTGTAATAGAAGCCCCTAATTGAATTTTTAGGGGTACTGGATTATTATTTAACGCTTGTGCATCCGTATTACACGCTATAAAATCTACACCAGTAATACCTTGTTCAAACATATAACTTAAAGCATTACTTCCTCCACCTCCTACACCAATAACTTTGATAGAAGCTGAACGATTTTTAGAAAATCCAAATGGAACGTTTTCTTTTTTTTGTATAAAATTTTCTTTTTTCATTATTTATTCTGTATCATTCAGTATTTGACGGAACTTATCGGCCCAAATTTCAAGAAAAGATTTAGATTTGTTTTTATTTTTTTTCTTTTTTGTATCCTCAATTTTTGTATCCTCTATTTCCTTATTATTATTGAATCTACGGTTTTTATCATATAATTTTGAAGAAAAGAATTCTGAATTATCATCATATCTAGACTCCATTTCTGTGCAAATATATTTTTTTTTATCTTCAATCCCCTTTATAACTAAACCTATAGATGTAGCATATTCTGGATCACTTATCATTCCGTTCTCTCCTCCTGAAATATGTTCATTAGAATAACCAATACGTACATCCATTCCAGTAATATATTCTGTTAAAGGTCGAATATGTTTTAATTGAGATCCACCCCCTGTCATTACTATCCCAGCTATAAGTCTTTTTTTCTGTTCTTCATTTCCATAATTTTTTATTTCTATATTAACTTGTTCTAAAATTTCACAAACTCTTGTATGAATAATTTGAGAAAGAAGTTTCAAGGTTATTTCCTTAGGGTCACGACCTCTTAATCCAGGAATGCAAACAATTTCGGTTTCTTTATTTTCTCCAGGCCATGCGGATCCAAATTTTATTTTTAATAATTCTGCTTGTCGTTCAATAATTAAACAATCTGTTTTAATATTTTCAGTAATTACATTTCCTCCAAAAGGAATGACGGCTGTGTGACGAATAATATTATCTTTAAATATTGCAACATCCGTGGTCCCACCTCCTATATCCACTAGAGCGACTCCTGCTTCTCTTTCTTCTATATTTAAAACAGCTTCTGCAGAAGCTAACGGTTCTAAAGTCATCCCAGATAAATTCAATCCTGCAGCTTTTACACATCTTCCAATATTTCTAATTGAAGAAATTTGTCCTACCACTACATGAAAATTAGCCTCTAAACGACTTCCATACATTCCTATAGGTTCTCCTATTTCTGATTGACTATCTACTTTATATTCTTGTGGAAGAACATGAATTATTTCTTCTCCTGGGAGCATAACTAGTTTATGTACTTGGTTAATTAATTTTTGTATATCTTTTTGATTGATAACATTTTCAAAATCTAATCTTGTAATATAATCATTATGTTGTAAACTCCTAATATGCTGTCCAGCAATCCCAACAATAACTTCTTTTATTTTTAAGCCAGAACTATTTTCCGCCTCATTTACAGCTTCACGAATAGCTTCAATTGTCTGAGTGATATTGTTAACCACTCCTCTATGTACTCCTGTACTTTTAGATCTACCTATGCCTAAAATTTCAATTTTATTATATTCATTTATCCTTCCTACCATAGCTACAATCTTTGTGGTTCCCACATCAAGACCTATAGCTATATCTTGATATTCCATAGACTTATCTTTTTTTTGCGACTATTTGGTCCTTATATTGTAAATCAATGCTTTTATATTGATTAATATCTATTTTATTTAAGTACTGCTTGTAAAAAGCTTTTAATTTATTCAATTTACTTTTTAAATCCTTTAGACTTCCTAATATAATATGATGATTCCCTATTTTTGGAATTAAAATAAATAAGTTAGAAACAGTTTTTTTTATACTAATAATTTGGTATTTCAATAAATCATCAGAATTTATGGTTTTTACTAAATCCGATAAATTTTTTTTTTCTTCCTTCGAAAAGGATCCTTTTGCTAAAATAACTTTTGACGAATAAAAAGAAGAAAGTTCTAAATTTCCAGATTCTTTAGTAAGATAATATTCTTTGTTTCCATTTTTTATTCTTAAAATTGGTTCTTTTTGCCAAATTTTAATATTTAGGGTTCCATCTGTACTAAGAAATACTTCAGATTTTTTTATAAAAGGGTAATTATTTAATTTTTGTTCCATTCTTAATATACATAATTGACCAATTTTTTCTATTCTAGAAAATAAAATATTTTTAATAATTTTTTCATTTACAAAATGATTTTTGGATAATGGATCCATGATAATATTGAATTTTTCTAAATTTCTATTTTTATGTATTTTTTGAGAAAAGTAAAAAAGGAATGTCATCAAAATCATATATAAAAACAATAAAGTAGGAATAAAATTTTTTTTATGTTTTCTCATTTATTTATCCATATTTTTTATATAACCACTTTTTTATTGGAAAAATCAAGGTATCTATATTCCCAGCACCTATTGTAAGTAGAATATCAAAATTTTTTTTTACAATTTTTTCTAAAACTCTAGATAGGGTAGAAACTTCTTTATTTTTAGAGTTCATTTTTATTTTTTCTAATAAACTATTAGAACTAATCCCTTTAATGGGAAATTCTCTGGCTGGATAAATATCCAACAAAATTAAAAAATCAAGTTTTTCTAAACTTTTTGCAAAATTTTTTTCAAAAAATTTAGTTCTACTAAATAAATGGGGTTGGAAAATCCCTAATATTTTTTTATGCGGGAAACACTTTCTTATAGTACTAATCAGTGCGTTAATTTCTGTAGGATGATGTGCATAATCATCTATATATATTTTTTTTCTAGATTGATAATGTATGGAATATCTTCTTTTAATTCCTTTGAATAAAAATAAGGATTTTCGAATATTTTCACTATCTATTTTCAAATAGTCAGATATAGCTAATGCAGCAGTTACATTTTTTAAATTATGTAATCCTGGAATAGGTAATAAAAGGGATTTCCATGTTTCTTTTGGAGTATGAAAATCAAAATACCATTTATTTCCTTTTATAGAAATGCAATTTGAATAATAATTTCCTATTTTTCCTACCGAATAATATATAGCGTTTTTATTAGAATAGGGAAAATATTCTTCTTTACAAAGAAAGAGTTTTTTATATGGATTTTGTAATCTATTGGAAAATTTTACATAAGCTTTTATCAATGCTTCTTTTTTAGGATAAGTATCTATATGATCTTGATCTAAAGAAGTAATACATGCTATATTAGGAGATAGATATAAAAAAGAGTGATCAAATTCGTCCGCTTCTACCAAGAAAATTTCCGTTCCATTCAAAATCAGATTAGATTGATAATTTTCAGAAATTCCTCCTAAAAAAGCCGTAATTTTTTTACCGGAACTATATAAAATATGTCCTAGTAAGGCACTAGTAGTTGTTTTTCCATGTGTTCCTCCTATAGCTATGCAAATTTTATTTTCTGTAATTAAAGCTAATACCTGAGAACGTTTTTTGATATTTTTCCCATATTTTTTTATAAATAACCATTGTTTATGAGTAGATGGTATTGCTGGGGTATAGACAATTAGACATCGTTTAGAATGAATCCATTTAGGAACCATTTCTATATTATCCTTATAATTGATAAATATCCCTTCTTTTTCTAATTTTTTGGTTAAAAAGGTCTTGTATCTATCATAACCATAAACTTTTTTACCCATATAATGAAAATATCTTGCTAAAGAACTCATTCCTATTCCACCTATTCCTAAAAAATAAAAAGCCTCAATTTGATTTATATTCATAAATTCATCATAAAAGAATATGTAAAATTTCGTTAACAATATCGTTTGTTGCTTGAGGTTTCCCTAATTGTAAAATATTTTTCCTCATTTTTTTTTTCATATCAGAATCGTTAAGTATTTGTATTGTTGAATCCACTAATTTTTTCTCTATTTCTTCATTTTTAATTATCATAGCCGCTTTTTTATCCTCCAATATTTTAGCATTTTTATTTTGATGATCATCTGAAGACCAAGGAAAAGGAATTAATATATAGGGTTTCCCTATTAAACATATTTCTGATATGGTTAAAGCTCCAGCTCTAGATACAATAATATCTGCTGCCGCATAACATATCTGAATATTTTCAATAAAATCCATTACAATAAAATTTTTATGATGAGAAAGAGTATTGTTTTTTTTTATTCTATGAATATTAGATTTTCCTACTTGCCAAATAAGTTGTATATCAAAATGGATTAGTTTTTTTAATCCATTCATCCAAGCATTGTTAATACTATTGGATCCTTGACTCCCTCCCATAGATAGAATAATAGGTCTATCCCTTTTTAATCCTAAATCAAGACAAGCATTTTTTTTACTAGGAAATTTTTGTAATATTTCAGATCGTACTGGATTTCCAGTTATTATAGTTTTTCCTTTAGGAAAATATTTTTTTGCTTCTTCAAAAGCAATACATACTTTTTTAGAATAACGAGAAAATATTCTATTGGTAAATCCAGGAAATGAATTCTGTTCTTGAAGAAAAATGGGAATTTTATTTTTTTTTGCAGCATATAAAGTTGGAAAACTAACGTATCCACCTGTTCCAATCACTATATTTGGAGAAAATTTTTTTAAAATTTTATTTGCTAAAAAAAAACTATACACCAATTCTATAGATTGAATAAAAAATCCTGATATAGAAAAAAATTTATTTTTTCCACCTGAAATACAAATACCTTCAATTTGATATCCAAATTTAGGTATTTCTTGCATTTCCATGTGATTCTTAGATCCAATAAATAAAATATTGACTTCTGGAATCTTTTTTTTAAGTTCATCTGCTATAGCTATTCCTGGATAAATATGACCACCTGTCCCTCCACTTCCAATAATTATTCTAGGTGGAAAATTCTTCTTCATTATTATTTTTTTTCCTTTTTTCTATGTTATTATAATAAGGATCATCATATATGATCCTACTAACACTCAATATTATACCAAAACTAAAAAAGGTTATCCACATCGAAGTCCCTCCAGCACTAATCAGTGGTAAAGTTTGTCCTGTAACAGGAAATAAACCTACAGATATACCCATATTAATAAGTGCTTGATTAATAATAGGAACCCCTACAGAAAGCACCAATAAAGTACAAAAATAATTTTGTACTTTCGTAGCAATCACCATAATTCTAAGCAAAATAAGAATATAAATAAACAGAAGAATAATTCCTCCAAAAGATCCATATTCTTCTATGATAATAGCATAAATAAAATCTGAAGAAGATTGTGGAAGAAAAGCTTTCAAAACGCTTTTTCCAGGACCACGACCAAATTTATTACCTAAAACAATGGCTGTTTTAGATTGTTTTATTTGATAATTTTCTTCAGATTCATTATCAAAAAAATTTTCTATACGATTTTTCCATGTATAAACTCTATTTATAGGTTTTTTTTCTCCCCATTTTATTACAGAGTAAATATATATTCCTGCTGCTATTATACCCATAAATAATATTCCTATAATTCCTGTAAAAGGATATCCACCTATAAAAAGAATAATCAAAACTGAAATAAAAACAATTACGGCAGTAGAACCATTAGCGGGAAATATAAGTCCAAGAATAAAAAAAAGAGGAAAAAGTAAGGAAAAAAAGGAATTAATAAAATTAATTTTTTCTTTATTTTTTTTGGATAAATATCTAGCACAGTAAATAAAAAGAACTAATCCAGCAATGTTGGAAGTTTGAAAAGATATATTAATAATGGGTATATGCAACCAACGAGATGCATTTACCCCATCTAATTCTTTTCCCTGGCTAATTGTAAAAACCAGTAAAATTAAAACTATAGGAATTGTAAGTATAGACAAACGATAAAAATATTTATAGTCTATAAATTGAGTTAAAAAAAGAATACCAAAACCAACTAACAAAAAAATGGTATGTCTTAATAAATAACGGAATACGGTATTTGATCCTCCATATGTAGTAACCAAATTGGTACTTGCTGAGTATACTGGTAAAAAGGAAAATAGAGCTAATAAGGTAATAAAAGCCCATAAATATCTATCTCCTTTTATATATCTATTCAAAAAAATATCTATTTTTTTCATAGAAAATTTTTCTTACTTCTTGTTTAAATCTATGACCTCTTTCCTTATAATCTTTAAAAAGATCAAAACTAGAACATGCAGGAGACAACAAGATATTATCTCCATGAATAGATAATAGGGAAGCTATGCGAACAGCCTTTTTAAGGGATTCCGTTACTATAATAATATCAATAACATCTTGAAAAAAATTTATAAATTTTTTATTTTTTTTCCCTAAAAAAATTATGGCTTTCACTTTTTCTTTAACCAATGGTAGGAGTTCTCTATAATCATTTCCTTTATCTTGTCCACCTGCAATCCATATGGTAGGAGAATTCATACTTTTTAATGCATAAAAAACGGCATTTACATTAGTAGCTTTAGAATCATTAATAAATTGTACTCCATTAATATTTAATACTTTTTCCATACGATGTTCTATAGTAGAAAAATCCAATACAGAATTTATAATTGATTTTTTTTTAACATTCAATGTTTTAGAAACAAGAATTGAAGCCATTATATTGTATAAATTATGATCCCCCTTTAAAGGAATTTTTTCTATATTTAGAAGACATATTTCTTTTTTATTTTCTTTTTTACGAAAAAAAATATTATTCCATTTTATATAAGCACCCATGTTTAACTCTTCTTTTATAGAAAAAGGAATACAATGAGATAAAATTTTATATTTTTTAAATTCCTTTTTTAGGATAGGATCATCATGATTATAAATAAAAATATCTTCCTTATTTTGATTAGTCGCAATTCTAAATTTAGAAGATATATATCCTTTAAAATTCTTATATCTATTCAAATGATCCCTTGTTATGTTTAATAATACTGCAATATTTGAACGAAAATTAAAACAATCATCCAGTTGAAAACTACTCACTTCTAATACATAAACTTCTTTTTTTTTTAGTGCTTCTCTTGAAAAACTACTTCCAATATTTCCAGCAATTCCTACATGAAATCCTTCTTTTTTAAGAATTTTGTACACAATGGAACTGGTTGTAGTTTTTCCATTACTTCCTGTAATGCTAATAATATAAGAAGAATTCAGATAACTTTTTCCAAATTCTAACTCAGAAACAATAGGAATCCCTAAAAAATTAATTTTCTTTATCAAGATATTTTCTCTAGAAATTCCAGGACTTTTGATCACTTTTATAGCTTTAAGAATTATGCTTTCTGTATGTCCTTTTTCTTCAAAAGGAATTTTATTTTCTACTAAAATTTTTTTGTATTTGTTTAGAATAATTCCAGAATCAGATAAAAATATTTTTAAACCATTCTTTTTAGCTAATAAAGCAGCCCCTACTCCACTTTCT
Source organism: Blattabacterium sp. (Cryptocercus kyebangensis) (assembly GCF_003226855.1). Lineage (NCBI taxonomy): Bacteria > Pseudomonadati > Bacteroidota > Flavobacteriia > Flavobacteriales > Blattabacteriaceae > Blattabacterium > Blattabacterium sp. (Cryptocercus kyebangensis). The sequence continues at coordinate 386,157 of NZ_CP029820.1, forward strand.
CCTCCACCTAATACAACAATTAAATTTTTTTTCATTGTATTGTTTTTTTTATGTTATTAATAAAATAAATACCACCATAGAAAGTATCGTTTGTATGATTAAAAAACGATATACTATTTTACTTTCATGATAACCTAGTTTTTGAAAATGATGATGTAAAGGAGCCATCATAAAAATTCTTTTTCCTATTCCATATTTTCTTTTAGAAAATCTAAAATACAAAACTTGTACTATTACAGAAAAATTTTCGATAAAAAAAATTCCACATAAAATAGGGAGTATTAATTCTTTTCTAATGAGGATGGATATTGCTGCAATTACACCTCCTATAGTTAAACTTCCACTATCTCCCATAAAAATTTGTGCTGGATATGTATTATACCAAAGAAAACCAATTAAAGATCCTAAAAAAGAAAAAGAGAATATAGCGATTTCTCCTATATGAGGAATATACAAAAAATGAAAAAAATAGGAGTAAATTTTACTACTAGAAACTAAAGAAAATAAGGATAATGTGGCAAAGATAATAGAAGAAACCCCTGCCGTTAACCCATCAATTCCATCGGTTAAATTTGCCCCGTTGGATAGAAATGTAATAATTATAATAACGATAGGAATGAAAAGAATCCATGTATATTTTTTCCATTTTTTTTTAAAAAAATAGGCATAGTCAAATTCATTTTTAGGGGAAAAAATAGGAAAGGTGGTCTTAAAATTATGTTCTTTCCTTACTACTACTAAAGATGGATTTTGTTTAGAAAAAGGATCTATTTTTTTATTAAAAATAGTGATATTTTTATTAAAAGACATGAAACTTCCAATAAAAATTCCTAGGATTATTTGACCTAATATTTTCCCCATGATACTAAGTCCATTTTTATGATATTTTATTTTTATGTAATCATCTATAAATCCAAGAATTCCAAGCCATAATGTAGTGATTACCAAAATTATGATATATAAATTATTTAATTTTGAAAAAAAAATTGTAGGAATTAAAGCAGATACTATAATAATTATGCCTCCCATTGTAGGAGTTCCTTCTTTTTCTTTTTGTCCCGTTAATCCAAGATCCCGTATTCGTTCTCCTATACTTTTTTTTCTTTTATTCCATAATATAATTTTTTTATTGGCAAACAAGGATATACAAATAGATAAGATAAAAGCTATTAAAGCTCTGTAAAAAATGGAATTTATGATTATAATATTCGAAATAAGATACTTAAAAATAGGAAAAATTATCATACATATCAATCCTTATCTATTAGAATTTTTTAATAACGTTTTAGCGATTTTCATATCGTCAAAAGGATAACGTTCCCCTTTAATTTCTTGATAATTTTCGTGCCCTTTTCCTGCTATAATAATAATATCTTTTTTTTTTGCCAATTGAATTGCTTTTTTAATAGCTTCTTTTCGATTAACAATTGTCAAAATATCCTCTTTCTTTAGATATGATCTAAACTTTTTCATATCGATTAATATTTTTTCTGGATCTTCTTCCCTAGGATTATCTGATGTAAAAATAGATCTATCACATGTATCATAAACAATTTTTCCCATTAATGAACGTTTTTTTTTATCTCTATTTCCTCCACAACCTATTACGCAAATTAATTTTTCCTCTTTTTTTTTTATTTTTTTCAGGGTCTTTAAAACAGTTTTTATTCCATTTGGATTATGAGCGTAATCAACAATTATACGAATTCCAGAATAGGATAGAAATTGTTCAAAACGCCCTTTTATAGGTTTTATAGTCTTTATTTTTTTTAATATTTCATGTTCTTTTTTCCCCAATAATCTAGCTGTAGCGTAACTAGCCAATAGATTGTAAATATTAAATTCCCCAATTAAACTAGTAAAAAACTTATGTTTATCCATTAATAATTCGTTACCATTGATTTTTTCTTTTAAAATTTTAATTCTATAATCTGCTTTTTTTTTTATTCCGTAAAAATAAGTTTTAGCCAAAACATTTTTTATTATTTTATGTGAATTTTTATCATCAACATTCATTAATGCAAAAGTATTTTTATGCAAAAAATTTTCAAAAAACAATTTTTTAGTTGATAGATAATTTTTAAAAGATTTATGATAATCTAAATGATCATGTGTTATATTAGTAAATACTCCTCCTGTAAATAACAATCCTGAAATTCTTCTTTGATGAATTCCATGTGAACTTACTTCCATAAATCCATATTTACATCCTTTTTGTATCGATCTATTTAAATATTTATTTATTTCAATAATATTCGGAGTGGTATGTACCGTAGGAATTTTTTTCGACATAATTTTAATACCCATAGTAGAAATAAGTATGGTTTTTTCTCCCATTTTATAAAATAAACAGTGAAGAATTGTAGTCACGGAGGTTTTTCCATTTGTTCCCGTAATGCCTACCAATTTTATTTTTTTTGTAGGATTGTCATAAAAATTAGAAGAAATAGTTCCTAAAGCTAAGATTGAATCTTTCACGATTACATAGGTTATAGATTTCTGTATGATAAAAGGTTTTTTTTCGCAAACTATGATATTCGCTCCATTTTGGATAGCCTCTATAATAAATAAATGTCCATCTGTCATTTTCCCTTTGTTAGCTACAAAAATCGTATTTTTTTTTACCATTTTAGAATGCATAGAAATACCTTCTATCCATTTTTTAGAATATCCTATTATTTTTAATATATGTACATTTATTAAAATATCCCTTAATAGTTTTTTCATTCTTCTAATTTCAGAAATATAACTTTATTTTTTTTAAATTTATTTCCTGGTTTTACAGACTGAAAACAAACTTTTCCTATCCCTTTATATCGTATTTTTATCCCTTTATTTTCTAATAGAGGGATAATTTCTTTTCCTGGAAAAGAAATTATATTAGGCATAATTCCTTGATCAAAAGAATGAATTAATGAAGAATTTTTTGATTCTTTAATTCTTTTTAGAAAATTAATATATACTTTATTATTATTGTTAAGATACTTTTTTCCTATTTTTGGATAAATATATCTAGCTATTTTATCAAATACTGGAACTGCTACTTCTATTCCGTAATATCCTTTTTCTGGTTTTGAAATGACTACAATACAAGAATATTTTGGATTTTTTGCAGGAAAATATCCTACAAAAGAACTATTGTAAGATAAAGGTTTCCCTTTTATCCAGTAATCTAATTGTGTCGTTCCTGTTTTTCCTGCATAAGGATATTCTGGATGATAATATTTTTTAGCTGTTCCATTTTTTACCACTCCTTCTAGCATATTTTGAATTTTTTTTATAGATTCTTTTGACGCTATAGAAGGATTCATTACAATAGGGTTAGTATACTTTTTAATACTTTTTCCATGAAATTTAATATCTCTAATAAAAATAGGTTTAATCATTGTTCCTTTATTAGCAATAGAATTATAAAAAGTTAGAATTTGCAAAGGGGTTAGTTTTAAATTATATCCGAAAGTCATCCATGGTAATGTAATACTACTCCAATTTTTTTCCCCAGGTTTAGGAATGAAAGGTCCACTTTCCCCTGGAATATCTATTCCTATTTTTTTATCTAGTTTCCATTTTCTAAAATGTTCTATGAATTTTTTTGGGTTTTCTTTGTAATTTTCATAAATCATTTTTGCTATTCCGACATTTGAAGAATGTTCCAAAATTTGTTTTGGATTCATTTCCCTATATCCACTGTAATGACTATCTCGTATCTTTTTTCCTCTTAATTTCATAACACCACCTTTAGTATTCACTATCATGTCCATTTCTATTTTTTTATCTTCTAAAGCGGCAAGAATAGCCATAGTTTTGAAAGTAGATCCAGGTTCACTACATTCCCATACAGAAAAATTTCTTAAATCTTCATAAGCATTTTTTTTTGTTTTCTCTAAATTAATCATAGCACTAACTTCACCACTTTTTACCTTCATAAGGATCACACATCCGTGATCCGCATTAGAAATGGATAATTCATGAAGTAATGCATTATAAGCAATATCTTGTAAAGATATATCTATAGTAGAATAGACATCTTTTCCATCTTCTGGATCAATTTCATTTCCTGAATTTAATGGTTTCCATATTTTAGAACTAATACGTTGTTCTAATCGTTCTCCATCTCTTCCTTTAAGATACTTACTAAAGGCTCCTTCTAATCCCGCTTTTCCCCTATGATCATCGTATCCTAAAGTCCTTTTACCTATACTTTCTAATGTATGAACTCTGAAATTTTTCTTTTCTACAATAAAACCTCCTCGTATTTGTCCTTTATTGAAAATTGGAAAATTTCGTAATACTTTGAAATGTGGATAATCTAAATTTTTTACTAATAAAAAATATCTATTTCCCTTTTTTTTTTCGTATTGAAATTTTTTATAAAAAAAATTTCTTGGTTTTTTTAATAAAGATTCTAAAGAATTACACAAAAAGGAAATATTTTCTTGAAACAATTTTTCTGATATAGATCTAAAATCAATATGAATATCATATCTTATGATAGACATTGCTAAAATACTGCTATCTGATGCATAAATATTTCCACGTTTTGCCTTAATTAAATTGGTTCTAATTGTTCTTTCTATAAAAGACTTTTTATATCTATCTGAAAAATTCTGAATGTAGAATAAATTAAAAATAATTAGGGATGCAATAAAAAGGAATAAAAAACCAATTAAGTAGGATTTATACAATAAAATATATCTTTTTCTTTTCATCATTTTCTTTTTCTATCCATCTTTTTTTTATCGACTAAAATTAATTCGTATGGGGGTTCCTCTAAATGTTTTAACCCATTAATATTTCCCAGTTTATTTAAAACGGAAAATAGTTGCATTTTAAGGCATTGACTATGAATATCCGCATATTCAGATTTCAATTCTTTTATTTCTTCACTTATATTCGTAATTTTTCTAATTTTACGATCCATCATATGGGAACTGGTAATGCTTATTAAAGAAAGAATAGTAATAAAAATAATAAAATTCCAACTACGATATGCATCTTCCTTCACTAAAAATTTTCCTTTCAGTATATCTTTGAAATTAGTCTTCATTATTTATTATTGATTTATAGTTTTTCCGCAATTCTTAACCTAGCACTCCTAGATCTTGGATTATCCATAATTTCTTGAATACTGGGTTTAATGACTTTCTTATGGATCATTTTAAATGGAATTATATCGATAGGGCTACTATTGTTGGGTTTCAAAAATCCTGTTTTAAAGAAATATTTGGTGATTCTATCTTCTATTGAATGATATGAAATCACGGCGATTCTACCTCCTGGTAGGATAACTTCGGAAGATTCTAGTAAAAGATTTTTTAAAATCTTTATTTCATTATTAACTTCTATTCGTATAGACTGAAAAAGTCTAGAAAAAAATTTTTTTCTTTTCTTAAAAGAGGCCTTTTTCATAAAAAAAATATTTTTTAAATCCAAGGTAGTTCTAATAGGATTTTTTAAACGTCTTTCTAATATTTTTTCAGTAATTTTTACTGCATTTTTGAATTCTCCATATTTGTAAAATATATGAAATAATTCATTTTTTGAATATTTATTGATAACATGTAAAGCAGAATAAGTATCCTCCTTCTGATTCATTCTCATATCCAAAGTAGAGTTTAATTGATGAGAAAAACCTCTTATAGGATTGTCTATTTGAAAAGAAGATATACCTAAATCAGCTAATAACCCTGATACTTTTTCGATATGAAGTTTTTTCAATACATGTTTTATATGTATAAAATTTTTTTGGAATAAATGGAAACGTTTATCCTTTATGAAGTTATTTTTTATGGATTCTTCATCTTGATCCAAAGCGATCAAAGTAGCTTTTCTATCTAATTTTTTTAAAATTCCATAAGAATGTCCCCCACCACCAAATGTAGCATCTATATAAATTCCATTTTTATCTGTAACCAGATTATCTATACTCTCTTTGAGGAGGACTGGTTTATGGTAATAATAATGTTTAAATTTCATTTTTTACCCTTTGAATAGGTTTTTATTTTCTATTGAAAACGAAATTATGCTTTATCCTCATATTTTTCACATATGATTCAGTAATATTTTTATTTAATTTTTACGAAAAAATTTTTATTAAAAATGAAATTTGATTTAATCAATACTAATAAATATTCTAAAGAAATAGCAGGTATACTAGAAAAAGATCATGGAAAAATAGAAACTCCTATTTTTATTCCAGTAGCTTTCAAAAGAAAGTGTTAAATCTATTCCAAAACATGAACTATATGATGTTGGGATCTAAGATTATTCTTGGGAATACCTATCCATTTATATTTCCGTCCAAAAATTGAATTCTCACACTATGAAGGAAAAATTCACTCATTTATGAATTGGAAGGAGTCCATATTAACAGATAGTGGATTTTTTCAAATTTATTCTATGAAAAAATTGAATAAAATCATCGAATAAGGTATAATATTTAAATTTTTTATAAATGGTTCTTCCCATTTTTTTTCTCCTTAAAAATCTATGGAAATTTAACGTTTTATAGTTCGAGATATGATTATGGCTTTTGACGAATTCCCTACTTTTCCATGTATTCATAAAGATAAAAAAGATTCTTTAAAAAAATACATTCTTGGTTAAAAAAATGTTATTCTTACTTAGAAAAAAGGACCTAAAAGTATGATTACAAACAAAGTTTTGTTTCCTATTTCTTAAGGAAGTATTTATCCTGATCTAAGAAAATATTATGCAGAAAAGATAGCTTTATTGGAAGCTTAAGGAAATTCTATAGGTGGATTAAGTTTAGGATAGGATAAAGAAAAAATGCAGTATATTACCAATATAGTAACAGATCTTTTTCCTAAAAAAAACCTAGATATTTTTTTAATGGAGGGAGGGAATCCTGTAGATCTTTTAGAATAAATTTTACTTGGGATAGATATGTTTGATTGCGTTATTCCTACACGAAACGGACGTCATGGAATGTTATTTACCTGGGAAGGGATTTTGAATATAAAAAATAAAAAATGAGAAAAAGATTTATCCTTTTTAGATAAATTAGGAAATACTTATGTAGATATATCCTATAGTAAATCTTATGTAAGACATCTTTTTTATTCCAAAGAAAATTTTGAAAAAAAAATTTATACTATACATCACCTTTATTTTTATTTTAATTTAATAAAAAAAGAAAGAAATCATATTCTTAAAGATCCCTTTTTTTTTGGAAAAAATCTATAATTTCTTCATTACAAAAACGTTTTTAAAATGAAAAAACTGGATCGTTATATCATTTATAATGTTATTGTTAACTATATATTTATTACTTTTTTTTTACAGATACTGTCTATAGTTATAGATATTTCTCAACGTATGCATAGGTTGGAAAATAATCAAGGATCAATAAAACAGGCTTTAATTTTTTATTACCCATTTTGGTCTATATGGTTAGCTAATACTTTTTCCCCTATTTCCGTTTTTTTATCTATTATTTTTTTTACATCTAGATTAACTAAAAATTCCGAAATGACCGCTATTCTAGGTAGCGGAATTAGTTTCAAAAGAATTACCATTCCTTATTTAATTTCAGCTTTCATTATAGGAGGATTTTCTTTAATCATTAATTATTCTTTTTTACCCATGGCTAATAAAATAAAAAATAAATTTCATTACCAATATTTATTGAGTTCAAGACAAAAAAGTAAATACGAAAACAGTAAGGCAATAAGTGCTCAAATTTCAAATAATGAATATCTATTCATTAGAAATTTCTCAAAAAAAGAAAATATTGGACAAGGATTTACATATCAAAAATTTAATGGTAAAAAATTAGTATATATTTTAAAAGCTAAAAATATTTTTTGGTCCAAAAAATATCGTATATATATACTACATGATTATATAGAAACTTATATAAAAAAGAATAAAGATATCTTATCCAAAGGATTTTATATAAAAAAATTTTTTTCTATGACTCCGGAAGAACTTTTACCGGAAGAATACATAGCAGAAACGATGACTATTTCGGAACTTAAAAAATTTATAGATATAGAAAAAAGAAAAGGAATCCGTAATATAAATACGCATTTGAATGAGTATTATCAAAGAACAAGTTTACCTTTTTCTACTTTTATATTTTCTATTTTAGGATTATCGATATCATCAAAAATAAAAAAAGGAGGAATAGGGGGTCATCTAATTATTGGACTTATATTAGCCTTTTTTTATATTTTTTTTATAGAAATATCGAAAGTTTACTCTACAAAAGATTATTTTCCTTCTTATTTATCTGTTTGGCTTCCAAATGTAATTATGGGAGTAATCACATTGTTCATTTATTGGAATAGAAGTAAACATTAATTCATTTCAAACCCTGCTATATATACTTGACCATTTTGTTTAATGGATTTTATAGTTACATCTCCTGAATATCTTTTTAATACACGATCTACATCATTAGGTTTTCTCATTTTTTCTCCATTAATAGATAAAATAATGTCTCCTTCTTCCAGCCCTATAGAACTCAAACGACCTGTTCTTATTTCTGTGATTCTAATACCATAATCAATTCCAAAATCTTTTTTGGAATCTTTTCCAAGAGTTTCAAAGGTGGCACCTAGTAATTCCGATGGTGTTATTTCCTCTCTTTTTCTAATTTTTTTTCTTCCTTGTGAATCTTTTAAAGTAACGTTAAAAGTTTTTATCTCTCTGTTACGTATAATATTAACTTTGACCTTATCTCCTGGATGTTTTGTTCCAACAATAAAAGATAAATCTGCCACGTTTTGAATCGGTTTACCGTCTATACTTTTTATAATATCTCCTTTTTTAAGACCTGCTTCATAGGCTCCACTTCTGTCAAATACTTCTCCAATCAAGAACCCCTGTTGTGGTTTTATATTTTGATGTGTTTCATTGTTATAAGCTTTCAAATATTCAGCCTTAGAAAGATCCATTCCTCTAACTCCTAAATATGCACGTTGTACAGTTCCGTATTTCTTGATATCCTGTATTACTTTTCCAACTAAATTTGAAGGAGCTGCAAAACTATATCCTATAAAATTTCCTGAATTAGAAGAAATAGCCGTATTAATTCCAATTAGTTCTCCATTTGTATTTACTAATGCTCCTCCACTATTACCAGGATTAACAGCTGCATCTGTTTGAAAAAAAGATTCTATAGCTGTTTGAGTTTCTCCTCTTAATATTCCTAAACTTCTATTTTTAGCACTTATGATCCCTGCAGTAACAGTAGAATTCAAATCAAAAGGATTTCCTATTGCTAAAACCCATTCTCCTACTTGTACTTTATTAGAATCCGAAAAATAAATAAAAGGTAAATTTTTTTCATTTATTTTTAATAAAGCTATATCCGTACTGGTATCTGTTCCAATAAGTTTTGCTCTATAAGTTCTTTGATCACTAAGAGTTATTTCTATCTTATCTGCATCTTTTATGACATGATTATTTGTAACAATATATCCATCAGGAGATATTATTACTCCAGATCCATGAAGTCCAGGTATATCATTTCTTTTAGGTATTTTTCCTCTTCCTCCAAAATCATCAGGAAATCCAAAGAAGAAGTCAAATGGATCGAAATTCAATCGATTACTATATTTTTTAGAATAATTTTTTATATTCACTACTGCATGTATCGTTTTTTCTACCACTCTTGTAAAATCAGGTAATCCAGCAGAACTAATTAATGAAGATGAGGTTGATGGAGGGGTCCTTTCGAACGAAGATCCATATGGAAAAAATTTTGGCTCTTCTTTAGTATATTTTTTGTATGCTGCAATAGTCATTACTGAGCTAAGTATACTACTAATAACAATATAAACAACTATTTTCTTCATGTTTATTTCTTATAATTATCCTAACTACACAAATATATAAATATGATACTTAAAAGTAAACTTTATTTAAAAAATAATGTTAACTTTTTCTTATTTTTTTCATGAAATTAAATTTTTTTAAATACCAAGGAACAGGTAATGATTTCATTATACTAGATATTCGAAAAAAAAGAATTCCGGAATGTAGACCTACTTTTTTTACAAAATTATGTAATAGGCGTTTTGGAATTGGAGCTGATGGAATTATTTTAATTAAAAATGATTCTAAAAGTGATTTTTATATGAAGTATTATAATTCTGATGGAAAAGAAAGTACAATGTGTGGAAATGGAGGACGTTGTGCGATTTCTTTTTCAAAAAAATTAGGAATAACAAAAGAAAATAAAATTTATTTTAGAGCTATAGATGGAATTCACTATGGAATAATACAGGATAAAAATTTGATTTCCATGAATCTAATGGATATAGAAATAAATACGATAAAAATTTATCCAAAATATGTTTTCTTGAATACGGGATCTCCACATCATGTTCTTTTTGTAAAAAATATTCAAAAAATAGACGTTTATAAAAAAGGTAGAAAAATTAGAGTTCAGAAACCTTATGATGAAGAAGGAGTCAATGTTAATTTTGTGGAAGTTCTTGGAAGTAATACGATAAAAGTACGGACTTACGAAAGAGGAGTGGAAAACGAAACTTTATCTTGTGGAACAGGAGTTACAGCTTCTGCTATTGCAGCTTATGAAACAGGAACTATTCCATATCTTGATTCTTATGGAAAAGTTTTAGCTTACACTTTAGGAGGAAAGTTATGGATTTCATTTAAAAAAATACATGATCAATATAAAGAAATAAATTTAACAGGCTCTGTTCAATTTATTTTTGAAGGGTATATTAATATTTAATGATAAAAAATTATGGATAATAAAAACCGTTATTCAATAAATGATAAATCTATAAGATTTCTTAATAAATATTTAAATAGTTTTTCCCCAACTGGATACGAAAGTGAAGGTCAAAAAATATGGAAAGATTATATTAGTTATTATGTAGAAAAAATAGAAACTGATTTGTATGGAACCGTTGTAGGAGTTATTAATCCTAGTCATTCTCCTTACAAATTAATAATTGAAGCTCATGCGGATGAAATATCTTGGTATGTGAATTATATAACAGAAGACGGATTAATCTATGTTTCTAGAAATGGAGGGTCTGATCATCAAATAGCTCCATCGAAAAGAGTCGTTATACACACAGAAAAAGGGTTAGTAGATGGTGTATTTGGTTGGCCAGCTATTCATACAAGAAAATCTTTAGAAGAAAAAAACCCTAATTTAGATAATATTTTTATAGATATTGGGGCTTTTGATAAAAAAGAAGTAGAAAAAATAGGCGTTCATGTAGGATGTTTCATCACATATCCTGATGAATTTTTTATTATGAATCATAATTATTTTGTTTGCAGGTCTTTGGATAATAAAATAGGAGGATTTATAATTGCAGAAGTAGCAAAAATGATAATAGAACATGGAATTGATTTACAATTTGGATTGTATGTGGTGAATTCTGTTCAAGAAGAAGTAGGATTGAGAGGGGCTAAAATGATCTCTCATGCAATAAATCCTCATATAGCTATTGTTACTGATGTAACACATGATACTTACACTCCGATGATTGATAAAAAAATACAGGGAGATATTAAATGTGGTTTAGGACCTGTGATCGGATATGCTCCTTCAATACATAAAAATCTTAGAGAATTCATTATTGATACTTCTAAGAATCAAAAAATTTCTTTTCAACGTTTGGTTTCATCTAGATACACGGGAACCGATACAGATGCTTTTGCTTATTCTAATAAGGGAGTTTCCTCTTCTTTAATTTCCATACCTCTTAAATATATGCATACCACAGTAGAAATGGTACATAAAAAAGATGTGGAAAAAACGATACAATTAATTTTTGAAACCTTAAAAGGAATTAATTATTCCAAAGAAAAATTTTTCATAGATTGAATCGAAAATGGATAATATCTCCATCTTTAATAAGATAATTTTTTCCTACTAAAAATGTTTTCCCTGCTTTTTTCGCTTTTTCTTCTGATCCATATTTTATAAAATCTTTGTAATGAATAATTTCTGCACAAATAAATCCTTTTTTTAAATCTGTATGTATCACAGAAGCAGCTTGGTAAGCGGTACAATTATTTGGAATAGACCAAGCACGTATTTCTTCTTTTCCTATTGTAAAAAAACTTTGTAAATTTAATAATTGATATGATTTCTTGATAATCATATCAATTCCTGAAATATGATTTTTTTTCAACGATAAAACTACTAAAGTTGATTTTTCCTTTTCTACCATTTTTTTTATTTTTTTTAGATTAGGATTATTTTCCTCATCTATATTGCATACATAAAGAACAGGTTTAATTGTTAGTAACTGTAAATCATCTATGTACTTTTTTTCATTATTTTTAAATGGAAATGTTCTAATATTTTTTCCTTCTTTTAGAAAAGAAAAAATTTTTTTTAGTAGTATAGTACTTACAGATTTTTTATTTTTAGAAGTTTTTTCTAATCTCTTTTCTATCGTTTCTAGATCTTTGAATTGTAATTCTATATCAATAATTTCTTTATCCCTAATTGGATTTATTTCCCCCTCTACATGAAGTACACGAATATCGTTAAAACAACGAATCATATGGATGATAACACTTGTTTCACGAATATGGGATAGAAATTTATTCCCTAATCCTTCTCCTTTATGTGATCCTTTAATTAATCCAGCAATATCTACTATTTTTATTTTGGATGGAACTATTTTTTTTGGATTAATCAAGGTTTTTAATTCATACAATCTTTGATCTGGAACTTTCGTAATTCCATAATTAGGCTCTATGGTACAAAAAGGAAAATTTTTTGATAAAGCTTTAGAATTAGAAATAAGATTAAATAATGTTGATTTTCCTATATTTGGAAGACCAATAATTCCACATTTCATTGATGATTAAAATATTTTATTTACACTGATAAATTTAACTAATAGAATATCCATAATATACTAGTTCTTATTTTTGGGTAAAAAAACTTAGACTAACAATATTTTCTGTGAAATTTACAATTTTTTGTAAATAAAAAAGAAGTATTTTATCGTATTTCTATATATTATTATGAAAAATGAAAAAAAAGAAATGCCGTTTTGGGAACATATTGAAGAGCTCAGAAAACATATGATTCATAGTTTATGTGCAATTATAATTGCAACTATTATTTTGATGAATAATAAATATGTTATATTTGATTATATTCTTTTTGGTCCAGCAAAAACGGATTTCATTACTTACCGTATATTTTCTAAATTAGAATTTCTTTTTTTTGGAATAAATCATGATCCTATTTCTTTTTTTTCAAAAAATTTAGAAATACAAAATAGACAAATATTTGGTCAATTTAATATGTATATATGGACCTGTTGTATCGGAGGATTTATTTTATCTTTTCCTTACATATTTTATGAATTTTGGAAATTTATAAAACCTGCTCTTTCTGATGAAGAAAGAAAATATTCTCGGGGAATCATTATTATAGTCACATTTCTATTTATATCTGGAATTCTTTTTGGTTATTTTGTATTATGTCCATTTTTAATTCATTTTGGTTATACATTTAGAATTAGTTCCATTCCAAAAAATATATTTGATTTATCGGATTATATATCTTTGATGATGCATTCTATGCTATCTATGGGAATAACTTTTTTATTCCCAATTTTGATTTTTTTTCTTACTAAAATAGAATTAATAACCTATACATTCTTGAAAAAATATAGAAAACATGCTTTTTTGATGATCTTAATCATCGCTTCTGCAATTACACCTGGAGATATTTTAAGTACGATAATCGTTTTAATTCCTCTATTAATTCTTTATGAATTAAGTCTTTATATTTCTTTTTCTTTTTCTAAAAGAAAATAAAAAACCCCTTTAAAATCAAGAGGTTTTTTATGATTATTTTTTTATTGTTATTTCAACATATCTTCCTTTACTCTTCTTTTTTGCATATTTTCTTAATCCTCTAATTTCCATTCTAGAAGGATCTACTCCTTTGGATACCAAAGCTTCAAATACAGAATTCGCTCTTCTTAAGGATAATCTTTTATTATAAGAATATTTTCCATAAGAATCTGTATATCCATTTATATAAAATTTAGAATTAGGAAGTTTTTTGATCATAATTTCAGAAATATTATCAATAATTCCTAATGAACTAGAAGATAATGTATCTTTTCCAAGATCAAATAAAATAGGATTGAAAATTATTTTATCTGGACATCCTTTATTTTCTTTTGTTCCATATTTGTTGGGACAAAGATCTTCAATATCTGGAATATTATCAGAATCTGTATCTGGACATCCTTTAAATTTTTTTAATCCAAATTTATCAGGACATGAATCCTCTTTATCTAAAATACCATCATAATCTAAGTCTTCTTTTTCGCAGCAAATTTTATTTTCATATTCCGAATTTTCTAGAATATTTTTATCCTCTTTCTCCTCTTTTTTTTCTATTATAGAAGGTAAGTAAGAATCTTCTTTATTGATTTCTATTATTTTCTTTTGTTCCTTATTATCATAATTATCAGAATAATTTTCATGTACCCCTCCGAAACGGAATACTAAACCCATGGAATGTTTACAAAAATTTAAATAATCTCTTGAATGAGTTGCAAATACATGATTATAGGTACTTTGAATGTTAATACCAAAATTAGATACAATCCAAAAATTGATACCCAATCCTCCATCTAATAGAAAAAAATCTTTCTTATTCAATTTATAAAATTTGGATCCTGAAATTCTTAATATTTTATTTTTATAATTAAATTTATGATAACCACCTCCTAATCTAAAATAAGGATCAAACCAATATTGAGGTAAAAAATAGAAATTAATTCCAGGACCAAATTTCAAGAAAAATCCATCTATTATTTTCCATCTATTATTGTCTACCATTCCTAAAGAACCCTCTAAATATAACCCCAGATTTTTATTTATATTATGCACCAATTCTACATTAGAAAAAATAGGATTGATACTATTATTTTTTTTGTGTAAAAAAAATTTAATAGGATAACTTCTTGGATAATAGTTAATATCATTCGCACCTATTCGAATAGACCATTTTTTCTTAGAATGAGAATATTGAGAGGATACAGACGAAAGTAAAACAAAAAAAGCAATAATAAAAAAATTGAATTTTTTTTTCATAGAATTATAATTTCTTTGAATTTGAACCTAAACAAATATAAATTATATATATGATTTTAAAAATTATCTTTTGAAAGATTGTCTAATTTCACGAACAATATCTCTATTTCTTATAGATTCACGCTTATCATATATTTTTTTCCCCTTTGCTAAAAAAATTTGTACTTTCACATATCCTTTTTCACTAAAAAATAATTTAGTAGGAATAATAGTTAATCCAGGTAATTTTAACTTTTTTTCTATTTTTATTAATTCTTTTTTAGTTAACAATAACTTTCTTTCTCTTCTGCTTTGGTGATTCCAAGTAGTTCCAAACTTATATTCAGAAATATACATGTTAATAGAATACAATTCTCCATTTTTTATTTGACAAAAACTTTCCGTTATATTAGCTTTATTTTGTCTTATAGATTTAACTTCAGTACCAAACAGTTGAATTCCAGCTATATATTCTTCTATTAATTTATATTGAAATTTTGCTTTTCTGTTTAGAATACTCATAATTAATTGTTACTTTTGTGCAAAAATAAAATTCTATAAATTTTTTTAAAATTATGAATATAAATTTACGTATACGTTATTTAAAAAACTTATGTACTCAAGTAAGAAGAGATATATTACGTATGGTAAATAACGCAAATTCTGGACATCCTGGTGGATCTTTAGGATGTACAGAATTCTTTGTTGCTTTATATCAAGAAATAATGCATTACGATCCAAAAAAATTTTCTATGGAGGGGAAAAAAGAAGACTTCTTTTTTTTATCAAATGGACATATATCTCCTGTTTATTATAGTGTATTAGCTCGTTCTGGTTTTTTTTCTATAAAAGAATTATCTTCTTTTAGAAAATTAAATTCTCGTTTACAAGGACATCCTTCTGTACATGGAAATCTTCCAGGAATACGAATTTCTTCAGGATCCTTGGGGCAAGGGATGTCTGTATCGATTGGTGCTGCTATATCTAAAAAACTTAGTAAAGAGAATAATAGTATTATTTATAGTTTACATGGAGATGGAGAATTGAATGAAGGACAGATATGGGAATCTGTTTTATATGCAGGATCTAGAGGTATAGATAATTATATAGCTACTGTAGATTATAATAGACAACAAATAGATGGAAATACCGATGAAGTTCTTCCTCTTGGAAATCTTAAAAAAAAATTCGAATCTTTTGATTGGAAGGTTTTAGAAGAATTAAAAGGAAATAATATTGAAAAAGTGATTAATATTTTAAAAAAAGCAAAAAATGAGACTGGAAAAGGAAGACCTATCTTAATTATCCTATATACCGAAATGGGATATGGTGTAGATTTTATGGTAGGGAATAATGTATGGCATGGAAAATCTCCTAATGAAGAGGAATTAAAAAAAGCACTATTACAGCTTCCTGAAACCTTTGGAGATTTTCCAAAAATATAAAAGGATTATGATAAAAATATATGAAAATAAAGGATTCAAAGAAACCAGAGCTGGATTTGGAAATGCTTTGTCTTTATTAGGTAGAAAAAACAATAAAGTAGTAGCATTATGTGCAGATCTTACCAGTTCTCTATTTATGAATCGTTTTTCTAAAGAATTTCCTGAACGATTTTTTCAAATTGGAATTGCAGAGGCTAATATGATTGGAATAGCTGCGGGCCTAAGCATTGGTAAATATATTCCTTTTGCTGGAACATTTGCCAATTTTGCAACATCTCGTGTATATGATCAGATACGTCAATCCATTGCTTATTCTTATAAAAATGTGAAAATATGTGCTTCTCACTCCGGATTGACTCTTGGTGAAGATGGAGCTACACATCAAAGTTTAGAAGATATTGGAATGATGAAAATGCTCCCTGGTATGACAGTGATTAATACTTGCGATTATAACCAAACTTATGCAGCTACTTTAGCTATAGCCAATTATTTAGGACCAGTATACTTCCGATTTGGAAGGCCTTCCGTAGCTAATTTTACGGATAAAAATCAAATATTTGAAATTGGAAAAGCCGTTCTTTTAACAGAAGGAAAAGATATTACTATTGTAAGTACAGGTCATTTAGTATGGGAATCTTTAGAGGCGGCTAGGATATTGTATGAAAAAAAGGGAATAACTTGTGAAGTTATTAATGTTCATACAATAAAGCCATTAGATGAAAAAATAATTTTAAATTCCATTGATAAAACAAAATGTATTGTAACAGCAGAAGAACATAATTATTTTGGAGGATTAGGAGAGAGTATAGCTAGAGTAATTACGACTAAAAGACTTTCTGTCCATCAAAGTTTAGTAGCGGTTAACGATACTTTTGGTGAAAGTGGGAAACCGATGGAGTTATTAAAAAAATATAAAATTGATCGAGATTCTATTATGAATCATGTAAAAATTTTATTAGAAAAAAAAAAGAATCAATAAAAAAAATTTGGAAATCAAAAATATACAAAAACTAGTTCATAATTGGGTTGTAAATCATGGAATACGTTATTTTGATATATTAACCAATACCATTCTTTTATCTGAAGAAGTAGGTGAAGTTTCTAGAATTATTGCTAGGAATTATGGAGAACAATCCTTAAAAAAAAATTGTAAAGAAAAAGAAGATCTTGGAGAAGAATTATCCGATGTTTTGTTTGTCTTACTTTGTTTAGCTAATCAAACTGGAATTAATTTGGAAGAATCTTTTCATAAAAAATTAAAAAAAAAAAAATCTAGAGATCATGAAAGACACCATAAAAATGAAAAATTAAAATAAGAAATATGCCTTCTTATATAAAAATTCACAAAAAAAGGAAAAAATTATACGGTTCTATATCTATAACGGGATCTAAAAGTATATCTAACCGTCTTTTAATTTTAAAAGCTATTTATAAAGATGATATTCATATTGAAAATATTTCTAACTGTGAAGATACAAAAGTTTTAGCCAAAAGTTTGGATAGTACTTCTAAAATATTAAACATTCATCATTCCGGAACTGCTATGCGTTTTTTAACTTCCTATTTGTCTATACAAGAAGGAAAAGAAGTCATATTGACAGGGTCAAATAGAATGAAAGAAAGACCTATATCTGTTCTTGTAGATTCTTTAAAAAAATTAGGATCGGAAATTATTTATTTAGAAAAAATTGGATATCCACCAATAAAAATTATTGGTAAGAAAATTTTAGGAGGAGAAATAGATATCAATGCTAGAATTAGTAGTCAGTATATTAGTTCTTTAATGTTAATATCTAGTAAATTTAAAATGGGATTAAAAATATCTTTAAAAGAAGATATTACATCAATGCCATATATAAAAATGACTTTTGATTTATTAACTATAGCAGGAATAAAAATATCATGGAAAGAAAAAGTCATTCATATTTATCCAGGAAAAGAAAAAGGAAAAAAATATTTTTCTATAGAATCAGATTGGAGTTCTGCATCTTATTATTACTCAATGGCTAGCATAGTAAAAAAAAGTAATATAACTTTAAGTTACTATAAAAATGAAAGTTTACAAGGAGATAGAGAAGTTTCTTCCATCTATGAAAAATATTTTGGAATATCCACAATTTTTGAAAAAAGTAGAATAACATTAAGTAAGAAGTTAAATTTTACTCAACCTAGAGTCATTAATTTAGATTTAAATAAAACTCCAGATCTTGCACAAACTATTGTTGTCACTTGTGCTTTTCTTGGTGTTAAGTGTTATTTAAAAGGTTTAGAAACCTTAAAAATTAAAGAAACAGATCGTTTGGAAGCTTTAAAAAATGAATTATTAAAATTTGGGGTGATTACCAAAATCACAAGTTCTTGTTTAGAAATAATAGATTTTTTTCCAAAAAAAATGGATTCTTCTATCATAATAAAAACTTATCAAGATCATAGAATGGCTATGGCTTTTTCTTCATTTGGATTATCTTATTCTCTGAAAATAGAGGAACCAAAAGTTGTGGAAAAATCATATCCAAATTTTTGGATGGATTTGAAATATTTAGGTTTTTCAATTGATTATGATGAGGAATAAAGAATTCTCCTTGCTGTAATAAATCTATTTTTCCAATATTTTTGATACAATCGAGAAATAAGGACTCCTGATGTAGAGGCGTGAATAAAGAATATGTTATTATGACTTATATGGATTACCATTCCTACATGATTAATTTTTTTTCTAAATTTTCCTGTAGCAAAAAATAAGAGATCTCCTTTTTCTATATATTTTTTAGGGACCAAAAAACCTTTTTTAGCTTGATTGGAAGATATACGTGGTAATGAAATCTTATAAGATGCAAAAACATTTTTTATGAGAGCAGAACAATCTATTCCATTTTTAGTGTTTCCACCATATCTATATGGAGTATACATATAATTTTTAGCTTCTTCAATAAGAAAATCCATTTTCTTTTTTAGAAAAAATTTATTTTTAATAATTTGAAAATAGTCTTTCTTATCGTAGTATGGATTCTGTTTCTTTTTTCTGAAAGAAATTTTTTCAGAATTTTTCTTATATACCATATCTCCATGTAATAACGGAATAGAAAAAAAATGAGAATAGAATACAAAAAATAAAAAAATTTTAGAATTTATGATCGGAATAATTTTTTCTTTTTTTTATCTTTTTCAAGAGAAATTCTAATAAATTATTAATAGAGATTCAAATTTAAATAAAATACTTGTATTAAATGTAAAAAAAATTAAATTTGTATCCTGGCCCATTCGTCTATTGGTTAGGACGTCAGGTTTTCATCCTGGAAAGAGGGGTTCGATTCCCCTATGGGCTATCAAAATACTGGATTATTCCTATGGCAAATCATTTATCTGCATTAAAGAGAATTAGACAAAATCATACTAGACGTTTGCGTAATAAATATGTATATAAAAGCACAAGAACTTCTATTAAACAATTAATAAAAGGGGTAAAAAAAAAGGAAGAGTATTCTAAGGTTTTTTCTATGATAGATAAATTATCTAAAAAAAATATCATACATATGAATAAAGCAGCAAGGTTAAAAAATAAATTAAGAAAAAATTTATTGATCAATAAGTTTTCCTAAGTCAATAACGAATAATAATAATGATGGTACTTTTTTTTTATAGGTTGTTATAACTATTCTTTCTACTTTTTAGAAAAAGTATAATTCTTTTTTTCTTTGTTTTTCCTAAAAATCAACAAAATGAGAATAAGTCCCTATTCTCCGATAGGAATATTTGATTCTGGAATTGGAGGAATTCTTATAGCTAAAGAAATTAAAACCTATATGCCTAATGAATGGATTATTTATTTTGGAGATACTAAAAACATGCCTTACGGAAATAAGTCTAAAGATTTTATTAGAAATAATTCTATAAAAATTGCTTCTTTCCTTTACAAAAAAAAATGTAAAGCTATAGTAATAGCTTGTAATTCTATAACTTCTAATGCTTTAGATTTGATTAAAAAAGAATTTTATAAAAAAATATTAATATTCAATGTTATAGATCCCATAGTAAAAAATAAAATATTTCTTTCTTCTAAAAGAATAGGAATAATGGGGACTACGGCTACCATACATTCCAATTTTTATCATAAAAAAATTAAGAAATATTTTCCTCACTTAGATATTATTCAAATATCTACACCTTTGTTAGCTACAATAATTGAAAATGGATTTGAAAAAATAAAGATTAATTCTATCATCAAATATTATTTGAATCATCTACAATCAATAGATACGTTATTATTAGCTTGTACTCATTACTTATTTTTGAAAAAAAAAATAAATAATTTTTATCATGGTAAAGTACGTTTAATAGATATACAAAAAATTGTAGTTCAGGAAATCAAAAAAAAATTATGTGATAATAATTTATTATGTATTCATCCCAAAAAATGGAATAATAATACAATTTTTTATACATCTAGTTCAATTTCTCCATTTTTTAAAGAACAAGTTAGAATTCACTTTGGAGAAAAAATATTATTTAAAAAACCTATTCTTAATTTTTTCTAATTTGTGCATCTATTACGCATAAAGTTGAAAGATTTACAATTTCTTCTATACTTGATTGCATTTGCATAATATGTGCTGGTTTCCGCATTCCTAACATTACAGGTCCAATAATTGGAATATTTCCTAATCCTCTAATAAACTTATAAGTCATATTTCCAGATTCAAGATTTGGAAATATAAAAATATTCGCTTTTTTTTTAACAAGTTTGGAAAAAGGAAATTTACTAGCTAATAAAAATTCATTTAATGCAAAATCAGGTTGTAATTCTCCATCTACTATTAAATCAGGATATTTTTTATGTAAAAAGGCTACTGTTTGAGATACTTTAGAAGAAATTTTTGAATTTGATGAAAAATTTTGAAAGGATAACATTGCTATATGTGGTTCAATATCAAAATCTTTAACTACATAAGAAGCCATAAGAGCAATTCTTGCTAATTCTTCACTAGTTGGATTTGGAATTACGGAAGTGTCTGCTAAAAATAAAGGACCACGTTTGGTTAATAAAATCATCATTCCCGCTGTCTTATGAAAAGTATCCGATCTTCCGATAACCTCTAATAGAATTCGTAAACTTAATGAAAAACTCCTAGAATATCCTGTCATAACGGCATCGGCTTCTCCTTGGTCTACCATCATGGCTCCAAAATAATCATTTGTACGCATTTTTATTTTTGACTCGTATAAAGTTAACCCTTTTCTATTTCTTCTTTTCCAAAGTATTTGAGAATAATGTTCTATTTTTTTTATATTCTTTTCTTTTTCAGGATCTATAATTTTGAGTTCTACATTCAAATTATTTGTATTCATTAAATTTTTTATACGATTTTCATTTCCTAAAACAATTGGAATAGAAATAATTCCTTCTTTATTAAGAATTTGAGCAGATTTAAGGATGTTATATTCTTCTCCATTACAAAAAACAACTTTTTTAGGATTTGTACGTGCTCTATTTTGAATCATTCTTAGAATTTTGCTTTCATATCCCATTCTATCTAGCAATTTTTCTTTATATTTTTTCCAATCTAAAATAGGATTTTTAGCAACTCCAGAATCCATAGCTGCTTTAGCTACAGCAGGGGATACACGAGTAATTAACCGATTATCAAAAGGTTTTGGAATAATGTATTCTTTTCCAAAAGAAATATTTTTTTTGTTATAAACAATATTAACTTGTTCTGGTACAGGTTCTTTTGCTAAAGAAGCAATAGCATGAATAGCCGCTAATTTCATTTCATCATTGATAATACTTGCATGAACATCTAATGCTCCTCTAAAAATATAAGGGAATCCTAGTACATTATTTACCTGATTAGGATAATCACTTCTACCTGTAGCTATAATAACGTCTGGTCGTACTTTTATAGCTAAGTCATAATCAATTTCAGGATCTGGATTGGCCATAGCAAATACAATTGGATCTTTTGCCATACTTTTTAACATATCTGGAGTTAATATACCACCTATGGATAAACCTATAAAAACATCCGAATTTTTAATTGCTTCTGCTAAATTTTTAGGATAGTAAGTATTTACTGAAAATTCTTTTTTTTCTTTATTTAAGTCTTTTCGTGAATTATGTAATAATCCTTTACTATCAAACATAAGGATATTTTTAGATTTTACTCCAAGATGTTTATAAATTCTTGCACAAGAAATAGCAGCCGCTCCAGCACCATTAATTACCATTTTTATATCATGTATTTTTTTCCCAACATAAGTGATAGAATTAAGTAATGCAGCACCTGAAATAATAGCCGTTCCATGTTGATCATCATGCATTACTGGTATATTTAATTCAGATTTTAGTCTTCGTTCTATTTCAAACGCTTCTGGTGCTTTTATATCTTCTAAATTTATTCCTCCAAAAGTTGGAGAAATAGCTTTTACAACATTTATAAATTTTTCCGGATCAGATTCATCAATCTCTATATCAAATACATCAATCCCAGAAAATATTTTAAATAAAATTGCTTTTCCTTCCATTACAGGTTTAGAAGCCAAGGCTCCAATATTTCCAAGACCTAAAACAGCCGTTCCGTTAGTAATAACAGCTACTAAGTTTCCTTTAGATGTGTATTTATATACGTCTCTAGAAAAACGTGCTATTTCTTTGCAAGGCTCTGCTACTCCTGGAGAATATGCTAGAGATAAATCTCTTTGACTATTATATTTTTTTGTTGGAGATATTTGTATTTTTCCAGAAGGAAATTTACTATGATAATTTAAAGATTCTTCACGAAAATTATTTATGTCTTTTCTCATTATACTGAATATTGATATAGTTTTGAAAACAAATAAAAAAATAAGTTTTAAAAAAAAAACATTAGGATAACCAAAATAAATCTTTCTCAAAAAAATATTTTTTTTTATCAGATTCCCATCTAATTATAAGTTTATAAAATCCTTTTTTCAAAATTTTTTTAGGAATAAATAATATCTTACTTGAAGATTTAAAAATTTTAAAAGATCGAGTAAAATCTAAATATTTAGACGAAAATCTGAATAAAGTAAAAAAACCATGAATATTATCTAAAACTTCTGGAAAGATAATTTTAATTCCAGAGGATAATATGAATATTTTAATTTTATTAGGAAGTTTTAATACATTTTTTTTCTCATTTATAATTTCTTGATATCTCATTTCTTCTTCATAATATCTATCGGATACAAGCTGACTTCCTACATGAGGAAAGAAAAACGCAATATAAATGATAAAAATGATAAAAAAGGAAAAAGATAATATAATACCGGTTCCCCAGCTAAATTTAATTTTCATAATTAATGTGTATGTTTACTCCAAAAAAACAGAAAGAATAATCAAAATTGAATCAATTAAATTTTATTCCAATCCATATTTTTTTTTCCTTGAGGGGCTTTGTATTTTATAGGTTTTTTTGATTTTTTATTTATAAAATAAACATAACTAGATATTTTATGAATATCATTTCCTTTAATTTCACCTGATTGACCAAAAGCACGCATAGTAGGATTATTCTTACTACCATACCAAATAATGGAGAATATATTCTTAAATAAATCTTTTTCTATTATATTTATCCAGTAATCATCTGTTAAATTAGGACCTATATTTCCACTACCATCAGATTGGTGACAAGTAGAACAATTTTCTTCAAAAAGAATTTTTCCACTATCAATCAATTTTGGATTAAAAAAAGCATTTTCTATAGTTACTTGAGGGGTATTTTTCTCAAAAATATCTATTTCTCTTAACTGATTTTTATAAGATATTTCATATTCTTTATAAGGATTGGAAAAATCCATGAATAAATAAGAAAAAAAATAAATTGCGGAAAAAACAATGGTAGTATAAAAAAGATGAATCCACCACATTGGTAATTTATTGTCTAATTCTAGAATTCCATCAAATCCATGATCTATTTTTTTTACTCCTTGATTCATTTTTTTGGAATCATGAAATAAAAATTTATAGAATCTATAAAAATAATTTCCTTCATTTTCTTCAAAAATTTTACGTCTTTCTTCTTCTGTAAGAAATTTTAATTTTCTCCGATAGATTAAATTATTAATAGAATCTAAAATAAACAACAATATTGTTATAATAATAAAAAAAAATATAGTTATTGGATCAACTATGTACGAACGATGATCTATTCCTAAAAGGATATAGAGGATAAATATTATAACGGATAAAAAAGTAGGAATAATAATAAAAGAAGGAATTTTAGATCTCATAAATATTTTTATTTTTTTTCTTCTCCTTCTAAAGGAATTATACTTACCTCTTTATAATATTTTTCAGATTTTACAAATACCAAAAATAAAATGAAAAAAAAAGCGATAAAAAATAAAATTAACATAATAGATTGAAATATTCCTATATATTTTTCTGTTATAAAATTTTGTTTAAAAAAACTTATCATCAATTTTTTTCTTTAAGATTTAATATCTGTACCTAAACGTTGTAAATAAGAAATTAGGGCTATGATCTCTCTTTTTTCCAAAGGAATAAATTTTTCTTTTTCTATTTTTCTCTGTTTATCTATTTCTTTTTTTAAACTTGGATATTCCTGATAAATATCAGATACAATTTTTATTGCTTGAGTATCCATATCCTTATATATATTTTTTATATATTTTAAAGTATATGGAACACCTAATTTTACCATAGCTTTTATTTTTTTTTCTGTATTAGATCTATCCAATTTATTATAAATAAGCCAAGGATATCTTGGCATAATAGATCTAGGAGATGTAGAACGAGGATTATACATATGGTTAAAATGCCATGAACTAGGATTTTTACCCCCTTCTCTAGCTAAATCAGGACCTGTCCTTTTAGATCCCCAAAGAAATGGATGGTCATATATAAATTCTCCTGCTTTAGAATATTCTCCATAACGAACTACCTCATCTCGAAAAGGACGAACTTGTGCACTATGACAGGAATTGCATCCTTCTCTTACAAATAAATCCCTACCTTCTAATTCAAGGGCCTTATAAGGTTTTACATTATCAATAGTAGGAATATTAGATTTTATCACTAAAGTAGGAATTATTTCTATAAATCCTCCAATAGCTACAGCTATAAAAGAAAGAATAGCAAATTGTATAGGTCTTTGTTCCAACCAACTATGAAACTTTTCCTTTTTTTCTATTTTATTTTCATTATCATGAAATAAGAGGGCTTGAAAGGGTTCATTATTAGTAAAATATCCTTTTTGTATGGTTTTAAAAATATTATAAATCATCATAATAAAACCTAAAAAATAAATGATCCCACCGATAAATCTTATTTTATAAAAAGGAATAATAGATAAAACTGTATCCAAAAAGTTTTTGTATACTAGAGTTCCATCAGGATTAAATTTTTTCCACATTTCAGATTGTAATACGGATCCAAAATACAGTGGAAAAATATAGAGTATGATCCCAAATATTCCAAACCAAAAGTGAATATTTGCTAATAATGTAGAATATAGTTTAGTATTCCATAATTTTTGTGTTAACCAATAGATTATTCCAAAAGCCATGAATCCATTCCATCCTAAAGTTCCTAAGTGAACATGAGCGATAACCCAATCTGTAAAATGAGCAATGGAATTTAGTGTTTTAGTAGCTAACATAGGCCCTTCAAAAGTTGCCATTCCATAACAAACAATCCCTACTGAAAAAAATTTCAAAATAGGATCCTTTTTTACTTTTTCCCAATCTCCTCTTAAGGTCAGTAATCCATTTATCATCCCCCCCCATGAAGGGGCTATTAGCATAATGGAAAAAATAGTCCCTAAAATTTGAGCCCAATTAGGAAGAGACGTATACATGAGATGGTGGGGGCCAGCCCATATATATATAAATATTAAAGACCAAAAATGAATAATAGAAAGTTTATAGGAAAAAATGGGTTGATTAGAGGCTTTTGGAACAAAATAATACATTAATCCAAGTATAGGAGTAGTTAAAATAAATGCTACTGCATTATGTCCATACCACCATTGCATTAAAGCATCTTGAACTCCAGCATATATAGAATAACTTTTAAAAGTTAGAATATCAATAGGTAATTCAAGATTATTAAAAATGTGTAACATGGCTACCGCAACCCATGTACCTAAAAAAAACCAAATACTTACATATAAATGTTTGATTTTTCTTTTTAAAATGCTTCCAATCATATTGATTCCATAAATCATCCAAATAAAAAAAATTCCTATATCTATAGGCCATTCATGTTCCGCATATTCCTTACTAGTATTTATTCCCAACAAAAAAGTAATCCAAGTAGAAAGAATAAAAATTTGCCATCCCCAAAAATGAATCCAACTAAGGTAATCACTAAATATTCTAGTTTTTAATAAACGTTGTAAAGAATAGTAAGATCCTGTGAAAATAATATTCCCAACGAAAGCAAATACTACTGTGCTAGTATGTAACATCCTCCAACGACCAAATCCCATTATTCCTTGGGAATTTTTTAGTTTGCTTCCTAATATAAAATCAGGTAATTCAGGATAAAATAATAGGAGAGAAATAACTAATCCTGCAAAAAATCCAATAATAGCCCAAAATATTGTAGCATATAGAAAAGCTTTTACAATACGATTATTGTAGTAATATGTTACTATTTTCATAATAAAACATAATTATTATTTGTTTTTTTTATGATCATCTATTAAAATTCTAATTTTATGAGATTCATAATCATCAAATTGACCATAATAAAGACTGATTAAGAAAATTATAAGAAAAATACCTCCTAAAGAAATACTAGATAATATCATAATGATTAATATATCCATAAAAAATTTTTTATTCATCTAAGATAGAAATCTTCGTGAAACCATCCAAGTAGATAATAGAGAAAAAATAATTACGGATAAAGAACTTAAAGGCATTAAAATAGCCGCGATAAAAGGTTTTAAAAGACCGGTTATGGCAAATATGATTCCTATAAAATTGTAAAATAAACTAATCATAAAATTAACAATAACCAATTTTATAGATATTCTGGAGATTTTTAAAAATAAAAAGATTTTATTCAAATAATGAGATTGAATAAAAGCATCACAATTAGGAAAGAAACTACTTGGATTTTCTGATATAGAAACTCCTACTTCACTTTGATTTAATGCAGAAGAATCATTAATTCCATCTCCAATCATCATTACTTTTTCTCCATTTTTTTGTATTTTTCTTACATAGTCTAGTTTTTTTTCTGGACTTTGATTAAAAAGAATTTTACTATTTTTTGGTAAAATCGATTCTAAATATTTTTTTTCTAATTCATTATTATCACCAGAAAGAATAATGATTTTGTATTTTTTTTTTAGATTTTGGAATATTTTTTCTATTCCTTTTCGGTAATAATTTCTAAATAAAAAATAACCTATAAATTTTTTATTTATAGAAATAACCACCGAGGTCCCTTTACAATTATTTATTGTAACTCCTATATATTTGGAAGATCCAATTTTAACTGGAACCTTATTTATAAACCCTTCCATACCATGACCTATTATTTCCCGAAAATTTTTTATAGGATAGAATTCCTTTATAGACAATTCTGAAAATATTCTTTTACTTAATGGATGAATTGAATTTCTTAATAAAGAGGAAATAATTTTTTTTTCTTTATATTTGAGATGGGGACCAACAAACGAAATTTTTTCTTTATTTTGATCTGTAATAGTTCCTGTCTTGTCAAAAATTAAAGTACTTATATTGGCAATTCTTTCCATAGTATAAATATCTTTTATATAAAATCCTTTTTTAGAAAAGATTCTTATGAAATTTCCAAGTATAAATGGAGTTGAAAGGACTATAGCACAAGGACAAGTAATAATTAATACGGAAAAAACAGTTTGAAAAACTTTCGATACATTAATAAAATACCAATATATTCCAGTTATTATAGCAATGATTAAAACAATAGGAGTAAAGTATTGACTAAATTGATTCGTTATTGAATTTAAATGAAATAATTTTTTATTTTTACGGAATTTTTTATTATTCCATAATAAACTTAGATAACTTTGATCTACATTTTTAATTACTTTTAAATAGATAGCTTCTCCCTTTTGTTTAGATCCAGCATAAATTCGTTCTCCTATTTTTTTACTTATTAAATAAGATTCTCCTGTAAGAAAACTATTATCTAATAAAGCGGCTCCTCTTATTAATATAGAATCTACAGGAATAATTTCTTCATTTCTAATTATAATATGATCTCCTTTTTTTAAGTAAGAAAGTAAAATATTTTCTTCTTTATTATTTTTTTGAATTCTTGATATTGAAATAGGATAAAAGGATTTATAACTTTTTTCAAAAGAAAATATTTTACTATGAGTATGAATTTGAAATATTTTGCTGATAAGTAAAAAAAAGGAAAATCCAGAGAGACTATCAAAATATCCAGATCCCAAATCAAAAAATACTTCATAACAGCTCCATGAAAAAAGAACTAATATACCAATAGAAATAGGAATATCCATATTAAGAATATGTTTTTTTAATCCTAAAATAGCATATTTTATATGATCTGTGAATGAAAATAAGACAACAGGTAAAGAAAGAATTAACATTAAATAACGGAAAAAATTACGATTTTCTAAAAACCATATATCTTCATGAGATCCTACATATTCTGGAATAGCTAATAGCATAATATTTCCAAAGCAAAAAAAAGAAATAGCTAATTTTCCTATCAATTTTCTATCAAATATTTTTTGATGATTTTTTTTTTCTATTAATTCAAAATTAATAGAAGGTTTATAACCTATTTTTTTAAGAATAATGGCTAAATGACTTAATTTTAATACCGAATGATTGAATGTTATTCCAACTGTTTTATTGGAAAAATCAACAGTGGATTCAAGAATATTTTTATGAATATTAGATAAATTTTCCAAAATCATGATACATGAACTGCAATGAATAGAAGGAATAAAAAAACGAACGAAAGTAATATCTTGATCTTTAAAATCAATTATTTTTTCTGCAATTTTTTCATCATCCAAAAATTCAAAATTTTCATCTCGTTTCATTTTTATGTATTATTTTCTATTTATTTTAGAAATAGACTTAACTTTTTTATTTTTCTCCTATATATTTTTTATATTCTTTAATTGACATCAGTTGATCGTATTCTTTCTTGTTCAATATTTTTATTTTAAGGATCCATCCTTCATTATAAGAATCTTTATTTATATATTCTGGATTAGACAGTAAAATTTTATTGAATTCAAGTATCCTTCCTGAAACTGGCATAAATAAATCTGAAACAGTTTTAACCGCTTCTATTGTTCCAAAAATATTTCCTTCTTTTATTTTTTTTCCTATAATAGTTTCCTCTATATCTAAATAGACAATATCTCCTAACTCCTTTTGAGCAAAATGAGTAATTCCTACATAGGCTTTTTCATTATTATGATCATTAAAAACATCTAACCCTATCCATTCATGATTTTTGCTATATTTTAAATTATTGGGGTTCATTTTATTAGATATTAAATATTTTTTTCGTATAAAAATTTAATTTTTCCTTAAAAAAAATAAAAATTTTATCAAAAATATGAATATAAAAGAAAGAACCAAATATAGGATATTTTTGATTTTTATTTTTTATTGCAATTAAATACTTATCCATTCTTTTTTCTATTCTTTTAGAAGTTTCTTTATCCCATTTCCATAAAAAATACTTTTCTATTTGATAGATTAATCAATTTTCATAATTTAAGGACGTAGAATAACCAGATTTTTCAATACCTATAGCCCAATCTTTATAATTCTTTTTCAAGAATATTGAATGATCATTAAAAAAAACTCGAACAGATTTTTTTTTCTAAAAAATTATTTTGAAAGATCCTCATCATGATAATAAATATATCCAATCCAATTTTTACTATCTATATCTTATCCAAAAATGATTATTTATGGATGATTCTAAAATACCTTGTCCTAATTTAATATTAATTGCTATCCAAAAATTATCTATTTCTTTATTTTTATTTCGAAAATAAAAATAAAAAGATCATCAAAAAATGAAATAAAAAATTATTTCATTTTTTTCTTAAAATTACGTCTTTTTTAAAAAAGATTAATTTATAGAATTAAGTAAAAAGGTTCCACAATATACCTACTTTTAAAAAGTAATCTTTTTTTTTCTTTTTCTGGTTATTAATCTTTTTTTTATAAGAGAATCCTATATTTTGTATACTTCCATAAAAAATAGTTCTAAATATCTTAAAATTAAAAAAATAATCTACAAAAGGGGCCCCTCCTATTTGTGTAGGAATACATTCATTCTCTAAATAAAAAGAAAATAAATCAAAAGGATATGAAAAATATTGATGAAAAAATTTATTAAAATAATGAATAGAAAATCCAGTATTCACTAATAATTCTTTATTAAAATAACTATCTTCGTAAGATATTGTACTTCTTGAAAGAAAGTTTGGAATGGAAAAATTTAATTGATTAGATTCTTGATTTTGACATAAAATAAGGTTATTAAATTGAAATTTCCATATATCATGAATTGTTCTAATTTTTAAATTCCAGGAACGTATATACTTCCAATATAATAAATTTGGATTATCCTTTTGATAAGGATGGTTTATATCATATATATTGAAAGAAATGTTCAACTTTTTATTTGATAAAAAAGAAAAATTAATTGATTTTGTATACGATATTTCGTTATTGTATTGTTGATTATTGTAACAATTTCCATTTTTTTGAAACATATAGAAATTGATAAAATCAGAAGAAATATTATTATTTATACTAAATTTGGTTAAGAACTGAAATTTTGACCATAAATTGGTATCCAATTGAGTAGATATTTGTAAATGATTTTTATATATCATCCATTTTGCGTAGGAATTAATTTTAAATATATTATTAATAAAATAATTTATTCTTGTTTTTAAATATATTTTATTGAAATTCAAATTTTTCTTTTCATTTTCATAAACTGGATCAAAAAAATAATTTGGAAATGAAAATAATTGATAATGTATTCGGTCATAAATAGCACCTATTTCTATATTTAATTTTTTTTTAATTTCAAAAATTAAAGAAGATTCATTTTTAAAATATGATAAATTGATTGTATTGTTTTGAAATTCTTCTTTAGAAGAAAAAAAAGATTTAAAATATTTTGTATATTCCATATTCCCCTTTAAAAAAATAGATTTTTCTCCACTTTTTGATTTAATCCATGAAGGATTAATTTTTTGAAAAAAACTGATATACAATCTTTTATGAAAAAGATTTTTTGTATCAAAAAAAAAATTCGGATTATCCGTTGTGTTCCAAAAAGGAATTTTTATTTTTTTTTTATTATAGAAATTTTGATACAAAAAATGCCCCCATATTAATTTATCATGATAAGAATCAGAATCTTTATAATTAAATGTACTTAAGAATAAACTATGATGTTTTTTTAGTTCTATATTTGATTCTTCTTCAAGAGAAATATTTCTATATTCTATAGAATAATTGATTTTTTTATTGGGGTTTTGACTAAATAGACCACCTAGTATTTTTTCTTGAAAAGAATCATTTACATAAAAAATTTCTGATATTGGAGTTTTTACGTCAAAATATCGAATTTTATCACGAGAAAAAAAAATATCGTTTAAAAAATACATTTTAGGTATATGATTGTTATTAAGCCATATAGTATTACAATATGATGAAAAATTTTTTTCTGGATAAGAATTAGGAATGATTAAATCCTTTTCTTTAAGTTTAAAGAAACCAAAATTATCCTTTCTAAAAAAATTATGAGAATAATATTTTTCTATAGAAAGAGAATTTGTATCTAAATTTATTTTTTTTTTGTTATCTTCTGTCCAATATTTATAATCTCTAGAAATAGGATGATAAATATCCAAATCCAAAATTTTTTTTTCCATTATACTTTCTTTTCCCATAGATTTAACAGAAAAAGGAATATAAAAAATAAAAAATAAAAAAGGAAAAATAAATATTTTCATAATAATCAAATTGATTTTAATATCCATACATAAATGAAACATAACATAAACTTAAATATGAAAAATTTATTTATCTTTGTGAAATGTTATTAATGTAAAGTTTTACTTCCAAATTCAGACATTCCACAATATTTATTTTTATTAATTAGTGAGGGGGAATCTCCTATATACACCATACCTATTACAAAAGATTTATGAGGTTATTCTTTTCTTTCTTTTTAAGAAAAGAAGGCCTTTTTTTATCATGTAGTAAAAATACCATAAATCATGTTCAAATTTAATTTTAGAACTATTCAGAAAAAAATTTTATCTGATAGTACTACTCCAATAGAATTATATTTAAAATTAAGAGATTTTTTTCCAAAAATTTTATTATTAGAGAATTATAATAATAAGATTCAAAAAAAATATTCTTCTATTCTTTGTATAAATCCCATTTCAGAACTTTTTTTAGATAAAAATGTAGTGCATATATTATATCCAAATTTTGTTCATAAACAGATTATTATAAATGATAGATTGAATATTCCTGTTTTAATAGATGATTTTTTTAAAAAATTTAAAAGTGAAAATCATTCTATATATTATTCTGGTTTTTATGGATATATATCTTACGATAGTATTCAATATTTTGAAAATATTCAGTTTTATTCTCCTATTAAGGACTCATATAATTTACCAAAAATTAGATTTGGTTTTTATGGAAATTTAATTGTATTTCATCCTTTTTGTAATGAAATTTATTTGATTGAACATCAATTTCCTAATGTAAAAAATATTTCTATAGATCAATTAATTGAATTAGTTAATAAAAAAAAAAATTCATTTTTTCCTTTTAAATCTATAGGAAATTATTCGTCAAATATTACTGATAATGAATATAAAAAAATGGTATCTAAAGGGATAAAATATTGTTTACGTGGAGATGTTTTCCAAATAGTTTTATCCCGTCAATTTCAACAAAAATTTAAAGGAGATGAATTTAATGTATATCGTTCTTTACGATTTATTAATCCTTCTCCTTATTTATTTTATTTCGATTACGGAAATTATAAATTATTTGGTTCTTCTCCTGAATCACAATTAGTTGTTAATGATCAAATAGCCTATATTAATCCAATAGCAGGAACGATACGAAAATCCGAAAATGAAAATGAAAATAAAAAATTATATGAATATCTAATTAATAATCCAAAAGAAAATGCAGAACACATAATGTTAGTTGATTTAGCAAGAAATGATTTAAGTAAAAATTCATTCGATGTAAAAGTAGAATATTTAAAAAAAATACAAGAATTTTCACATGTATTACACATGGTATCTAAAGTATCTGGAAAAATAAAAAACAATATTTCAATCATAAAAGTATTTGTAGATTCTTTTCCAGCAGGAACTCTTTCCGGTGCTCCAAAATATAAAGCAATGGAATTAATAGATAAAATTGAAAATCAACATAGAGGGGTATATGGAGGGGCTATTGGTTTTTTTGGATTAGATAATTTATCTATTAATACAGCTATTATTATTCGTTCTTTTATTAGTAAAAACAATACTCTTTTTTTTCAGGCTGGGGCAGGAGTTGTATCGTATTCTAAAGAAAAAAAAGAGTTAGAGGAAGTAAATAATAAACTTATGGCCTTATTTAAATCTATAAGATTAGCTGAAAATATTATTCTTAATAAAGGATTATGAATAAAATACTAATATTGGATAATTATGATTCTTTTACATATAATCTTGTTCACGTAGTGAAAAAAATAACAAAAAATCCTGTAAAAGTTTATAGAAATAATGAAATTTTACTTTCTGACATAGATCAATATAACAAAATACTCCTTTCTCCAGGACCTGGAATACCTGATGAAGCTCATATTTTAAAACCTTTAGTAAAAAAATATGCTTCCACAAAAAGTATTTTTGGAGTTTGTCTTGGGCAACAAGCTATAGGAGAGGTTTTTGGGGCAACTATTCTTAATACCAAAGAAGTTAATCATGGTATAGCCAGTTTAATCAAAATTGTAGATTCAAAAGAAATAATTTTTAAAAAAATTCCTAAAAAAATACAGGGAGGACGTTATCATTCTTGGATTATATCTTCCAAAAATTTTCCTTTTGATGAACTTAAAATTACGGCTGTTGGAGACAAAGGAGAAATAATGGCTTTACGTCATAAAACCTATGACGTATGTGGAGTTCAATTTCATCCAGAATCTATTTTAACCCCATATGGAGAAAAAATTATAGAAAATTGGATAAATAAAAGATGATTAAAAATACACTAAATA
This sequence comes from Blattabacterium sp. (Cryptocercus kyebangensis), assembly GCF_003226855.1. NCBI lineage: Bacteria > Pseudomonadati > Bacteroidota > Flavobacteriia > Flavobacteriales > Blattabacteriaceae > Blattabacterium > Blattabacterium sp. (Cryptocercus kyebangensis). The sequence goes on from NZ_CP029820.1 coordinate 420,978, forward strand.
ACCTATTCTTGGATAAATATCTTACCAAGAAAGAAGCGAAAAATCTTTTTAGAAAGCTATTAAAAAGAGAAATAAATAAAAGTCAAATAATATCTATTCTCACGGTTTATAACATGAGGAGCCCCACTTTAGAGGAAATGATAGGATTTAGACAAGCTTTAATGGAATCATGTATACAAGTAAATTTAACGGAGTTTAATGCTATTGACATTGTAGGAACAGGTGGAGATGGAAAAAATACTTTCAATATATCTACTGTAGCATGTTTTATAGTAGCGGGAACAGGAGAAAAAGTGATAAAACATGGAAATTTCGGTTTTTCTTCTAGAACTGGTTCTTCCAATATTTTGAAAAAATTGGGATACGATTTTACTAATAAAGAAGAAAAATTAAGAAATCAATTAGATAAAGTAGGATTTTGTTATTTACATTCTCCGATTTTTCATCCTTCTTTAGATATATTATCTACTACTAGAAAAGAATTAGGAATAAAAACTGTTTTCAATACACTTGGACCATTGATCAATCCAAGTAATCCAAAAAATCAATTATTAGGAGTAAATAATTTAGAATCAGCAAGAATATATTATTATATGTATCAAAAAACAAAAAATAACTATGCAATTATTCATAGTTTAGATGGTTATGATGAAATTTCACTTACTACTGATATAAAATGTTATACTCCAAAAGGAGAGACTTTCTATTCTATAGAAGATTTTGGAAGGAATAAAGTAATTCCTGAAGAATTAAAAGGAGGAAAAAATACAGAAGAAAACACACGTATATTTATGAATATTTTATCTGGAGAGGGAACTTTAGCTCAAAATGAAGTAGTGTTGATAAATGCAACATTTGCATTAAGTATCTTAAACAAAGACAGTATTAAGAATAATTACGAAAAAGCGAAACATTCTCTAAAAAGTGGAATGGCTAAAAAGATTCTTAAAAAATTATTAAGTTTATGAAAATTCTTGATAAAATAATCTCCATAAAACAAAAAGAAGTATACAGAAATAAGATTTTTAATCCAATAAAAAAACTAGAAAAAAGCATTTTTTTTAATCGTAAGGGGATTTCTTTAGCTAAGAATATTTCAAAAAAAAATACTTTTGGAATTATTTCAGAATTTAAACGTAAATCTCCTTCTATTGGAAGAATTAATAATTCTTTATCAGTAGAAAAAATAGTAAAAGATTATGAAGAGGCAGGTGTTAGTGGAATATCTATTCTTACAGATTCTTATTTCTTCTCTGGTAAACCAAAAGATTTAACAAAAACACGTTCAATTGTTACGAGTCCTTTATTGAGAAAAGATTTTATTATTGACGAATATCAAATCATAGAATCTAAATCCATGGGAGCGGATGTTATTTTGTTGATTGCAGGAATACTTTCTAAAAAAGAAATTAATAATTTTTCCATTTTATCTAAAAAAATTGGTTTAGAAGTTATTGTGGAGATCCATAATGAAAATGAAATGGATAAATTAACCGATAATCTAGATATTATAGGAATAAATAATAGAAATTTAAGATCTTTTGTGGTAGATACCAATAACTGTTTAAAATTAGTTTCAAAAATTCCTAATAATTATCTAAAAATAGCAGAAAGCGGAATTAAACATGTAAAAGATATTTTGTATTTACGAAAAAAAGGATTTTCAGGATTTTTAATTGGAGAAAATTTCATGAATACAAAAGATCCTGGAAATACTTGTAAAAATATGATAAATGAATTAAAAATTTATGAATAGTAAAATTTTATATTCCATATAATTATGAAATTAATATCATTAAAGATAAAAGTATGCGGAATGAAATTTAATATACTAGAAATATCTGATTTATTTCCTGATTTCATAGGTTTTATATTTTATCCTAATTCTCCACGATTTGTTGGTTATGATTTTAGCCCTCCAAAATTAAAAAGAAAAATATTAAAAACGGGTGTTTTTGTTAATGAATCCAAAGAAAAAATCTTAAAAATAAGTAAAGAAAAAAGTTTAGATTTTGTTCAATTGCATGGAAATGAAAGTTCCTTTTATTGTGAATACCTTTTTAATAAAGGATTAAAATTAATAAAAAGCTTTAGAATAGATAAATTTTTACCCTTTAAAAATATGAAGGATTATATTCATTTATGTACTTATTTTTTATTTGATACTAAAACGACTTCTTATGGAGGGAGTGGAAAAAAGTTTTGTTGGGATTTACTATATGAGTATAATTTGGAAATTCCATTTTTTTTAAGTGGAGGAATTGGAATAGAGGATATTGATAAAATTAAAAATTTTTCTCGTTCGAATTCTAAAATGTTTGGAATTGATATTAATAGCAAATTTGAATTTTTTCCAGGTAAAAAAGATAGTATAGCTATAAATTCTTTTATAAAAAAGATAAGAAAATAAATAATAAAATATAAGTATGAAATACTTAGCAGATAAAAATGGATATTATGACGAATTTGGAGGATCTTTTGTTCCTGAATTATTACATTATCATCTAAAAGAATTGCAATGTAATTATCAAGAAATCATTAAAAGTTATGAATTTCAAAATCTATTTAAAAATATACTCCGAAACTATGTAGGGAGGCCTTCTCCTTTATTTTTTTGTAAAAAATATTCTGATAAATACAATACTAAAATTTATTTTAAAAGAGAAGACTTAAATTATACAGGATCACATAAAATCAATAATACGGTAGGTCAAACTTTATTGGCTAAAAGATTAGGTAAAAAAAAAATTATTGCTGAAACGGGAGCTGGACAACATGGAATAGCAACGGCTACTACATGTGCTTTTATGGATTTGGAATGTATTATTTTCATGGGAGAAATAGATATGCATCGTCAATCATCTAATGTTATAAAAATGAAAATACTTGGAGCAAAAGTAATTCCTGTTTCCAGTGGAGAAAAAAAACTTAAAGATGCTATAAATGAAGCTATTCGTTATTGGATCAAAAATCCAGAAAGTTATTATTTAATAGGTTCTACTGTAGGTCCTCATCCATATCCTAAAATGGTTGCAGATTTCCAATCTATTATTAGTGAAGAAATAAAAATACAACTAGAAGAAAAAGAAGGATCTCCTTTCCCAAATTATGTTATTGCTTGTATAGGAGGAGGTAGTAATGCAGCAGGAGCTTTTTATCATTTTTTAGATCATAAAAAAGTTAATCTTATTGCAGTAGAAGCTGCTGGATTAGGAGTAAATACAAAAAAAACGGCAGCTTCTACATATAGTGGAACTAAAGGAATTTTACACGGAAGTATGACTATTTTTTTGCAGGATAAAGAAGGTCAAGTAATTCCTGCTTATTCTATATCCGCTGGTCTCGATTATCCAGGAATAGGACCTATGCATGCTAATCTTTTTTTAAAAAAGCGTGTAAATTTTTTGTATGCTACAGACAAAGAAGCTTTAGAAGCAGGTTATGAATTAATTCAATTAGAAGGAATTATTCCTGCTTTAGAAAGTGCTCACGCTTTAGCTGCATTAAAAAAAATACCATTTAAAATGAATGATATTGTTATTATAAATTTATCAGGAAGAGGAGATAAGGATATTAATATTTATGATGATTATGAAAAAAATATATGAGTTATTTAAAATAAAAAAAAAAAATATATTATGTATTTATTTTACAGCAGGTTATCCTGTTATAAATAGTACCGAAAAAATAGTAATGACTTTACAAGATCTTCCTGTCGATTTAATTGAAATAGGAATTCCATATTCTGATCCTTTATCTGATGGACCAGTAATTCAAAAAAGCAATCAAATTTCGTTGAAAAATGGAATGAATATTTCTTTATTATTTTCGCAAATAAATCGAATTAAAAATAAAATAAAAATTCCTATTATTCTTATGGGATATTACAATCAATTTTATAAATTTGGAGAAGAAAAATTTCTAAAAAAATGTCAAGAAATAGGTATTTCTGGATTGATTTTTCCAGATATACCTGTTAATATTTTTGTAGAAAAATATCAAAAAATATTTCAAAAATATTCATTATCTATGATATTTTTGGTTACAAAAAAAACAGATATATATAGAATTTCTTTGTTGAGCAATATTACCGACAGTTTTTTATATTTAGTTCCTTCTAATTCTATTACAGGAGATAGTCTTCTATTTGAAGAAGAACAAATTTCATTTTTTAAACGTGTTAAAAAATTCAATGTTCCTAAATTGATTGGTTTTGGGATTAAAAATAAAAAATCTTTTGAGGAATCATGTAAGTACGCAAATGGAGGAATAATTGGAAGTTCTTTTATTCAATCACTAAAAAAAGAAAGATTGGAAGAAAGTATTCAAGAATATATAAAATCTATTCGATAGTTTTTTTTCTTTTTCCAAAAAAAAACGTTCCTAACCGAATAAGTGTGCTCCCACATTCTATAGCTATAGGATAATCTCTACTCATTCCCATGGAAAGTACAGAATATTTATATCTATTTTTAGATTCATTGTATATTTTGTTTAAATAATCAAATTCATGACGTATTTTTTTAATAGATCCATGAAAACTAGACATACCCATTAGTCCAATAACTTTTACATTTTTCATATTTTTATAATTATTATTTTCCAAAATATCATGAACTTCTTTATTATTGATTCCGGATTTATTTTTTTCATTGCAAATCTTTATTTGCAATAAACAGTTTATAACTCTATTATATTTAATAGCTTCTTTATTTATTATTTTAAGATGTTTAATTTTTTGAACACTATGAATTAAATGAATAAAAGGAACTATATATTTTAATTTATTACTTTGAATTCTACCAATCATATGCCAACGAATATTCTTTGGTAATTTTTCATATTTTGGGATCATTTCTTGAATATAATTCTCTCCAAAATCTATATGTCCTGTTTGATAAACTTTTTCTATAGAAGAAATATCTTGATTTTTAGATACTACTAAAATTTTTATGTTTTTAGGTATTGATTTTCTTATGGAAAAAAGACGACATTTGATGTTTTTCATTTTTATGAAAATATTCTTTCAAATTCTTTCATTACCTCAATTAAAAACTGAACACTTTCTAATGAAATAGCATTGTATATACTAGCACGATACCCACCTAAAGATCTATGCCCTTCTAATCCAACAATATTTTCTTTTTTCCACATATAATCAAAGTCTTTTTTTAGATTTTTTTTTTTTAAAAAAAAGGTAACGTTCATATTGGAACGATCTTCCTTATGAATTCTATTTTCAAATAGATTGTTTCTATCTATTTCATCATATAATAATTTGGATTTTTGTTGATTTTCTTTTTCTAGAATAGAAATTCCTCCTTTATTTTCTATCCATTCTAAAGTTAACATAGAAGTATAAATAGAAAATACATTTGGTGTATTTAAAAGACTGTTATTTTTGATATGAATTTTATAGTCTAGATAAGAAGGGATGTTTCTTTTAATTTTTCTTAAAATTTCTTTTTTTACTATAACAATAGTCATTCCTGCAGAACTTATATTTTTTTGTGCAGAAGCATAGATCAATCCGAATTGACAAAAATTCAATTTTCTACTAAAAATATCAGAAGACATATCACAAATTATTGGTATAGAAGTATTAGGAAATATTTTCATTTGTGTTCCCACAATAGTATTATTTGAAGTACAATGAAAATAATCTACTTCATCTGGAATTTTATAATTTTTAGATATATAGGAATATTTTTTCTCTCTTCCAGAAAAAAGTATTCTTACTTTTCCAATTTTTTTCGCTTCTTCAATAGCATTATTAGCCCATATACCTGTATCTAAATAAGCTGCTTCTGTTTTCATTAAATTATATGGTACCATTGTAAATTGCAATGTAGCTCCTCCTTGAAGAAATAAAACCGCATAATCTTTATTTAAATTCATCAAACGTTTTACCAAATTGGTAGTTTTTTCCATTATTTTTTCAAAATCTATACTTCTATGAGATATTTCAAGCAAAGATAATCCACATTGATTATAATCAATTACAGCTTTAGCTGATTTTCTAATAACTTGTTTTGGTAAAATAGAAGGACCCGCATTGAAATTATGTATTTTCATATCATGAATAGAATAAATAATTCTTTCTAAAATTAAAAAAAATACTCATTTAATAACCAAATTAAATCTTTATTCCTAATATTTTTTTTGTTTTTTTTGTAATTTTGAATCTATCATCTAAACGATTTCCTATAACAAAAATAATATTTCCATTTCCATTAATCAATAACCATATTTGTTTCTTTTCCAAAATAGAAAATTTTTTTTCTTTATAATATTTACTTAATTTTTTTTTCCCTTTCATGTTTAAAGGGAAAAAAAAATCTCCTTTTTTCCATGTTCTTAATTGTAAAGGAAATCTAATTTTATCAAAATCTATGAATGACATATTCCTTGTATTTTCTTTTTTAGGATTGATAATAAACTGTATATCAATAGGAAGATGATCTATTTTTTCAAATTTTATATCCTGTATAATGTAAACCTTATTTTTTTTTTCAAAAAAGTTATTTTCTATTAAAATCCAATAATTCCTATTTTTAATAATACGATATTTTTTTGATATAAGTTGCTTTCCAGATTGTGCATGAATAAGATCTTTTAAATTTTCTATATTATAAAATCCATATGGAAAAAATAACTTAAATAAATAAAAAGACAATGGTTGTAATTTTTTTATTTTTTTGCATTCTATCTTCCATAAGAATGGATTACTTTTTTTTTCTACTGTAATTTCTTTATGGACTTTTTCTACCTCTATCTCTATAAAAAAATTTTCCTTATAAAGATATTCCATACTTTTTTTTATCCCCTTATAAAAAGAATTTGAAAAAGTAGATGTTATTAAACGAATTTTATTTCTTAAATATTTATCCTCTTGATTACTACTATCTAATCTCCATTTTATATTTTTTATTTTAGCATAATGTAAAATTTCTTTTTTAGTAAAACCAGAAAGAGGACGAATAAATTTTTTGTTTTTTCTAGGAATTCCTAACAATCCTTTAATTCCTGTTCCTCTCATCATATTAATAAAAAAGGTTTCTATAGAATCGTTTAAATGATGTCCTAAAGCAATATATTCATATGAATTTTTTTCTAACAATTCCTCAAACCAATCATATCTAAGTTTTCTAGCTGACATTTGTATGGATAATTTTTTTTTTTTAGAAAAGTCAAAAGTATTAAATCGTTTAATATGATATGAAATATTTTTTTTCATACAAAAATTCCTTACAAAATTTTCATCTTCATTAGATTCTTTATCTCTAAGGGAAAAATTACAATGAGCTACACTTAATGTTATATTAGAAATATGAAGTAACAAATTTAGAAGGACCATACTATCTAATCCTCCGCTTACAGCAACACAAACATTTTTATTTTCAATTGAAAATTCTCTTATTAATTTTTCTGAAAAAAAAGGATCATATAGCTTATTTTCCATAATTATTCAACATATTTTATAATTTCCTGAACTATTTTTTTTTTGGATTTTCCAGTAATGTCAATTTTTTTAGAAGATTTTTCATAAAAAAAAATTCTTTTTGAAAAATGTTTCATAATAAATATAAATAATTCATTATTAGATAAATGAGATATAATAGGTCTCTTTTTTTTCTCTGTATACAATCTTTTATATAATGTATAAATATTTGTTTTAAGATAAAATGTTTTCGAAAATTTATTTAATAAATAAATATTGTTATAATAACAAGGAGTCCCTCCTCCAACAGATAAAATATATTGTTTATGTTTTTTTAAAAATTTTTTAAGCATCAAATTCTCTATTTTTCTAAAATATTTTTCTCCTTTTTTTTTGAAAATATTATAAATAGAATCCTTTTTTTTTTTGACAAGCATAGCATCTAAGTCATAAAAACAAAATTTCAATTTTTCGGATAGAATTTTTCCTATAGAAGTTTTCCCACAACCCATATATCCAATCAAAGTTACTTTCATGAAAACATAAAATTTATAGTATATTTGTTCATAAAATATCAAATTCAAATATAGGAATAAAGACCTGATAGCTCAGCTGGTAGAGCATTACACTTTTAATGTAAGGGTCCTGGGTTCGAATCCCAGTCAGGTCATTTCATTTATTTCTATTTCTAATACAGTGGGACAATGATCCGAATATTTTATTTCAGGTAATAAATAAGCATTAATCATTTTTTTCTTTAAAAAATAGCTAACCATTATATAATCAATTCTCCAACCTTTATTATTTTTTTTTGCATTATAACGATAACTCCACCAACTATAATGTTTGGATTCTTTAACATAGTTTCTGAAACTATCTATAAAACCTAAATTTAAAAAATCACTCATCCATTTTCTTTCTTTTGGTAAAAACCCGGAAATTTCATGGTTTCTTATAGGATCATGAATATCTATTTCTTTATGACAAATGTTATAATCTCCACATATAATTAGATTCGTTAATTTTTTTTTCATTTCTTTTATATAAGAAATGAAATTATCCATAAAATAAAATTTAAAATTTAACCTATTTTCCATATATTTTCCTGATGGAATATAAAGACTTATCACGGATATTTTTTTAAAATCTATGCGTAAAATTCTTCCTTCTTGATCTATAGAATCTATTCCTATTCCATATTCTATATGATTTGGTTTTTCTTTACATAAAATACCTACTCCACTATATCCTTTTCTTTTTGAAGGATACCAATAATGATAATATCCAAAATTATCAAATATACTGGTGTTGATTTGTTCCGGAAAAGCTTTTATTTCTTGAAAACATAAAATATCTGGTTGGATTTTTTCAATCCAATGGCATAAACCTTTATTTATTCCAGATCTAATTCCATTAATATTATAACTAACAATTTTCATATTTTCTAAAAAAATTTTTACTAAAAAAATAATTCAATTTTTAATAATTTTTAACTAATAAATAAAAAAATAGAGTTCTAAAAGGTTAAAGAATATTCAAAATAGTTTTTTATATTTGCTCATCAAATCTAGATATAAAGATAAGAATTACTGAAAAAGCTTACAATATAGTAAGCTTTTATTATATAATATATTATTCCTTCCTATATGATGGATAAACTTAAAATAGCTATTCAAAAATCAGGTCGTCTTTATGATGACTCCATCAAGTTACTTAAAGATTGTAGCATAGAGGTTAATATTGGAATAGATAAATTAAAAACAACAGCTCTTAATTTTCCACTAGAAATACTATTTCTAAGAGATGATGACATTCCTCAATATTTAGAAGATGGAGTAGCCGATATAGGAATTGTTGGAAAAAATGTCCTTTTGGAAAAAAGAAAAAAAATAAAAATTAAAGAAACTTTAGGATTTGGAAAATGTCGTCTTTCTATTGCAATACCTAAATCTTTGTTTTATAATGGAATAAATGATTTAAATGGAAAAAGAATTGCTACAAGCTATCCATTTTTGGTTAGAGAATTTTTCGAAAAAAAATATATAAAAGCAGAAATTCACGAAATTTCTGGAGCTGTAGAAATTGCTCCTGGAATAGGATTAGCCGATTGTATTTGTGATTTGGTAAGTAGTGGATCTACACTTTTTATGAATGGATTAAAAGAAGTAGAAACAATTCTTCAATCTGAAGCTGTTTTAGCTTCTAATCTTCATTTGGGAGGACAACAACATATCATAATGGATAAATTGTTATTTCGGATTCGATCTGTAAAAAAAGCTAAAAATCATAAATATATTCTTTTAAACGTTTCTAATGAACACTTAGAAAAAATAATATCTCATCTTCCAGGAATTAAAAGTCCAGTTATTCTTCCATTAGCAAATTCAAAATGCAGTTCTGTACATTCTGTAGTAAATGAAAATGATTTTTGGGGAATTATAGAAAATTTAAAATCACTGGGAGCACAAGATATATTAGTACTTCCAATAGAAAAAATTATACTTTAATATATTGTTATATATGAATATACAAGTTTGTATGAATCCTCCATTCAATACGTGGAAATATCTTATAAAAAGACCTGTAAAAAATGGTTCTAAACTAATTGATTTAGTTTCTCCTATTATAAATAACGTAAAAAAATATGGAGATTTAGCCTTAAAAACCTATACAAAAAAATATGATAATTTTAATCTAAAATATATTCAAGTAACGGAAGAAGATATTAATAAAGCAAGTATGCAAATTTCCAATTGTTTGAAAAAATCTATTGAAATAGCATATAAAAACATAAAATTTTTTCATGAAAAACAAATACATGAGGAATCTAAAATTGAGGTAATCCCAGGAATTTTTTGTTGGAGAAAATCTGTTCCTATAGAAAAAGTAGGTTTTTATATCCCTGGAGGATCCGCTCCTTTATTATCGACTGTATTAATGTTAGGAATTCCAGGTAAACTAGCAGGATGTGAAAATATAATTTTATGTTCACCTCCAAATAAAGATGGAGAAATACATCCATCTATTTTATACACAGCTAAATATATAGGAATTACAAAAATATATAAAATAGGAGGAGCTCAAGCTATAGCAGCTATGGCTTATGGAACAGAAAGTATTCCATCTGTTTATAAAATATTTGGACCAGGTAATTCTTATGTCACAATAGCTAAACAAATTGTATCCCAAAAGGAAATTGTTTCTATAGATATACCCGCAGGTCCTTCAGAAATTGTTATATTAGCAGATAATACAGCTAATCCAGAATATGTAGCTTCCGATTTACTTTCTCAATCAGAACATGATATGGAAAGTTATATTCTTTTAGTTACTATAAATGAATCTTGGTGGATAGAAAAAGTGAAAAGTGAATTGAAAAAACAATTAATTAGTCTATCCTCTAGAAAAAATATTATTAAAAAGGCTTTGGAAAAAAGCAAAATCATTGTTTTTTCTTCTTTGGAAGAAGGAATTAACTTGATTAATGAAGTATCTCCAGAACATCTTATTATCAATTGTAATAATGCTACTTATTGGAGTAACAAAATAAAAAATGCTGGATCTATATTCCTAGGAAATTATTCTCCAATAAGTATTGGAGATTATGCTTCTGGAACCAATCATGTACTTCCTACATATGGTTATGCTAAATCTTATAGTGGTGTATCTGTAGATAGTTTTATTAAGAAAATCACTTTTCAAAAAATTTCCAAGAAAGGATTGCGAAATTTATCAAAATGTGTCGAGGTATTGTCTTCTGAAGAAGGCCTAATAGCACATAAAAAATCCATTAATATTAGATTAAAAAAATGAATATTGAATGCATGAATAGAGATAATTTTTCAAATTTTGATTTGAATTCCTTAATTAGAGATAATATTTTTAAAATAGATCCTTATTTATCTGCTAGAGAAGAATATTCTTATCAAGAAAAAAATTCTATTTTTCTAGATGCTAATGAAAATTCTTTCGGATCTCCTTTGTCTTTTTCTAATTCCTACAATAGATATCCGGATCCATTGCAAAAAGAATTAAAAAGAAAAATATCAGAAATAAAAAAAATTTCTTCATCCAAAATTTTTTTAGGAAATGGAAGTGATGAAATTATTGATTTAATTTATCGTATTTTTTCTCGTCCAAATATAGATAATTCAATTATTTTTCCTCCTACATATGGTATGTATGAAGTGAGTGGGAAAATTCATGGAGTAGATATTGTAAAAGTTTTTCTAACGGAAGAAAAATATCAATTAAATTTAAAAAAAATAAAAAAGGCAATTAATCCATACAGTCGTATAATTTTTATTTGTTCTCCAAATAATCCTACTGGAAATGATATAAAAAGGGAGGATATTGAAAATATCATAAAAAAATTTACCGGTATTGTTGTTTTAGACGAAGCTTATATTGATTTTTCAGAACAAGAATCTTTTTCCATAGAAATAAATAAATATCCCAATTTAATTATTTTACAAACACTTTCTAAATCTTGGGGACTAGCTGGATTAAGAATAGGAGTAGCTATTGCTTCTGAAGAAATTATTCAATGGATGAATAAAGTAAAATTTCCCTATAACGTAAGTCAAATATCTCAAAAAATAGCTATTGAAGCTCTTAATAATAAGGATTTATTTTTTTATCATTTAAAAAATATCCTTTCAGAAAGGAAATATATGGAAGAATCTTTAAATAAAATTCCTATTATACAGAAAGTATATCCTAGTTCTTCAAACTTTCTACTAGTTAAAACTTCTTTTTCTTCAAAAGATCTTTATCAACATTTAGTTGATAAAAACATTATTGTTAGAGATCGTTCTAAAATAATTTTTTGTAATGAATGTTTAAGAATTACAGTAGGAACTCATGAAGAAAATGAGTATTTGATAAATCAAATTAAAAAATATTCCGAAAAATGTTATAAGTATATATAAGGAATAATATAAAAAAATACAATGAAAAAAATATTATTTATTGATAGAGATGGAACAATAATTCAAGAATTTCCACCTACTTATCAAATTGATACTCTTGAAAAGGTTAATTTTTATCCAAAAGTTATATTTTTTTTAACTAAAATAGTTGATGAATTGGATTATGATTTAGTTATGGTAACTAACCAAGATGGATTAGGAACTGAAAAATTTCCTGAAAAAAATTTTTGGCCTATACATAATCATATATTAAAAATATTAAAAACAGAAGGAATTAATTTTTCTTCTATTCATATAGATAAATCTATTCCAGAAGAAAATTCTTCTACTAGAAAACCAGGGATAGGAATGTTAACTTCTTATTTTCATTCGGATTATGATCTTTCTAATTCTTTTGTTATTGGAGATAGAATAACGGATGTTTTATTAGCTAAAAACTTAGGATGTAAGTCTATATGGATAAGAAAAAATCATAATTTATCCGAAAAAAAGTTTTCTATAGAAAAAAAAAACTTCAAAAAAGTAATAGTTTTGAAAACTGATAATTGGAAAAATGTTTACGAATATTTGAAATATATATCTCATAAAAAATTGGTTAAACATAGAAGAACAACATTAGAAACAGATGTAAGAATAACTATTCAACTTTATGGGGAAGGAAAATCAGATATAAAAACAGGATTAGATTTTTTTGATCATCTTCTAGAACAACTATCTTTTCATAGTATGATAGATATGAATATTCATACTAAGGGCGACTTGAATATAGATGAACATCACACTATAGAAGATACTGCAATTACTTTAGGAGAAATTTTTCATAAATCTATTATAGATAAAAAAGGAATAGAACGTTATGGTTTTTTTTCGGTTCCTATGGATGATTGTTTATCTACAGTAGTATTGGATCTTGGAGGAAGAAGTGAATTATCTTGGAAAACAAAATTTTTAAGTGAAAAGATCGGTAAAGTCCCTACAGAAATGTTTATCCATTTTTTTAAGTCTTTTTCTTCCTCTGCAAAATGTAATATCCATATTCATTCTACAGGAAAAAATGATCATCATAAGATAGAATCTATTTTTAAAGCTTTTGCTAGAGCTATTAAAATGGCTATAAAAAAAAACAATACTAAAAAATTGCCTAGTTCTAAAGGTCTATTATAAAAATTTTTCAATCAAAAAATTATGAAAACAATTATTATAAAATATCCTGCTGGTAATGTACAATCTGTTCTTTTTTCTTTAGAAAGGATAGGAGTAGAAGCTTTCGTAACGGACTCTAAAGAGTCTATTAAAAATGCAGAAAAAGTAATTTTGCCTGGTGTAGGAGAAGCAAATTTTGCTATGAAATATTTGAAAAAAAAAAAATTGGATATTCTTTTATCTAAATTGGAACAACCTGTATTGGGAATATGTTTAGGCATGCAATTACTATGTAAATATTCAGAAGAAAGTAGTACTAATTGTATAGGAATTTTTGATTTATTAGTAAAAAAATTTAAATCAGAAAATAAAAATAATAAAATTCCTCAAATTGGTTGGAATACTATTCATAAACTAAAAGGCCCTTTATTTGAAAATATTCCAGATGGAAGTTATCAATATTTTGTACATAGTTATTATACTCCTTTAGGAGAATATACCATAGCTAAAACAGACTATATAGTTTCTTATAGTTCAGCACTACAAAAAAATAATTTTTATGCTGTACAATTTCATCCAGAAAAATCTTCTTATGTGGGACATAAAATATTAGAAAACTTTATTAGATTATAAAAAAAATAAATTTCTATAATGAATATTATTGCGGCTATAGATCTTATTGATGGAAAATGTGTTCGTTTAACACAAGGAGATTATAAAAGAAAAAAAATTTATAATAAAGATCCATTAGATATGGCATTTTTATTAGAAGATAATGGAATATCTAGATTGCACCTAGTAGATTTAGATGGGGCCAAAAAAGGGAAGGTCATTCATTGGAATGTTTTGGAAAAAATAGCAAAATATACACATCTAATCATTGATTTTGGAGGAGGAATTCATACCGAAGAGGATGTACGTATTGTATTTGAAAATGGAGGTAATATGGTTACTATTGGAAGTATTGCTGTAAAAAATCCATTTCTTTTAAAGAAATGGATTCACATTTATGGAAGAGATAAAATACTTCTTGGAGTGGATGTTAAGGATTATAAAATTGCTACGAATGGATGGACAAAATTTCATGAAATTTCTTTATGGAATTTTTTAGAAGAAAAAAATTGTCATGGAATAAAAAAATTTTTTTGTACGGATATATCTAAAGATGGGGACCTTTCTGGTCCATCTTTGTCCTTATATAAGGATATCCTTCGTAGGTTTCCAAATATTGAACTTATTGCAAGTGGAGGGATAAGAAATATGAACGATATAAAAATATTATATGATTTAGGTTGTCATGGAGTTATTATTGGGAAAGCTATATATGAAAATAAAATATCGTTATCAGAACTTAACAATTGGGAAGATAGGAAGAAAAAATTAAAATAAACTATGTTGGTTAAGCGTATTATACCTTGTTTAGATATTAAAAACGGAAGGATTGTAAAAGGAGTTAAATTTAAGAATTTAAAAGATGCTGGAGATCCAATAAGATTGAGCCGTTGGTATACAAAACAAGGAGCAGATGAATTGATATTTTTGGATATCACAGCTACAAATGAAAAAAGAAAAATATTATTTTCTTTAGTGAAAGAAATTTCACGTTGTATTAATATTCCTTTTACTGTTGGTGGAGGGATAATGGAAGAAAAAGACGTAGAATTATTATTAAATGCAGGAGCAGATAAAATATCTATTAATACAGCCGCTTTTAAAAGCCCAAAAATTTTAGAAGTTCTTTCTAGAAGATTTGGAAGTCAATGTATTGTTTTAGCTATTGATACAAAATACGAAAAAAATGAATGGTGGGTATATTTAAATGGAGGAAGAATTCCAACCAGAAAAAAAACTTTAGATTGGGCTAAGGAAGGAGTAAATAGAGGAGCTGGAGAAATATTATTAACTTCGATGAATCATGATGGAACTAAAAATGGATTTGCTTTAGATATAACTAAAAAAATTTCGGACCTACTTTCTACACCTATTATTGCCTCAGGGGGAGCTGGTAAATTAGAAGATTTTTATCAAGTTTTTAAAAATGGAAAAGCCGATGCCGCATTAGCTGCCAGTATTTTTCACTATAGAGAAATAGAAATTCCTAATTTAAAATATTATTTAAGTCATCATAATATACCTGTTAGAACTAATAAATAAATTAAAAAAAATGAGTTTCATTCAAAAAAAAGAAATAAATTTTAAAAAAGGATTAATTCCCGTTATTGTTCAAGATTCAAAAACTAGTAAAGTATTAATGCTGGGTTATATGAATCAAGAGTCTTATAAAAAAAGTATTGAAGAAAAAAAAGTTATTTTTTATAGTAGATCTAAAAAAAGATTGTGGAAAAAAGGAGAAATTAGTCATAATTATCTTTTAATTAAAGATGTATTAATTGATTGTGATCAAGATTCTTTGTTGATTAAAGCAGTCCCTACAGGACCTATTTGCCATAAAGGATCGGATACTTGTTGGAAAGAAATAAATAAAATGAATTTTTTATTTTATTTAGAAAAAATAATTTCTAATAGAATAAATAAAAAATATAAAAATTCTTACATTTTTCAACTATTCAAAAAAGGAATTAATAAAATATCTCAGAAATTAGGGGAAGAATCCGTAGAAATGATCATTGAATCTAAAGATAATGATAAAAATTTTTTCTTAAATGAATCTGCCGATTTGTTATTTCATTATCTTATTCTTTTACATAAAAAAGGAATTACTATACAAGAAGTTATAAATATTTTAGAAGAAAGACATTTAAAAAAAAAAGAATTAAGGAATATTTAATATTTTTTTGTATTTGAAGAAAAATTTTTTGCATGATTAAATCTTTTATAGAAGAAATTATTTTTGGAATAGTTTTTATAATCTTATTCCATTCAGGCTTAAGTAAAAATACAAAATCATAATTTTTAGCACAAAAAGATTGTTTTTATTCTAAAAAAAAATAGATTCCATTAAAAATAATTACTTTTAATTCATTTTTAGGAGAAAGAGTAATCCACTCTATATTTTCATCATTAATTTTGTAGAATCCTGATGTTTCAATATCATGAATACGATATCCTTTTTTTAAGAATTTTTGTTAAAGTAGATAATTTCCACATCATAGGTTATCCTCCTGTAAGAACGATTGTTTTTAATTTTTCATTGATTCTATTGATGATTTGATGAATTTTTTTAAATTATTTTTTTTTATTTTCCCACTATTTTTAGTATCACACTAATTACATTTTATATTAGATCCTCCAAAACGAATAAAATATGCGGAGATTAAAGAATAATGACCTTCTCCTTGAAGAGAATAAAAAGTCTATTTTATTAGGAAAGGATATATTAGTTTTTTTCATTATTTAATGCAGCTATTAAAATATTTTTTATAAGCATCATACGGGTCATAGGACCAACACCACCTGGGACAGGTGTAAGATAAGATGCTTTTCCATAAACGCTATTAAAATCAACGTCTCCTTTTAAAAGAAATTTTTTTTCATTTTTAACTTTATTAATGCCTACATCTATAATTATAGCTCCTTTTTTAATCATTTTTCCTTTTAAAAACCCTGGAATTCCAACAGAAATTATAATTATATCTGCTTTTCTCGTATAATTTTCTATATTTGGTGTATTACTATGGGTAAGAGTTACAGTGCTATTTCCAAGATTATTTTTTCTGCTCATCAAGATACTAATGGGTCTTCCTACAATACGACTTCTTCCAATTACTACAGTATATTTTCCAGATATTTGTATTTTATATCTTTCTAAAAGAACTAATATTCCTAATGCAGTAGCAGGTAAAAAAGCCTTCATATTCAAAGCCATTTTTCCAAAATTTTCTGGATGAAATCCATCTACATCTTTTTTTGGATTAATCGATAAAATGATATTATCCGTATTGATATGTTTTGGAATAGGTAATTGTACAATAAAACCATCTATCAATGAATTTTCATTCATTTTTTTAATTTCTTTTAATAATTCAAATTCAGAACTCTCTACAGGTAGATGTACTAAAGTTGATTGTATTCCAATATTTTTGCATTCTTTTATTTTGCTATTTACATATGTTATACTGGAACTATTATTTCCTAATAAAATAATTCCAAGATGAGGAATACGTTTTTTTTTATTTCGTATATTTTTATCTATTTCCTTATAAATTTCTTTTCTTATTTCGATTGCTAATCGATTTCCATTTAATAATTTGGTCATTTTCGAATTTCTATTTCTTTTGTTAATTGAAGGAATTCTTTTATAGATAATTGTTCTGCTCTTTTATTCAAAAATGGAATATCATAAAAATTTGGAATATCTTTAAAATATTGGAGTGCATTTTTCAATATTTTCCTTTTTTTATTAAAAGCCATTTTTACACATATAAATAGAAGATCCTTATTACAAAGGATTTCTAATTTTTTTCTTTTTAAGGATATTACAGCCGATTTTACATTTGGAATAGGGTAAAATACATGCTTTTGTACAGTAAAAAGGTATTTTACATCATAGAATGATTGTACTAAGACAGATAAAATTCCATATCTACTTCCTCCTTCATGAGAAAGAATTCTTTCTACCAATTCTTTTTGAAACATTCCAATACATTCTGGTATATATTGATTATATTTTAATATATGAAATAATATTTTAGAAGAAATTCCGTATGGGAAATTTCCAATTAATGCAAAATTTTTCAGGTTTATTTCTTCTGGATTCCATTTTAAAAAATCTTGATGTATGATCTGATTTTTAGGAATAGAAAAATTTTTTTTTAAAAAAAAGATGAGTTTTTCGTCAATTTCTATTAAAAAAATTTTCTTACACAAGAAGAATAAATAACGAGTTAACATTCCTAATCCTGGACCAATTTCTACTACTGTATTATAATCTTGAAAAGATAGATTTTTTACAATTTTCTTAGCTATATTTTTATCTTTTAAAAAATATTGATCGAATTTTTTTTTAAAAAAGGATCCTTGCATTCTGCAAATATAGAAAAGAAATATATTAATATTATTTGTATATTTATTGTAATATTAAGATTGGAAATACAATTTTAATTTTTTCTATGCTTCAACCCTCTTTTATACGTAATAATAGGAAAAAAGTTTTATTAGGATTAAAAAAAAGGAACTTCCATAAATTTTTTTTAATAGATGAAATATTGACTTTAGATAAAAAAAAAAAGGAATTAAAAACTGTTTTGAATAAAATTTCAGAAAAAGAGAATACAATATCCAAAAATATAAGTCATATTCTTCTGAATTTTGATAAAAGTATAAAAATAAATTCTTTAAAAGAAAAATCCCTTTTTCTAAAAAAAAAAAAGAAAGATCTTAATATTCAATTAAAAAATATTATTCAATGTTTAGAAAATAAACTAGATCAAATTCCTAATATACCCAATGAAAAAGTAAAAAAAAATGAAGATAATAATGATATTCTTTTTCAAGAAGGTCCTATTCATTCAACCATAATGAAAGAAGCTCTTACTCATTGGGAATTAGCTAAAAAATTTCATTTATTCGATTTATTTTTAGGTACGAAAATATGTGGATCTGGATTTTCAGTTTATATCGGAAAGGGAGCTAAATTGCAAAGAAGTTTAATTCAATATTTTTTAGATCAGAATATACGTGCTTCATATAAGGAATACAGTTTCCCTTATCTTATAAATGAAAAATCAGGATATTCAACAGGACAAATTCCGGATAAAGAAGGACAAATGTATCTAATAGAAAAAGATAATTTTTATCTTATTCCAACTGGAGAAATCCCTCTTATTAATTGTTATAGAGATAATATACTTAAATATACGGATTTACCTATAAAAGCAACAACTTATACTTCTTGCTTTAGAAGGGAAGCAGGATCTTATGGGTCTAAAGTAAGAGGGTTAAATAGATTACATCAATTTGAAAAAGTGGAAATCATTCAGATTACCACCCCTGACACTTCCTATTATTATTTAGAGGAAATGATTCTACATGTTAAAAATATTCTAAAATCTTTAGAATTGCCATTTAGAATACTTCGTTTAATTGGAAGAGATCTAGGTTTTTCTTCTTCTATAACTTATGATTTTGAAGTTTATTCTATGGCACAAAAAAAATGGTTAGAAGTGAGTTCTATTTCAAATTGCACTAATTTTCAATCTAATAGATTAAATCTTCGATATAAAACCATTACAGGAAGAATGGATTTATGTCATACACTTAATGGAAGTTCTCTAGCTTTACCAAGAATTATTGCCGCTTTATTAGAAAATAATCAAACTGAAAATAAAATTAATATTCCTAAAGTTTTAGTTCCTTATACAGGATTTGATAATATTAAATAAAAAAGGTATATATGAAAGTGACTGATCATATAAATAAAGCTAAAAAAAGTTTATTTTCTTTTGAAATATTACCTCCTTTAAGAGGACATGATATCAAAAATATTTTTTCTACTTTAGATCCATTAATGGAATTTAATCCTCCTTTTGTTGATGTTACATATCATCGTGAAGAATTTTTTTATGTAGAAAAAGAAAATGGACTTTTACAAAGAAAAAAGGTATCCAGACGTCCTGGAACTGTAGGAATTTGTGCTGCAATTATGAATAAATATGGAATAGATGCGGTTCCACATCTTATTTGTGGTGGTTTTAATAGACAAATGACGGAAAATGCTTTAATAGATCTAAATTTTTTAGGAATAGATAATGTTTTAGTTCTTAGAGGGGATCCTATTAAATCAGAAAATAGTTTTTTTGCGAAAAAAGATGGACATAAATATGCAGTGGAATTGGTAGAACAAGTTAAAAACTTGAACAAAGGAAAGTATCTTAATAAAACTTTTGAAAAAAAAAATTATCCATTATTTGATTTTTGTATTGGTATAGCTGGATATCCAGAAAAACATTTAGAAGCTCCAAATATGGAAAGTGATTTATTTTTCTTGAAGAAAAAAGTTGAAGCTGGAGCTAATTATATTGTTACTCAAATGTTTTTTGATAATAAAAAATACTTTAATTTTGTAAAAAAATGTAGATCAGAAGGTATTATTATACCTATAATACCTGGAATTAAACCTATTTCTTCTAAAATTCAGTTAAATAGTCTACCTTCTCGTTTTTATTTAAATATTCCTAATGAATTAGTAAAAGAAATTGAAAAAGCGAAAGATAAAAAACTTATTTTTAATATTGGGATTGAATGGGCTATACAACAGTCTAAGGAACTAAAAAATTCTGGAGTAAAAGTAATTCATTATTACACTATGGACAAACCAGAAAATATTTATAAGATAGTCCAAGCTATTTATTAAAATTAAACAAGATAAAGAGTTTCTTTTATGGAATTTATTACTTTTTCTTCATTAGGGAACCATTTTTTTATCAAGTTGGAAGAATAAGGAGCAGGGATATCTAGTAAAGTGATTCTATTAATAGGTGCATCAAGGTAATCAAATCCTTTTTTTTGTATAATGTACGAAACTTCAGAAGCTATTGAAGAAAAAGGCCATGATTCCTCTAAAATTACTAAACGATTGGTTTTTTTTACAGAAAAAAGTATAGATTCATAATCTAATGGACGAATACTTTGAATATCTATTACTTCTACACTAATATTTTCTTTTTCTAATTTTTCTGCTATATTTAAAGCCATTTTCATAATTTTTCCAAAAGAGACCAAGCTTATATCAGTTCCTTCTTTTTTTACATCCGCCTTTCCAATAGGAAGAATGTATTCTTCTTCTGGAATCATCATTTTATCACCATACATTTGTTCAGATTCCATAAAAATAACTGGATTATTATCTCGAATAGAAGATTTTAAAAGGCCTTTAGCATCGTATGGATTACAGGGAATTACTACTTTCAATCCCGGACAACTTGCGTACCAACTTTCAAAAGATTGAGAATGGGTAGCTCCTAATTGTCCAGCAGATCCAGTAGGCCCCCTAAAAACAATAGGTATATTCCATTGACCCCCACTCATATAACGTATTTTTGCCGCGTTATTGATAATCTGATCCATTGCTAACAAAGAAAAATTAAATGTCATAAATTCAATAATGGGTCTACAACCGTTCATTGCAGATCCTACTCCTATACCAGAAAAACCTAATTCTGATATTGGAGTATCAATGACTCTTTTTGGTCCAAATTCTTCTAACATTCCTTTAGAAGCTTTGTAAGCTCCATTATATTTAGCAACTTCTTCCCCCATAAGATAGACGGAGTCATCTCTTCTCATTTCTTCACTCATAGCTTCTGCTATTACTTCACGAAAAGTCATTTCTTTCATATATTTTTTGGATCAAACGTTTAGTAATAAGTAAAAATTCCATATAAAAAAGAACAACGGAAAAGAAATAAAATTTATTCCTTTTCCGTTTTGAATAATTAATTAATTATTAGTTATTTGATTTTTTTTTTGTAAATTTTCCTGCATCTTTTGAAGAGCGAGTTTTTCATTTTTAGAGTCTTTTATAGATTGATTTATTTCATTTAAAATTAGAATTTTATTTCTAAGAATTCTCAATTTTTCTTTTCCATATTGTTTATATTCTTCAAATTCTTTTTTATATTTTAATTGCTCTTCTGAACCGTAAGGTTTAGATCTCATTTCCGATCTTTTTCTCTTTATTTCAGCAGAAATTTCTTTCTGACTAATTATCATTTCAGAATATTCATTCTGATAAAGATTACTTTCTTTTTCTAATTGTTTTATTTTTACTTCTATATCTTTTAATCTCTTAGATAATTCTTCAGGTTTTATATCAGCAGGTATTTTAAAATCAGGAACTTCCTCAGGAAAAAAAGGAAAATTAGGAGGAACAGGATTTTCTTCAGGAGTAGTATTTACAAAAGTGGGATTTGGAATATTATGGGATTGGGGAGTATTTGTATTTACAGGATCATTAGAAGAAGTGATTTCATCATCATTACAGGATACAAAAAAAAATCCTAACGATAGAAATATTGTTGGAATTAAAAATCTCATAGAAGTATTCATAATAAAAATTTTAAGTTACAGTTTAAATATATAAAAAAATTATTACAGATGATGACTATTCTCTTTTTTTTAAAAATTCTATATATTTTCTCCTTATAACTTATAAAAAGACATAAATTTAGTATATTTGATGACAATAGCAAGATTTATATATTTTTTCCTATGGAACAACTTATCAGATTAGCTATACGTGGAATATCCTTAAGTCAAATACAATCTGGGATATATGTTTTATTACTGGAAGAAGAATCTGGAAGAATAAAACTTCCTATTGTTATAGAAAGTTTACAAGCTCAATCTATCGCTTCTGCTATAGGTAAAAGAGATCTATCCAGATCTTTTACACATGATTTATTTTTAACTTTTTCAAAAGTATTTCATATTAGATTAAAATCAGTTGTGATATATAAATTAGTAAATGGAATATTTTTTTCTTATATTTTGTTTGAAAGAGAGAATAAAGAACATAAGATAGATTCAAAAACATCGGATGCCGTTGCTTTAGCCGTACGATTTCAAGCTCCTATTTATACTACAAAAGAAATTTTTGATAAAGCTGGAATTTATTTTGAAAATGGATTTCCTGAAAATGATAATTTTGAAGGAGAAATAGAAAATAAAGCCTCTTCCCCTATTTCTTTTGATAAAGAAAAAAGTGAAAAAGACTTAGAAAAAATGACAGAAAGAGATCTTAATGCTTTATTGAATCATGCGGTAGTAAATGAATGTTATGAACTTGCAGCAAGGATAAAGAAAGAACTAGATAGAAGAGAATAATAATCAATCTTTTTTTTCGTATCGAACAAAACTGTAATTGTATAAATGATTTTTATCTTTTTCATAAAAAAATTCATATTTTTTTTCCCATTTTTTAAGATTGATTTTTGGAAATTTCGCATCACCGTAAAATTTTTGATGAATTATGGTTAATTCTAGAATTTTTGCTTTATTTATAGTAGAAGTATATACTTTTTCTCCTCCTATAACAAATATTTTTTCATAATTTAAATCATATACTTCTTTTAAAGAAGAGAAAATTTTAAAAATTCCGTTATAAGAAGATGAAAAATTTATTTTATTTTTTTTTGTCAGTATGATATTTTTTCTACCTGGAAGAATTCTTCCAATCGATTCAAAAGTTTTTCTACCCATAAGAACGGTTTCTCCAAGAGTCATATTTTTAAAGCGTTTTAAATCGTTAGGAAGATGCCACATTAATTTATTATTTTTTCCTATAAATCCATTTTTAGAAATAGCAGAGATAAGTACAATTTTCATTAAAAATTTAATTTTTTTTATATTTTTAATATATGGATATTCCAATTAAATATGATCCAAAATCTGTAGAAGAAAGAATATATCATTATTGGATCAATAATCATTACTTTTTTTCCTATCCAGATAATAGAAAACCTTATACAATTGTAATGCCCCCTCCAAATATTACTGGAATTCTTCATATAGGGCATATTTTGAATAATACTATACAGGATATATTAATTAGATATGCTAGAATGAAAGGATATAATCCATGTTGGATTCCAGGAACAGATCATGCTTCTATTGCAACAGAAGCGAAGATTGTTCATCAATTAAAAAAGAAAGGGTTATCCAAATTTATTATAGGAAGAGATAAATTTTTATCCTATGTTTTGGAATGGTCTAAAAAACACAGGAATATTATTTTAAATCAATTAAAAAAATTGGGATGTTCTTGTGATTGGACCCGTGTACAATTTACAATGAGCAAAAAATTATCTCAATCTATCACAAAAATTTTTATAGATTTATATGAAAAAGGATATATATACAGAAGTTATCATGTAGTTAATTGGGATCCAAAAGCTAGAACTACTATTTCTGACGAAGAGGTTGTATATAAAGAAAGTATTGGAACTCTTTATTATATAAAATATCCAATAAAAGGGGGGGAAGGTTTTGTGACTATTGCAACAACTCGTCCGGAAACAATATTCGGAGATACAGCTGTTTGTTTTCATCCAGATGATGGACGTTATTTTCATCTAAAGGGAAAATATGCGATTATTCCAATAATAAATAGGGTAATTCCAATTATTCAAGATTCATACGTAGATCCAAATTTTGGTACAGGATGTTTAAAAATTACTCCAGCTCATGATTTTAATGATAAAAATATTGCGGATAAATACCATTTAGATATAATTGATATTTTTAATGAGGATGCCACTCTCAATGAAAGAGGGCTTCATTATCAAGGAATGGATCGTTTTGAAGTTAAAAAAAAGATAATTAAAGAGTTAGATAAATTAGGATTTATAGTAAATAGAGAAGAATTTAATCAAAAAATAGGAATTTCAGAAAGAACTAAATCCGTAGTAGAACAAAAATTATCTCTTCAATGGTTTTTAAAAATGAAAAAAATATCGAATCCTGCTATAGAAGCCGTTAAAAATGGAAAAATTAAATTTTATCCAAGTAGATTTAAAAAAATTTATTTTCAATGGATGGATAAAATTCATGATTGGAATATATCGAGACAATTATGGTGGGGGCACCGTATCCCTGTTTATTATTATGGTCATTATCCCAATGATTTTGTTGTTGCAGAAAATTTAGAATCAGCTTTAAAAAAAGCGAAAATTAAGAGTCATAATTCCTATTTAGACTATGATAATCTTTGGCAAGATTCAGATGTTTTAGACACTTGGTTTTCTTCTTGGATATTACCTATATCTGTATTTGATGGAATTTCTAATCCAAATAATCATGAAATATCTTATTATTATCCTACTGAAAATTTGGTAACAGGTTCGGATATATTATTTTTTTGGGTAGCCCGTATGATTATGGCAGGACTTTTTTTTAAAAAAAAAGAACCATTTAAAAATGTTTATTTCACTGGAATTTTGAGAGATTCTAAAAATAAAAAAATATCTAAATCATTAAATAATTCTCCAGATCCTATAGATTTAATTGAAAAATATGGAGCAGATTCTGTTCGTATGGGGATTATGCTTAGATCTAGTGCAGGAAAAGATTTTCATTTTGAGGAAAATTTCTGTTTACAAGGAAGAAATTTTTCTAATAAAATATGGAATGCTTTTCGTTTGATAAAAAGTTGGGAAATAAAAGAAAATAAGGATATATATGATGATATACCTGAAGAATCTAATATGGCACTCATATGGTTTGAAAATCGTTTTTATTATGTATTAGAAATTTTTGAGATATTTTTCAATAAATATAAATTTGATGAATCGTTAATGATTTTATATAAATTAATTTGGAATGATTTTTGTTCATTATTCCTTGAAATTATTAAACCTATTTCTGGAAAGTTTATATCAAAAACTGTGTATTTGAATACTATTAAATGGTTTGAAAATATTTTAAAATTATTACATCCATATATGCCTTTTATTTCAGAAGAAATTTGGAATCTTCTTAAAAAAAGAACGGAAAAAGAAGCTTTAATTATTTCTTCTTGGCCTAAAAAAAAATCATATAATTGGAATTTATTAGTTTCTTTTGAAAGAGCTATTCAAATTGTATCTAAAATACGTAATATAAGAAATAAAATACATATTCCTTATAAGAAAAGTTTGGTTTTATTTTCTGTAAAAAAGAAAGAAGAATATCATCCAGTGATATTAAAATTAGCAAATTTATCTAAAATCATTGATATCTTAAAAAAGCCTAAAAAAGGACAATTTTTTTCTTTTTTTATTGGAACGGATAGATACTTTTTATCTTTAGATAGAAAGTATCATTCAGATAAAAACGATTCAATTAATATTGAAAAAAAAATTCAGTATTTTCATAATCTTTTATCTATAATTCGTAAAAATTTATCCAACGATCAATATGTAAAATCGGTTCCAAAAGACCTCCTTTTAAAGGAAAAAAAGAAAGAAAATGATACTTTTAAAAAAATAGTTTATCTCAAAGAGATTTTAAAAAAAATGGATAATTAGATTACCAGTTCCCACTAGATCCTCCACCTCCAAAGGATCCTCCTTCTCCAAATCCATCAAAATTATCTTCGTTTTCATGATCGTGTTGGTTTTTTGTAGGTCGATCTTTGAATAGAAAATATGTTAAAAATAATGTATTTAATAATGAAGGTTCTATTCCTTTTTTTTGAAATAAAAAAAACATAATAAAAAAAATACTAATAGGAATAAAAAAATTCCATATATAAAAAGGGTTTTTATTATGTTTTTTTTTGTATTCATATTTATTTTTCAAAATTTTAAATATTTCTTTAATACCGATATCTATAGCCTTATAATAAAGATTATTTTTTAATAGAGGTTTTATTTTTTTTATTATATATTGAGTGGAAAAATCTGTAAGATATGGCTCTATTCCGTATCCATTTTGAATGGATATTTTTTTATCGTTTATAGATAATAAAATAACAATACCGTTATTTTTATCTTTTTTTCCGATATTCCATTTTTCTCCCCATTTGGAAGCTAAAAAATTAGGATCTTCCCCATATATATCTTGAACTATAGAAATTAAAATTTCTGTTGAGGTAGTTTTCGAATATTGAATAAGTTTTCTATTTAATTTTTCTATTTGAATATTAGATAGGACACCTGCATAATCATTAACAGGATATATTTTTTTTGGAGGTTCAGGTATATTGAATTGTCCTTGTGCAAGATTTGTGAAAAATAGTAAAATAGATAATGAGTTAAAAACTTTTTTTATGAAATTTTTCATTCCGATTTTTTTTCAATTTAACCCTATCATGAATTATAAAAATCTACCATAGGGGCTTTTTCCGATCCTATTTTAGATTTAAAATATCCTTTTTCTCTAAATTGATAAAAAAAATTTGAGATTATAATTTTTGGAAATTTATTTCTATAAGTATTAAAATTATTGACTTTATCATTAAAACGGTTTCTTTCCACATTAATACGGTTTTCTGTTCCTTCCAATTGATTTTGTAATTCTGAAAAATTTTGTGTAGATTTTAAATTAGGATAATTTTCTACAATTAAGAGTAATCTACTGATAGAGTTATTTAATCCTTCCTGTGATTTTTGAAATCTACTTACTTGATTTTGATTTAAATTATCTGGATTTATATTTATGGAGGTGGCTTTCGCTCTTGCTTCTATTACTTGATTCAAGGTTTTTTTTTCGAAATTAGAAGACCCCTTAACTATATTTACTAAGTTTGGGATTAAATCGGCTCTTCGTTGATAAACATTTTCTACTTGACTCCATTGTGTTTTTATATTTTCGTTTAGTTGAACTAATTGATTATATGTTCCAGTAATCCAAAAAATGATTAAAAATACAACTATAAAAATAGTGGAAATAGAAATTAAAAAACCTTTTTTCATTTTAAATTAAATATTTATTACAAAATACAAATTTTTTATAATGTTTAATTCTTATATTTTTAATCTAAGTATTTTTAAAAAATTATTTCAAGAATATTTCTCTATCAGAAAAATAAAATCGACATTCTCTAAAAGCATTTTTATCGCTATCTGATCCATGAATAGAATTTTTTTCTAAAGAACTTCCATATAAATTACGTATAGTTCCTTCTTTTGCTTTTATTGGATTTGTATTTCCTATTAAAATTCTAAAATCTTTTACTGCATTTTCCTTTTCTAGGATAATCAATACTATCGGTCCAGAAGACATAAATTTCACTAAAGATTCGAAAAACAGACTTTTTTTATGTTCGTAATAAAATTTTTTAGCTGATTTTTTGGAAATTTCTTTCATTTTAATTTCTCTTATAAAAAATCCAGCATTCATAATATGAATTAAAATAGGTCCTGTATATCCGTTTTTAACAGCATCAGGCTTTATAATAGCTAATGTTATTTTTCCTATTATCATATATAATATATATAATATGATATGATAAATCATCATACTTGTATTTCTTTTAATTTAAAGAATTCTACAATTAGAATGAATAAATAAAGTGAAAAAGTGAAAATTACTGTATTTTAAAAAAAAATAGTATTCATGATCATGAATAAAAAAAAAAATAACAATAAATTTAACTTTAGAAGTTTTGGAGTTTCCTCTTTTGATTTGTTTCAGAAAATGATTTTAAATGATTATAGATTAGCAAAAATAAGTCGTGAAACAAGCATTTTAGGTCGTAAAGAAGTATTAAATGGTAGAGCTAAGTTCGGTATATTTGGAGATGGGAAAGAAATCCCTCAACTAGCTATGGCTAAAGTTTTTAAAAATGGAGATTTTCGATCTGGATATTATAGAGATCAAACTTTTATGATTGCCATTGGAGTTTTAAATGTAAGAAGTTTTTTTTCTCAGTTATATGCTAATTCTGATTTAGAGGAAGAACCAGTTTCTTCGGGTAGAATGATGACCTCTCATTTTGGTACACGTTTACTAAATTATGATGGGAATTGGAAAAACCTAATGAACCAAAAAAATTCTAGCGCAGATATTTCTTCTACAGCTTCTCAAATGCCAAGATTATTAGGTTTAGCTCAAGCTTCCAAAATTTATAAAAATTTAAAAAATTTAAAAAAAACACATAAAATATTTTCTCATAATGGAAATGAAGTGGCTTTTGGAACTATCGGAAATGCAAGTATTTCTGAAGGATTATTTTGGGAAACCGTGAATGCGTCTTCAGTATTACAAATACCAATCATTATTTCTATTTGGGATGATGAATATGGAATATCTGTTCCTAATAGGTATCAATTCTCAAAAAAAAATATTAGTGATATTTTATATGGATTTCAGAGAACTAAAAAAGAAAATGGAATCGAAATTATTCGTGTAAATGGATCCAATTACATAGATCTTACAAAAACTTATATTCAAGCAGATAAAATAGCACGTTATGAACACATTCCTGTAATAATACATGTTACTGACTTAACTCAACCACAAGGACATTCGACTTCTTCATCACATGAAAGATATAAATCCAAAGAACGTTTAGAATGGGAAAAAAAAAACGATGGAATAAAGAAATTTAGAGATTGGATTTTGAATTTTAGGATTGAAAATGAACCAGGAATATTTCATAAAATTGCAGATATTCATTCTCTAGATAAAATAGATATAGAAGCAAAAGAATATGTTCAGAATGAACAAAAAAAGGCTTGGGAATCTTTTCAAAAACCTATTGAAAAAATAAAAAATGAAGCTATAAATGTTTTAGAAAATTTGCAGGATGCATTTCCTTGTAAAAAATGGATAAAAAAAAAGATCGAAGAATTACATAGAAATAAACATTTACATACGAAAAAATTCATATTTTGTATTATTCGAAGATCTTTATATTTACTTTCTGAAGAAAAATCCTATCAAAAAAATTGTCTGATAAAATGGTTAAAAGAAAAATTCAATAAAGAAAAAGAAAATTATTCTTCAAATTTATATAGTATTTCTGAAAAATCATCAATAAAAATCACCGAAGTTAATCCAAATTATTCTGATTATGAAGTAGATGGAAGGATAATTTTAAGAGATAATTTTGATAAATTATTAGAACTGTATCCGGATCTTTTAATTTTTGGAGAAGATGTTGGTAAAATTGGAGATGTAAATCAGGGATTAGAAGGACTTCAAAATAAATACGGAGAAATACGTATTTTCGATACTGGGATACGAGAATCTACAATACTTGGACAAGGAATAGGACTTGCAATGCGAGGACTTCGTCCTATAGTTGAGATTCAATATATAGATTATATTCTTTATGCTTTGCAAATCATGAGTGATGATTTAGCCTCTTTGCAATATAGAACTAAAGGAGGACAAAAAGCCCCCGTTATTATTCGAACTAGGGGACATCGTTTAGAAGGAATATGGCACTCTGGGTCTCCTATGGGAGGAATTATTAATTATTTAAGAGGAATTTTAGTCCTTGTTCCAAGAAACATGGTAAAAGCAGCTGGTTTTTATAATACTTTGTTAGCTGGTGACGATCCAGCTTTAGTAATTGAGTGTCTAAATGGTTATAGAATAAAGGAAAAATTACCCAAAAATTTAGGTTATTTTAGAATTCCAATTGGAATAGTAGAAGTTACAAGGATAGGAAAAGATATCACTATAGTTACTTATGGTTCTACATGGAGAATTGTTAATGAAGCCGCAAATGAATTATCTAAAATTAATATAGAAATTGAAGTAATTGATATTCAATCATTATTACCTTTTGATCTTCGAAAAGATATTGAAAAAAGTTTAAAAAAAACAAATCGATTATTAATCATAGACGAGGATGTTCCAGGAGGGGCCTCTGCTTATATACTACACAAGATTTTAGAAGAACAAAAGGGATACTATTATTTAGATAGTCCACCTATTACAATTACGGCTAAAGACCATCGTCCTCCTTATGGATCAGATGGAGATTATTTTTCAAAACCATCTGTCGAAGATATTGTAGAAAAAGTGTTGCAAATAATGCATAATAGTTAATAGAAAGAATAAGTAGTAATAAAATTATTATCTTTGAATGATAAAAAAGATTCAGTTTTATTTTTATCATTATGAAAATAGAAAGAAGCTTGCATTCAAGAATAGAAAAAATGGATTTCGAAAATATTTCTTTTGGAAATCATTATTCGGATCATATGTTTTGTTCGGAATTTCGAAATGGAAAGTGGATAAATTCTATTATTAAACCATTTGGAAATATGATGTTTTCTCCTGGATCTCTTGTTTTTCACTACGGTCAATCAGTTTTCGAAGGAATGAAAGCTTATAAAGATAAAAATGAAGAAGTATTTTTATTTCGTCCAAAAGAAAATTTTAAAAGAATAAATAGATCTGCTCTACGTTTGGAAATGACTACTATTCCAGAATATATTTTTATGAGTGGATTAAAAAAATTAATAGATATAGATAGAGATTGGGTTCCAAAAAAGTATGGACAATCTTTATATATTCGTCCTATTTTAATTGCAATAGATAGATGTTTATCTGCTAAACCCTCTAATGATTATTTATTTATGATTATATCTACACCTTCAGATTTTTATTATAAAAAACCTTTAAAAATAAAGATAGAAGAAAAATATAGTCGTTCTGCATCAGGAGGGGTCGGGTTTACTAAAGCTTCTGGTAATTACGCTTCTTCTTTTTATCCTACTAGATTAGCTAAAGAAGAGGGTTTTGATCAAATATTATGGACAGATTCTTCTACTCATACACTGATTGAAGAATCAAGCACCATGAATGTTTTTTTTTGGTTAAAAAATAAACTCATTACCCCCCTAGCTAATGAGAATATATTAAGTGGAATAACCTGTAAAAGTCTTCTTTCTTTAGCTAAAAAAGAAGGATTAGAGATACAGGAGCGAAAATTAAGCGTTTCAGAAATTATAGATGGATTGAAAAATAAGATGTTAAAAGAAGCTTTTGGTTGTGGAACCGCTGTAGGTGTAAACTATTTTGAAACAATTAGTTACAAAGGTGAAAATTTTATTTTTCCGGATCTTTCAGATGAAGAGAGGATATCAATTCGATTAAGAAAAAGATTATTAGATATACAACATAACTTATCGGAAGATCCTTTTGGATGGAGATTAAAATTAAAAAGGATTTTGTAATATCTATGAATGAAGAATTTCAATCCATAGAACAAATAACAAAACAATCTTTATCTATTTTATATAGATTAGAACCTTGTCCCAGTTTGAATTTTCAATATACTAAGAAAGAATATCCAGGAGATATTACTTTGATTTTATTTCCTTTATCTAAAAAATTGAAAAAACCTGTAGAACAAATTGGTAAGAATATTGGAAATTATGTCAAGAATCAATTAGGAGATCTTATCACTTTCTCTATTATAGGAGGTTTTTTAAATTTTATTTTTAAGGATAGTTATTATCTTCATATTCTTAAAAGAATGTTGAATAAAAATTTTTATAAATTAAAATTACCATCTGAAAATATAATGGTGGAATACTCTTCTCCTAACGCAAATAAACCTCTTCATTTAGGTCATATTAGAAATAGTCTTATTGGATATTCTATATCCGAAATACTGAAAATAGTGGGACATAAAATAACTAAAATTCAGATTATTAATGATAGAGGAATACATATATGTAAATCTATGATCGCTTGGGAAAAATTAGGGAAAGGAGAAACCCCTAATAGTTCAAAAATGAAAGGAGATCATTTCGTAGGTAAATATTATAGTCTATTCGATAAAATTTATCATAAGGAAATTAAAGATTATTCCAAAAAAAATAAAGATTACAATCATCAAAATATTCCTATTTTAAAAAAAGCAAGAATTTTATTAAAAAAATGGGAATCTGGGGATCAGAAAACTATAAGTACTTGGAAAAAAATGAACAAATGGGTTTATGAAGGGTTTCAAGAAACTTATAAAAAGTTGGGTATTAATTTTGATAAAATAGAATATGAAAGCCAAGTTTATGAATTTGGAAAAAGTATCGTAAAAAATGGTCTTAAAAAAGGTCTTTTTTTTCAAAAAAAAGATGGATCTATTTGGGTTAATTTGGAAAAAGAAGGTTTTGATCAAAAACTTTTATTACGATCGGATGAAACTTCTGTTTATATAACCCAAGATATAGGAACTGCTGTAGAACGTTTTAAAAAATATTGTATAGATAGGTTAATTTATATTGTAGGGAAAGAACAAGATTATCATTTTCAAGTACTTTTTAGTATATTAAAACGTTTAGGATATATATGGGTTAAAAAATTATCTCATCTTTCTTATGGAATGGTGGATTTACCAAGTGGTAAAATGAAATCTAGAATGGGAAATATTATAGATGCTGATAATTTTATATTAGAAATGTATTCCATAGTAAAAAAAAATTTTTTAAAGGATATTTCCCATATGGAAAAAGAAAAATATGCTGAATTAATAGGATTGGGTGCTATAAAATATTACTTTCTTCAAGTAGATCCTAGAAAAAGGATCCTTTTTCATCCAGAAAAATCTATAGATTTTAAGGGAAAAACAGGAACATATATTCAATATGCTTATTCTAGAATTCGTTCATTAGAACGAAATTTTTTAAACTTATGTTCATTAACTAATGAGGATTGGTCGAATATAAAATTCGATCTTTATGAAAAAAATATGATTAAAATTCTTCAAAAATATCCATTAATATTAAAAAAATCAGCAATTTATTTAAATCCTTCTTTAGTAGCAAATTATGTTTATGAAGTTTCTAAAACTTTTAACCATCTCTATCAAAATAAAAGATTAATAGATCCTTTAGATGTTATTCATAGTAATATTAGGATGAATATTATTCATGTTACAGGAAATATTTTAAAATCAGGAATGAGTTTATTAGGCATAAAAATGCTTGACCGTATGTAACAATGTAATAAATAAACACACTTATGTTTGAATATTTACAAAAAAAATTAGATAAAGCTCTTCATATTTTAAAAGGGCATAGCAGAATAAACGAAATAAATATAGCAGAAACACTGAAAGAGATACGTAAAGCTCTTATTGATGCAGATGTTAATTATAAGATAGCTAAAATATTTATTCAAAAGGTTAAAGAAAAATCTATTGGTAAAAAAGTAATCACTTCTTTAAATCCAAAACAATTAATCATAAAAATAGTATATGATGAGTTAGTCTCCCTAATGGGAGAAAAAAGCATAGAAATAAATATTTCTAATAATCCTTCTATTATATTAATTTGTGGGTTACAAGGTAGTGGAAAAACTTCTTTTTCTTCTAAACTTTCTTTTTTTTTGAGAAAAAAAAAGAAAGTCCCTTTATTAGTAGCAGCCGATATTCATCGTCCTGCAGCTATAGATCAACTAAAAATTATAGCAGAAAAAGATAATCTTCCCGTTTTTTTCTTAAAAGAAAGTAAAAATATAATAGAAATTTTTGATAAATCTCTTATTTATGCTTATGAAAAAAAATGCAATGTCATTATTATTGATACTGCAGGTAGATTAGCTATTGATAAAATTATGATGGATGAAATTCAAAAAATTTATCAATATTCTAAACCAGATGAAACTTTATTTGTTGTAGATGCTATGACTGGACAAGATGCTATAAATACGGTTCAACTTTTTTCCAAGTTTTTGAATATTGATGGAATAGTAATGACTAAATTAGATGGAGATAGTAGAGGAGGTTCTGCTATTACTATGTCTAGCATCATTGGAAAACCTATTAAATTTATTAGTAATGGAGAAAAGATAGAAAATATGGAAATTTTTTATCCAGAAAGAATAGCTAATAGAATTTTAGGAATGGGAGATATAGTTTCTTTGGTAGAAAAAGTTCAGGAGCAATTTGATGAGGAAAAAACTAAAAAAATTTATAAAAAAATCTCAAAAAATAGTTTTGATTTTGAAGATTTATTAGAGCAGATTCAACAAGTAAAAAAAATAGGAAGTATTAAAAATATTGTTTCCATGATTCCTGGTATGGAAAAAATTATTGATAATAAAAAGGAAAAAAAAGATTCTTTCAAAGAAATAGAATCTATTATTCTATCCATGACTCCCTATGAAAGAAATCATCCAAAAATATTTACTGATGTAAAAAGAAAAAAAAGAATATCAAATGGCTCTGGTATTTCATTAAAAGAGATAGATCTTTTCTTAAAACAATTTTCTAACATAAGTAAAATAATGAAAACCATTAAGGATCATTCAGGGAAAAAGATGATAAAAAATTTTTTATCAAAAATTATTAATAAAGAAAATATAATGTAAAAAGTTATTGGATTAACTTTAATAAAAGTTTTCTTTTATTGAAAATATTTTTAATTTTGTTCGTTATATGTTTCAATATTCCAATTTAAATAATATGAATGAGTCAACCATGAGGAAAGGGTTTTTAAATAGAGATAGATTTTTAAGAATTTTAGAAAATATAAATACTTGGGATATTGTTATTGTTGGAGGAGGAGCAACAGGGTTAGGAATAGCATTAGATTCCGCTTATAGAGGCTATAAAACTCTTCTTTTAGAACAAAATGATTTTTCTAAAGGGACTTCTAGTCGTAGTACTAAATTAATTCACGGAGGAATACGATATTTAGCTCAAGGAAATATAAAATTAGTTTATGAAGCTTTGCAGGAAAGGGGTTTTTTATTAAAAAATGCTCCTCATTTGGTGAAAAAAAAACGATTTGTTATTCCTATTTTTAGTTGGAAAACGGGAGTTTTTTATTGGACTGGTTTAAAAATTTATGAATGGTTATCTGGATCCTTGAGTTTTGGAAATTCCCAATTTTTATCTAAAAATGAAATACTAAAAATGTTTCCTGAAATTAGACCAAATAATTTAAAAGGAGGTATTTTATATTATGATGGACAATTTGATGATGCTCGTTTAGCTATTGATTTAGCACAAACTTGTGTTCAACAAGGAGGAGTATTACTAAATTATTTTAAAGTGAAAAATCTTATTAAAAAAATAGAAAATAAAATATCTGGTGTAATAGCTTATGATCTTGAAACTAAAAAAAAATATTCTATTTATTCAAAAGTAGTTATTAATGCCACTGGAGTCTTTTCCGATTCTATTTTAAAAATGGATGATTCTACATGTCCTATATTGATAAAGCCTAGTCAAGGAACGCATATTGTATTAAAAAAATCTTTTTTTAGCAGTTCAGATGCTATAGTAATTCCAAAAACTTCGGATGGAAGAATTCTATTTAGCATACCATGGTATGATCATGTTTTAGTAGGAACTACAGATACTTTTTTGGACAAAAGTATTCTTGAACCCAAACCTTTAGAAAAAGAGATAGATTTTATTTTACAAACTTTTAACCAATATTTTGTATATAATCCGAAAAAAAAAGACATTTTAAGTGCTTTTTCTGGTTTACGTCCTCTTTTCGTTCCTCCTAATTTATCTTATTCTCCTGCTAAAGAGATTTCTAGATCTCATAAATTGATGATTAGTCCTTCTGGCCTAGTAACTATTATAGGAGGAAAATGGACTACATATAGAAAAATGGCGGAAGAAACTGTCAATAAAGCTATTGAAATAGGAAAATTAAATAAAGTTTCTTCTGGAACCAAAAATCTTAAGATTTTTGCTTCCAGAAATTCTTCTTCTTCATGCAAGAATTATAATAATTTGGGGGATAAATATGGAAAAGTAGAATTTCATATTCAAAAATTAATTGAGGAAAATCCTTTATGGGGAAGTCCATTAATTTCCCAATCTCCTTATTATTGTACAAAAGCAGAAGTGATATGGATGGTACGTTATGAAATGGCTAGAACCATTGAAGATGTTTTAGCAAGAAGATTTCGTTTATTATTTTTAAATGCTAAAATAGCAATAGATATAGCACCAATAGTAGCATCATTAATGGCTAAAGAACTTTCTCTAGATGAAGAATGGGAAGAATCACAGATAGCTTCTTTCAAAGAGTTAGCCATGCAATATTATTATCCAGTAGTTTGATTTTTTAAGGGAAAAAGTTTTTGTAATTATTTATATGTTTATGAAAAAATATGTGCTATCGTTAGATCAAGGGACTACTAGTTCTAGAGCTATTATTTTTGATCAAATTGGAAATATTATTTCCGTAGCTCAAAGAGAATTTACACAAATTTATCCTTATCCTGGATGGGTAGAACATAATGCAGAAGAAATATGGTCTACACAAGCTTCAGTAGCCTTAGAAGCTATTTTAAAAGCAAATTTAGAAGGAGAAAATATTATTTCGATAGGAATCACTAACCAAAGAGAAACTACTGTAGTATGGGATAAAAAAACGGGAGAACCAATTTTTAATGCTATTGTTTGGCAAGATAGACGAACATCTAATTATTGTGATAAAATAAAGTGTGATGGACTAACTGAAATGATTAGAAAAAAAACCGGTCTTGTTATAGATCCATATTTT
Source organism: Blattabacterium sp. (Cryptocercus kyebangensis) (assembly GCF_003226855.1). Taxonomy (NCBI): domain Bacteria; kingdom Pseudomonadati; phylum Bacteroidota; class Flavobacteriia; order Flavobacteriales; family Blattabacteriaceae; genus Blattabacterium; species Blattabacterium sp. (Cryptocercus kyebangensis). The sequence continues at coordinate 458,363 of NZ_CP029820.1, forward strand.
TCTGCTACTAAAATAAAATGGATATTAGAAAATATTCCAGGAGCTAAGAAAAGAGCTCATTCTGGAAATTTAGCTTTTGGAACTATAGATTCATGGTTAATATGGAATTTAACAGGAAAAAAAATTCATGTAACGGATGTTACTAATGCATCTCGTACTATGCTTTTCAATATTCATACTCTTAGTTGGGATCAGGATTTAATAAATTTATTTGATATTCCAAAAACAATGCTTCCAGAAGTAAAATCATCTAGCGAAATTTTTGGGTATACAACGGGTCATATACTTTCTCATAAAATTCCTATATCTGGAATTGCTGGAGATCAACAGTCCGCTCTTTTTGGTCAAATGTGCACAAAAATTGGGATGGTAAAAAATACTTATGGTACGGGTTGTTTTATGTTAATGAATGTAGGTGAAAATCCTGTTTTTTCTAAAAATAATTTAATAACTACTATTGCTTGGAAAATTAAAGATAAAGTTCAATATGCTTTAGAAGGGAGTGTTTTTATTGCAGGAGCTGTTGTACAATGGCTTAGGGATGGATTGGGTTTACTTTTATCTTCAAGTGAAGCAGAAATACTAGCCTCTTCAGTAGAAAATACAGAAGGATTGTATATAGTTCCAGCTTTTTCTGGTTTGGGGGCTCCTTATTGGGATCAAAGAGCTAGAGGAACAATTGTCGGAATTACAAGGGGGACTTCTTCAGCTCATTTTGTCCGTGCAGCTCTGGAAAGTATTGCTTTTCAAAATATGGATGTATTAAAAGCAATGGAAGCAGATTCCGGAATTTCTATCAAAGAACTTCGTGTAGATGGAGGTGCGACAGTAAATAAATTATTAATGCAATTTCAATCTGATATTTTAAATGTAAAAGTTGTTAAATCCAAAATTTCTGAACTTACAGCAGCAGGAGCTGCTTATTTAGCTGGATTAGCTGTAAATTATTGGAATAGTCTTGAAGAAATTCAAGATAACTGGGAAATGGAACAGGTTTTTGAACCAAAAGGAATGTCAAGTCGTTTGGAAAGAATTCAAGGTTGGAAAAAAGCGATAAAAATAACCCGTTCTTGGTCTAGTAAGTAATAAGTAAAATTTTTTTATAAAAATGAAAATAAAATGACAAAAATATATGCCGAGATTATAGGAACTATGATTTTAGTATTTTTAGGAAATGGAGTAGTAGCTAACGTACTTTTGTCTAAAACAAAAGGAAATGGTGGAGGATGGTTAACTATTACTATAGGATGGGCTTTGGCTGTTTTTATAGGGATTTTAGTTTCTTATCCTTATAGTGGAGGGCATTTAAATCCATCTGTAACAATAGGTTTTGCCATAGCTGGAAAGTTAAATTGGAATCTTGTTCCTTTTTATATTTTTTCTCAATTTATTGGAGCGATGTTAGGAGCTTTATTAGTATGGATTTTCTATAAAGATCATTTTTTGGAAACTAATAAAGAACAAGATAAATTATCTGTTTTCAGTACCGGACCTTCTATAAGAAATTTTTTTTCTAACTTTTTGAGTGAAGTATTGGCTACATTTATTTTTATGTTGGTAAATTGTTACCTTACCAAAAAATATCCTATTGTAGGATTAGGTATTTTAGGGGCTTTTTTATCTTCTTTAGTTGTGTTGGGGATTGGATTATCTTTAGGTGGGACTACTGGTTGTGCGATTAATCCTGCCCGTGATCTAGGTCCAAGGATTATATATTCTATAATTCCAATTCCTGGAAAAGGAAAAAGTAACTGGGATTACGCTTTTATTCCTGTTTTAGGTCCTATTGTAGGTAGTTCAGGAGCAGCTGCATTATATTTATTGTTATTCTCATAATAAAAGTAAAAAAATTTGTAACTTTTTTTTAGTTAAGTGTACAATAATGGATAATAAATCTTCGGCCCCTTTTTCAAAAGAAGATTCCAATATAGATCACAGAAAAATAGGGAAAAAACTGAAATTTTTTATTTTTTCTGATAGGGTTGGATCAGGATTACCATTATGGTTACCTAGAGGAACAATTTTAAGAAGAAATTTAGAAAATTTTTTAACCGATCTTCAAAAAAAATACGGTTACGAGATGATTATTACTCCACATATTGGACATAAAAAATTGTATGTTATAAGTGGACACTGGAATAAATATGGAAAAGATAGTTTTAAACCTATTCAAACTCCTAATTCAGAAGAAGAATTTATTTTAAAACCGATGAACTGCCCTCATCATTGTGAAATTTATCGTTCACAGGAATGGTCCTATCGGGATCTTCCTAAACGTTTTGCAGAATTCGGTACAGTATACCGTTATGAACAAAGTGGGGAACTTCATGGACTTACAAGGGTTAGAGGATTTACCCAAGATGATGCACATATTTTTTGTACTTATGATCAACTATTGGAAGAATTTAAAAAAGTAATAAATTTATTTTTTTATGTATTTCGTCGTTTAGGTTTTTTAGAATATACAGTTAGAGTATCACTTAGAGATCCAAAAAAAATAAATAATTATATTGGATCTGAAAAAAATTGGAAAAAAGCGGAAGAAGCTATCCTTATAGCGGTGAAAGAAGAAAAAATAGAATCTACTATTCATTATGGAGAAGCGGCTTTTTATGGACCGAAATTGGATTTTCTTATTAAAGATTCTTTGGGAAGAAATTGGCAATTAGGAACTATTCAAGTAGATTATAATTTACCTGAAAGGTTTGATTTATATTATAAGGGGAAAAATAATGAAAAACATCGTCCGGTAATGATACACAGAGCTCCCTTTGGGTCTTTAGAACGTCTTATAGCCATTCTTATAGAACATACCAAAGGGAATCTACCATTATGGATGGTTCCTAATCAAGCGGTAATACTTCCTATAAGTGATAAATATATAGTTTATGCAAAAAAAATTTTAAATTTGATGTTAAATTATAATATTCGTGTGTTTATTGATAGAAGAAACGAGAAAATTGATAAAAAAATAAGAGATTCGGAAGAAAATAAAATTCCTTATATGATTATTTTGGGAAAAAAAGAAGAAACTACTAAAACTATTTCATTACGAAAACATGGTTTAGGTCATATAGGGATCTTATCCATTTCCAACGGAATAGATACCATTTTTAAAGAAATTAATTAAACTAATAAAACTATTATCATAAAAAAGAAATTTTTCAGGATAAATAAAAAAAAGAGAATATATCGTCCCTTTATAAAAAGGAAGGAGGAACATCGTATTAATGCTCATATAGATTCTAATAAAGTTCGTTTAGTTGGTGATTCTATAGAAAATGGAATATTCTCGATTCAGGATGCTATTCAATTCTCTATAGATAAAGGATTAGATTTGGTAGAGATTAATCCAAAAGTAGACCCTCCAGTATGTAAAATATTGGATTATAAAAAATTTCTATATGAACAAAAGAAAAAAAAGAAGCAATTTAAAGCAAAACAAATTAAGGTAAATACTAAAGAAATCCGATTTGGACCACAAATAGGAGATCATGATGGAAAAGTTAAAATAAAAAGTGCTGAAAAATTTTTAATGAGAGGGGATAAAGTTAAAGTTTTTGTTTTTTTTAAAGGTCGTTCTATAGTATATAAAGATCAAGGTAAAATAAAATTGTTAAAATTTGCAGAAGATATTGAAGAATATGGAAGAGTAGAACAAATGCCAGTTATGGAAGGAAAAAGAATGTACATGATATTAGCTCCAAAAAAAATTTAGTATGCCAAAATTAAAAACAAAATCAGGATCCAAAAAAAGATTTAAAAAAACATCTAATGGATATATAAAAAAAAAACATGCATTTAAAAATCATCTTTTAACGAAAAAATCAAAAAAAAGAAAACGGAAACTTTCTACATTTTCTCTATTGAAGAAGGCCGATCAAAAAAATATAAAAAAACAATTATAAATTATAGAAAATAATGCCAAGAGCTACAAATGCTGTTTACTCCAGACGAAGACGTAAAAAAATACTTAAATTAGCGAAAGGTTTTTATGGAGCTAGAAGTAAGGTTTATACAATTGCTAAAAATGCTGTAGAAAAATCTTTTAGTTATGCTTTTTCAGGAAGAAAAAAAAAGAAAAAATATTTTAGATCTCTTTGGATTCAACGTATTAATGCTGGATCACGTATATATGGAATATCTTACTCAGAATTTATGAAAAAATTATCTGATAAAAATATTAAAATTAATAGAAAATTCCTTTCAGATTTTTCTATGAACCATCCGGATATTTTCAAAAAAATAGTGGATCATATTACCTCATAGATAGTTTTTTTCTTTCCAATAAAATCATCAATTTTTTTTCTATTAATTTTCTTTTCATGGAAGAAAAATAATCTATAAAAAGTTTACCTTCAATATGATCATATTCATGTTGTATCACTCTTGCACAAATTCCTTTTAAAGTTCTTTTCTTTTTATTCCAGTTATTATCGTAATATTCTATTAATAGATGAGATTTTCTTTTTACATATCCCATGATTCCAGGAAGGCTTAGACAACCTTCATTGAATTCACATTCCTCTCCATATATTTTCAATATTCTAGCATTAATAAAAACTTCTTTATAATTATTTTTTCCATTTTTTGATAGGTAAGGAGTTTTTACTATAAAAAGTCGTATATTTTTACCAATTTGAGGTGCTGCTAATCCTATTCCTTTTACTTTATGTATAGTTTCAAACATATTTTTAATCAATTTATTAATTCTACTATCTCGATAATAGATATCTATACATTTTTTTCTCAAAATAGGATTTCCATAAAGTATTATAGGTAAGATCATAAATTAATTTTTTTCCTTTTTTTTTCAAGATAAGATTGTAAAATTAGGGTAGCACTAATTTTATTTAAAATATTTTTTTTTCTTCTTTTTTTTTTTTTTATACCTAATTCTATCATTGTGTAAAAAGCAATTTTAGATGTAAAACGTTCATCTAATCTATCTATTAGTATTTTAGGGTATTTTCTATGAAAATTATAAATAAATTTTTGAATATATTTTTCTATGAAAGAATTTTTATTGTTTAATGTTTTAGGTAACCCTATAACAATTTTTTCTATCTGTTCATTAACTATAAAAATATCTAAAAAATTCATTAATTTCTTAGTTGGAATGGCTTCTAATCCAAAAGAAAATACTTTTGAAGAATCTGATATAGACAAACCAGTTATAACTTTTCCGTAATCTATTCCCAATATTTTTTTCATTATTATAACAAATATATTTATATTATCTATACTTTTGTTTTTTATCAATTTTTATGAAAGTGAATCAACTAAAATTAGAAATAGAAAAAGCTTGGGATAAAAAAAAAGAAATATGGTCTACAAATAATTGTATAAGAAAAATAGTAATCCATGTTATTGATTATGTAGAACAAGGATCAATAAGAGTTTCGGAGTTTATAAATGGAAAATGGAGGGTAAATGAATGGATAAAAAAAGCTATAATCATGTATTTTTCTATTAAAAAAATGAAGACCATAGAATTGGGTCCATTAGAATTTTATGATAAAATACCGATAAAAAATAAATTTAAAGAGAAAGGAATTCGCGTAGTTCCTCATGCTGTAGTACGTTATGGTTCTTATATTTCTCCTGGAGTTGTTCTTATGCCTTCTTATGTAAATATAGGATCTTATATAGGAGAAGAAACAATGATAGATACATGGGCCACGGTAGGAAGCTGTGCTCAAGTTGGGAAAAGAGTCCATATAAGTGGAGGTGTTGGAATAGGAGGAGTTTTAGAACCAATACAAGCTACTCCTGTTATTATTGAAGATGATGTTTTTATTGGATCTAGGTGTATTTTAGTGGAAGGGGTCCTTATAGAGAAAGAATCCGTATTAGGAGCAAATGTTGTTATAACTTCCTCTACTAAAATTTTTGATGTAACAAATGAAAAACCGATAGAGATGAAAGGAGTAGTTCCTAGATATTCTGTAGTAATACCTGGATCTTATCCCAAAAAATTTCCTTCAGGGATATATCATATTCCATGTGCAATGATTATAGGAAAACGAAAAGTAAGCACTAATAAAAAAACATCTTTAAATGAAGCATTGAGAACGCATCATCTTGTTTTGTAATTTTTTTTTACTATTTATCATGTCTTTTTATGAAGAAATAGAAAAAAGTGTAAAAATATTAGAAAAAGGTAAATGTCTATTATACCCTACGGATACTGTATGGGGATTGGGATGTGATGCTTTTAATTTAAATTCTTTAGAAAAAATATATAAAATAAAGAATAGAAATATTTCTAAATCTATGATTATTCTAGTAGAAAATATGGATCGTTTATACGAATTAATAGAGAATATTCCTGATTTGGTTAAAAAAATTATTCAGGATAATTATAGAAAAAAAGGGAAACCTATTACTATAGTGTATAAAAATCCTCGTAAAACAGTTTCTAAGTTTTTGATAAATAATCAAGATAACACTTTAGCTATCCGATTAACAAACGATCCTTTTTGTTCTTATTTAATTAAAAAATTAGACCGACCCATTATATCTACTTCTGCAAATTTATCAGGATTTCCAACTCCTAAATCCTTTTCTGAAATTAGTTCTTCTATCTTAAGTAAAATTGATTATTCTGTTCATTTTCGTAGAAAAGAAAAGGCCCATTATAATAGTTCTTCTATCCTAAAAATTATTTCAAATAAGGTTAAAATATTACGTATGTAATTTACATGAAATTATTTTCTGCTGTTCATAGGGATATATTTCGTATTGTTAGTGATTCTTCTGAAAAAATCCGACAAGATTGCTATGTAGTAGGCGGTTATGTTCGGGATTTTTTACTTGGGAAAAATATTTCCAAAGATTTAGATATTTTAACAATAGGAGAAGGGATTAAATTAGCTAAAGAAGTTTCTAAACATATAAAACCCTCTCCTAGAATAAATATATTTAAACGTTTTGGAACTGCTATGTTAGAGTATGATAATCAAAAAATAGAATTTGTTGGTTCTAGAAAAGAATCGTATCATTTCTACAGTAGAAATCCTATCCTTGATTTTGGAACATTGGAAGATGATCAAAATCGAAGAGATTTTACAATTAATGCTTTAGCTATTAGTTTAAACAAAAATAATTATGGAGAATTGATTGATCCATTTGGAGGTTTATTAGATTTGAAAAAAAAAATTTTAAGGAATCCATTAAATTCAGATATTACTTATTCTGATGATCCATTACGAATGATGCGAGCTATACGGTTTGCAACTCAACTTCAATTTATCATAGATAAATCTTCATTTCAATCTATTCAGAGAAATAAAAATAGAATTAGTATTGTTTCTGTAGAAAGAATTACAGAAGAATTTAATAAGATCCTTCTATCTAAAAATCCTTCCATAGGATTATTTTTATTATCCAAATCTGGATTACTATCAATAATATTACCAGAACTGATCCTATTGCAAGGAATAGAAGAAAAAAATGGATATAAGCACAAAGATAACTTTTATCATACTTTACAAGTAGTGGATAATATTAGTCAAGAAGAAAATAATCCTCTTTGGTTAAGATGGGCCGCTTTGCTTCACGACATAGGAAAATCTTATACTAAAAAATTTTTTCCAAAAATTGGTTGGTCTTTTCATGCACATGAGTTTGTAGGATCTAAAATGGTTCCAAATATATTTCAACGTTTAAAGCTTCCAAAAGGCCAATATATGAAATACGTAAAAAAAATAATCCAGAATAGCTATAGACCTATTTCGTTAATAGAACATAATTCTAGTGATTCAGCAATACGTAGATTATTATTTGATATGGGGGAAGATATGGAAGATTTAATAAAACTATGTATAGCGGATATTACTACAAAAAATATAGAAAAAAAAAATCAATATAAAAAAAATTTTTTTCTTTTAATGGAAAGAATTAAAAAATTGGAAGAGAAAGATCGTATTCAAAATTGGAGCCCTCCTATATCCGGAAATGATATTATGAATGCTTTTCATATTAATCCATGTAAAAAAATAGGAATAATAAAAAATTTTATTAAAGAGTCTATTTTAGAAGGGAAAATATCTAATGAATTTCATTCTGCCTATTTTCTTATGTTAAAAAAAGGGGAAGAATTAGGATTGAAAAAAAAATAATTAAAAATTAATATATGTTGTTTTCTAGTATTAACGGAAAAGAAAAAAAAAAAATTGTATTGTTACCACACAATAATCCAGATGGAGATGCTTTAGGTTCTTCTTTAGCTCTATTATTTTATTTAAGAAAACTAAAACATGATGTAGATTTAATATCTCCTACAGAATATTCCGAATTTTTTAGATGGCTTCCTGGAAGTAAGGATATTATTATTTTTTCTGAAAAAAATCAATCTTTGATAAAGAAAAAAATTGTAGATTCCGATTATATTTTTTTTATAGATTTCAATAATTTATCAAGAATAGAAATTTTGAAAAATTTTTTTTCGTTTTCCAAAGCAAAAAAAATATTAATCGATCATCATCCTTATCCTTTTTATTTTGATTTTATGTTTTCAGATCCAACGGTAGGAGCTACTAGTATTTTAGTATTTAGATTTATATCTAAAATGAATAATTTAGATAAAATAGATAAAGAAATAGCTACCTGTTTATACGTAGGTATGATGACAGATACTGGGTTTTTTCGTTTTCCTTCCGTAACATCGGAAACCCATTTTATTGCTGGTAAATTAATTGAAAAGGGAATTAACGTGGAAAATATCTATAATCATTTACACGAAAGATACAACGAAAATAGGTTAAAAATTTTGTCTAAAGCTTTGGGAAAATTGAAAGTAATAGAAAAATATCGTACCGCATATACCAGTATTAATGCTTATGATATAAATTTATATTCTTATAAGAAAGGGGATACAGAAGGTATTATTTCCTATGGATTAGGTATAAAAAATATTGTTTTTTCCGTATTCTTTTTTGAAGAAAAAGAACAATATCCAATTAGAATCTCTTTTCGTTCAAGAGGAAATTTTGATGTAAATATTTTTGCTAGAAAACATTTCGGAGGAGGTGGGCATAAAAATGCAGCTGGAGGAATATTAGAAAAAAGTCTATCCGAAACGATTGAATACTTTTTAAAAATTATTCCTAATTATCATCAACATCTTATTTTTTCCATTTAATATTGCATCCGTAACTTGGTTTTTTTATTGGATATATTTTTTTTAAACCGTCATACTCTAAAATGGATTTTAATATTTCTCTCACATCGTATCCTGTAACTGGAATTCCATTTTTTGGTCTAGAATCATCTAATTGTCCATGATAATATAAATTTCCTATACCATTAAATATAAAAAATTCAGGAGTGCATTTAGCTCCATAATATTTAGCTACTTCTTGTTTTTCATCAAAAAAATAAGGAAATGGATAACCTAATTTTTGAGATATTTTTTTCATATTTTCAGGAGAATCTTCTGGATATTTTTCGATATCATTGGAATTTATAGCTAAAAATGAAATTCCTTTAGGGAGATAATCATTAGTTAAACGGACTAATTCTGGATTTATATGTTTAACATACGGACAGTGATTGCAAATAAACATAATCACAGTTGCTATACCAGAAAAAAAATCTTGAATAGATTTTTTTTTTCCTGATAAGGATTCTAATAATTTAAAATCTTTTATTTTTATTTTTTTAATTTTATTAGAAGAATAGGTTACCACCATAATTTTTTTTATTTTTTTATAATTTTGATAAAATTTAGTTTATTTTTTCTGTTTTTTTGAAAAAAAAACAAAATATTTTTTCTTTTCTTCTTCAGCTAATTCTTCGTCTATTAATATTCTCCCACTATTTTCATCTATTAAAAGTTTATTACGCTGTATAAGCTCGTAGTATTTTTGTGGAGTAATAGCAAGATAAGATCCTAATGGCGCACCTCTTTGTACTGGAGCCACAGCTACTCCATTTTTAACTCTATTTCTTATTTTTTTATAAGTTTGTAATAAATTATTATCGATTTTTTTAGAAAGAGATCTAGATTTTTCTAGTAAAAATTTTTCCTCTTTTTCATTTTCTGAAAAAATTTTATTTAATTCTTTTTTTTTATGAAAAATATGTTCTTTTTTATTTAAAAAAATATCTTCTTTTTTTTCTAGAATTTCTTCATTTTTATGAATGTTTAAATTCATTTCTTGAATCCTTTTTTCAGATAATCTAATTTCTAGTTTTTGATAATCAATTTCTTTATCTATAGAATAGAATTCTTTGTTATTTCTTATATTTTCTTTCTGTTTTTCATATTTTTTTATCAAATTTTCTGAATATTTAATTTCTTTGTTTTTTTGATCAATATCCTCTTTTATAGAAATAATTTCCTCATGAATTTTTTTCAATTTTTTTTTCATTTTTTCAAGTTCTTCTTCCAGATTATTAATCTCTATAGGAATATTTTTACGGAAATTTTCTATTTCATCTATACGAGAATCTATCAGTTGAAGATGATATAAAACTCTTAATTTATCTACTATTGTAATAGCTACTTTTATTTTATTTTCCATAATATTTTTTAATAAAAATATTTAACTGGATTAGTATGAATTTCTGATTCATAAACAGGTATATTAGTAAATTTTTTATCTAAAAAAGATTTAAGCAAATTTTTAGTGAATTTTTCAGATTCATAATGTCCTATATCTACAATCAATATTTTTTTTTCAGATTTGAAAAAATCATGATATTTAAAATCAGACGATATAAAAACATGAGCTTTTTCTTTTATAGCTGTTTCAATACCAAAACTTCCTGACCCTGCTATCATCGCTATTTTTTTAATTTTTTTTCCTATAAATAGAGAATGTCTAATGCACAATAAATTCATTCTATTCTTTAAATAAAGAAGAAAATCATATTCATTCATTTCCTCTATTAGAAAACCTATTATTCCTATTCCAATATAGGGATTTATATTTTCAATATTATAAATTTCGTATGGTACTTCTTCATAAGGATGACTTTTAAAAAGGGCTTTTTTAATTAGATTCAATTTATGGTATGAAAAAACTACATTAATACAAGTTTCTTTTTCCATATGAAAATGTCCTTTTTTTCCAAAAAAAGGTTTAGATTTTTCGTTTCCCATAAAGCTTCCAATACCATCAAAATTATAACTGCAACGACTGTAATTAGATATTTTTCCAGCTCCTGCATTAAATAAAGAATTTCTAACTTTATCAGCATAAGAAATTGGAACATAAGTTGTTAATTTTTTTATAGTTCCCTTCTTAGGAAATAAAGATTTTTCTCTTTTTAATTGCAAAAGTTTGGATATATACGAATGAGTTCCTTTCCATGTTGCATCCAAATTAGTATGAATTACATAAATGGATACATCATTTTTTAATGCAGAAATTACAACTCTTTCTGAAAAAGTATTTCCAGTTAAACTTTTTATTGATTTAAAAAGAACCGGATGAAATGATATAATAAGATTACATTTTTTATGTATAGACTCTGAAACAACCTCCTCAGTAAGATCTAAAGTTATCAATATTTTTTTTACTTCTTGAGAATATGACCCCACTATCAGTCCTATATTATCATAGGATTCTGCATATTCCATAGGAGCTAAACTTTCTAACTCTTTAGCGATATTTCTTACTAAGACTTCCATTAATAAAAAAATATAAAAGAAAAAGTATGACAAATTTATAAAAAAAATTGATTTTATTATATTTATAGAATAAGCATAAAATTCTATTTTTTATTTAAAATAAATAATCATGAATTTAATTAAAAAAAAACCTAATTGGATAAGAGTGAAGTTTCCGATTGGAAGAAATTATAAGAATTTACAAAAATTAGTTTCTTTACACAAACTGAATACAATTTGTCAGAGTGGAAGTTGTCCTAACATAGGAGAATGTTGGGAAAAAGGGGTGGCCACTTTTATGATATTAGGAAACGTTTGTACAAGATCTTGTAGATTTTGTGGAGTAAAAACAGGACGTCCTGAAAAGGTAGATTGGGAAGAACCAGAAAAAGTAGCTAAATCTATTAAAATATTAAAAATTAAACATGCTGTTATCACTTCTGTGAACAGAGATGATTTAAAAGATATGGGGGTTTCTATATGGATAAAAACCATAAAACTAACCAGGAATCTAAATCCAGGTATAACAATAGAAACATTGATTCCTGATTTTAAAGGAGAAAAAAAAATCATCGATCAAATAATAGAGATTAATCCAGAAGTTATTTCTCATAATGTAGAAACTATTCCTAGGTTAACAAAGAAAATTCGTATTCAAGCAAAATATGATCGTAGTCTTAAAGTTCTACAATATATTAAGGAAAAAAATAAAAATATTCGGACAAAAACGGGAATTATGTTGGGATTGGGAGAAAAAAAAGAAGAAATATTAGAAACAATGAAAGAGATAAAAGACTCTCAAGTAGATATTTTAACAATAGGACAATATTTACAACCTTCTTTAAAACACTTTTCCGTACGTTTTTTTGTTTTACCGGAAGAATTTCAAGAATTGAAAGAAATTGGATTAAAAATAGGCTTTAAATATGTAGAAAGTGGGCCTCTAGTTCGTTCTTCTTATCATGCAGAAAAACATGTAAAATAAAAAATAAAATATTTTTTAAGAATTTTTTTTTTCTATTCCAAAAGAATACTGAAATATTTTATCATTCCATAATTTTTTTTCATGGAGAAAGTTTTTAAGATAAAACGATATAGATTGAGCCTTTCCATATCTAGAAAAAATAATGAGTTGTTCCATAGGACGTGTAGTAGCTACATATAATAAATTTAGATTATCAATTCTTATTTTAGATAAAAATTCTTCATAAAAATTTATGAATAAATGGTCATTTATATGTTTAAAATAAGGTTCTATTTCTAGATATATTGTATCCAAACCATGATATAAACGAGGACATACATCTATCCAAATACCTTCTTTTTTTTTTGAAAAAGCATTCCAATCTGTGAAAGGCAAAATGACTACAGGAAATTGTAACCCTTTAGATTTGTGAATCGTCATAATTCGAATAGCATCTATATTATCAGAAATAATGATACTTTCCTTTTCTTTTTTGGCTTCCCAGTATTCTAAAAAATCTACAATAGAATTCCCTACAATTTTCATAGAACGATGAACAAAGTCTAAAAAAGAATAGATAGATTCCGTATTATATTGATTTAATAATCCAAATCCAGAAATCACCTGTTCTACTATATTGTATATAGATTTATTATATAAATTTTTTAAAAAAAATGAATTTTTTTTCAGAAAAATTTTTTTAAAAAAAAGATCAAATGGTAAAAAAATAGTTTCTACAATAAAGTCATGATCTTTTTTTTTAGTATGAATGAACTTATTTTGCAATAATAATAAAATTAAAGTAGCTCTTTTTTGGTAACAATGAGGTTTTAGAAGTAGATAAAAGAAATGTATAATTATTTCTATTTCCAAATGATTTTTTATAAGAAGCGATACGGAAGTATTTACAATAAATCCGTCCTCTACAAGTTTTTCAGATAAAAAAGTTCCATCTTCGTTACTTCTAACTAAGATGGCTATATCCGATAATTTATATTCCTGTTTTAACAATTTTTTTATTTTTTCTTTTATCTTACAGTAAATAGACTGTCTGTAATTTTTTTGTTCCATAACAAAATTTAATTCAACATATCCTCCAGGTGTTTTAAATTCTTTTTGTTTGGATTCCTTATATATCTTTTTGTAAATAGTAGAATTAAAAATTTTAGATACTGATTGATAAAGTGAATTGTTAAATTTTACAATTTCTTCATAACTACGAAAATTAGTTTCTATAGTAATTATTTTTTTATGATAAGATTTAGATGAAGAAGAAATTAGATGAAGAAAAAGATTAGCATCTCCACCTCTCCAACGATATATAGATTGTTTAGGATCGCCTACAATCATAGCTGATCCATTTTCTGATAAAGCATTTTCAACTAAAATTCGAATATTATACCATTGTAAAAATGAAGTATCCTGAAATTCATCTATAAAATAATGTTTGTATTGTACCCCCATTTTTTCATAAATAAGGGGGAGGGGTCCTTGAATAATTCTTTCATGAAGTATTTTATTCAATTCTGCATTTAAAATAATTTTTTTTTCTTTTTTTAAAGAAATAAATTCTTTTTCTATTTCCTGTATTATAGATAAAAAATGAAAATTTTTTAAAAAAAGTTTATCTAAAATATAGGAGGAAATATATTTTTTATATATAAATTTTGTTTCTTTATACAAAGAAAGTATTTTTTTTTTGTTCCTTTTTATCAGGATCTTTTGATCCATATCTGTTTTTGTATTTTTACTACTATACAATACTTCTTTTTGAATAGATTTTTCAATACGTTGATGAAAAGGATTTAGTATTATTTCTTTTACACGTAATTTTTGAAAAAGTTTTGGAAAATCTGAATAATGGAATGAATGTTTTTGAATGGATGTTTTTTTCAAAAATTCAAAAAATTTTTCTCCTTGTTTTTTACATTTTTTTTCAAATTTTTTCGTTCTTTTTAATAATTTTGTTTTTAGTATAATCCAATCTTTGGATGATTGGATTTTAATTTTTTTCATATAAAAAAAACTATTTTCCTCTACTATAAGACTAGCTATTTTAAATAGTTCTTTTCTTATATCCCAATTTTTTCCTTCTTTTAATCTTTCCAAAGAAAATTGGATCAAAATATGGGATTCCTTTTCTGAATTTTTTAATCTATTATATAAATTATCTACCACTTCCCATAAAAATTTATGGGTATCCATTTCTAAATCTAGATTTTTATTAGAAAAAAAAGATCGAATGGTCCGATAAGTAAATTTATCGATAGTGCTTATAGAAAAAGAAGAAAAATCGTATAAAATTTCAGATAATATTTTTTTAGCACGTTCGGATAGTTGCCTTTTTGTTAATTTTAAATCTTCTGTTAGAGAATTGAACAAAGAATGATATTCCTTACTAATTTTTTGATTAGAAAATTCTTTTATACATTGTAATATCCTTTTTTTAATTTCTTCAGTAGCCTTATTGGTAAAAGTTAAAGCTAAAATACGTTTAAACTCGTCACAATGAGAACTTTTAAACAGAATAAAAAGGTAATTTTTTACCAAAAAAAAAGTTTTTCCAGAACCTGCTGAAGCGTTGTATATTTTTAATGTAGCTGGAATCAGCATAATAAATTTTATCGAATGATTTTTTTAAAGATAAAACGAAATAAGAAAAAAATTAAAATTATCAAGAAAACTTGTAAAAAAACAGATTTAATGAATCTATTATTTCTAGTTTTTTTTTTATTTATTTTTCTTGTATCGTGTAATATTATAAAAAAAGTACCGAAAGAAAAATATTTACTGAAAAAAAATATTTTCATTCTAAACGGTAAAAGAGTTTATTTTTCTGATTTGGAAAAATATGTAATAAAAAAACCAAATAAAAAAATTCATAATTTTTTATTGTTAAAAACAAGAATTTCAAAAAATACAAAAGAAAGGATTTATTGGAATTGGTTTTTTTTAAAAAACGGAGAAAAAAAAATAATGATAGAAGACCATAATTTAAAAGAAAATTATGTAAAAAATGTTAATTCAAAAGGATTTTTTGAGGATAAAAAAATTTTTTATATTCTTAGAAAAAAAAAAAAAAAATAATTTATACTAGAAGACCTTATTTTATAAACGAAATTATTTACAATTTTCAAGAAAAAGAGTTAAAGGATATTTATATAAATGATATTAATTCTAGTTTAATTAAAAAAAGAGAACAATACAGTGAAAAAAAAATAATATTTGAAATAGAAAGGATGAAAAAAATGTATGAAAATCATGGTTATTATAATTTTAATGTATACGATATTAAGTTTCATCTAAAACCTATAGGAAATCAAAAAATAAATTTATATATGGAAGTAAAAAATTTCCATAATCATAAAAAATATTTTTTCAATAAAATTGTGATCAGAATCAATAATGAAAAAAAGAATTTTTTCATTTACAATGGATATAAATTCTTTGTTCCTTCCGATAAAAAATTGAATCCAAAAATAATCACGGATGTTTTAACTATTTTTCCTGGATCTTTGTATAAAAAAAAGGAGGTTTTAAGTACTCAACAAAATATTTATTCTTTGCATAACTTTAATATTAATCAATTTAAAGTAGAAGAAGAAAAAGATCCCAATTTAAATTCAAAAATAGCCTTTGTAAATGTAGAAATTTTTTTGAAAACTCTAAAAAATAATGAATTTAAATTTTATTTAGAAAATTCTATCTCCAAAAAAATGGATATAAAAATCAATCCAGAAATCACTTTACTAAGTAGAAATATCCTACAAAATGGATCTAATTTTATGTTTTCTATAAAAGGAAGTTTAAATTATTCTCCAAAAAAAATTTTTAACCTATCCAAAATTTCCTTGCAAGGAAATTTAATCTATCCAGGATTTATTTTCCCTTTTATCTCATCTATGATTCCTAAGTATTCCTTATATAGTCCTAATACTTCGATTATTTTTCAAATAAAAAGTAAAAAAAATATGGATATAAGAAAATCCATATTTTCCAATTTTATTAATTATGAATGGAAGGTAAGCCCTTATAGAAAACACCAAATAAAAATGAGCACTTTAAAAGTGATCAAAAAAATTATTAATTCCAAAAATGGGGAGGGGGTAGAAAAAAATAATTATCATTTTGATCCAAAAAATCCTATAAAAACGAAAAAAAGAAACAGGATAAAGGATTATTTTATAAATTCTATTATTTATAATTATGAGATAAATCAATTTTTGGATCATAGAAAAAAAAATCCTATTTCATTACGTGGAAATATAGAAATATCTGGAAATATTTTATATTATTTATTTCATAAATTACTTTTTCCTTATAAAAATAAGTTATTGAATAATATTTTTTTTGTTAAATACGATTTAGATTTCAAAAGATCTTTTTTTTTATCTAAAAATAATTCCTTAATATCAAGGTTATTTCTTGAAAAGAATTTTACTTATGAAAATATTCCAAAAAATTCTTTTTCAGGAATATATGAATTTTGTAAAAATGATATAGAATCGAATAGTATTCATCTAGATTTAGATAAAAATTCATCATTTAATAAAATTTTATTAGTCAACGAATATAGGAATCAAATCCTTTCTAATTTTGTTTCAGTTATTTTTTTTTACCTAGAAAATAGAGGACTGTTAAACAAAGAAAATAATCATTCAAAAAAAATAGGAAAGTTTACATGGAATCCTTTTTATAAAGAATTTTTATTAGAAGGAGGAATAGGAGTTCGATATGATCTTAAATTTTTTGTTTTTTTTGTGGATTTTTTATATAAATTTTATGACTCATCTAAAAATGGATGGATTATAAATCATATAAAATTAAAAAAACCATTGATCAATTTTGGAATTGATTCTCCTTTTTAGAAAAAAATTTCTTTTTTACATTTGTTCATCCTTAATTAAATTAAAAAAAAATGTCTAAAAAATTTCCTTCTGGAGTTGTTACCGGTAGTCTTGTCCAAGAAATATTTGAATATGCTAGGGAAAAAGGATTTTCCATACCTGCTGTAAATGTTATTGGATCTAATACTATGAATGCAGCAATGGAAACTGCGGCAGAGGTTAATTCCCCTGTAATTATTCAAATATCCAATGGTGGAGCTATTTTCAACGCAGGAAAAGGATTAAGTAATCACGAACAAAAATCCGCAATACAAGGATCTATAGCTTGTGCAAAACATATTCATGAATTAGCTAAATTTTATAAATCTACTGTAATTCTACATACAGATCATTGTTCTAAACAATCTCTATCATGGATAGATGGGTTAATCATTGCTAATGAAGAACATTATAAACATTTTGGTAAAACGTTATTTAGTTCTCATATGTTAGATCTTTCTCAAGAATCTTTAGAAGAAAACATTAGTACTTGTGAAAGATACTTTGAAAGAATGAATAAAATTCAAATGACCATTGAAATAGAACTTGGAGTAACGGGTGGGGAAGAAGATGGAGTAGATAATTCTAATATAGAAAACAATAAACTTTATACTCAACCAAAAGAAGTCTCGTATGCTTATGAAAGATTCATCAAAATAAGCAAAAAATTTATTATAGCGGCTTCTTTTGGAAATGTCCACGGAGTATATAAACCTGGTAATATTGTTCTACGTCCGTGTATTTTGAAAGAATCTCAAAAGTATATACAAAAAAAATTTCATACCAAAGAAAAACCAGTTTTTTTGGTTTTCCATGGAGGATCAGGATCTTCCATAAAAGAAATTAAAGAATCTATTAGTTATGGGGTTGTTAAAATGAATGTAGATACAGATTTACAATATGCTTTTACCTGTGGTGTTAGAGATTATATGAGTAAAAATAAGGAATATTTGGATAAACAAATAGGAAATCCAGAAGGAAAATATCTTCCAAATAAAAACTATTATGATCCTAGAGTATGGCTTAGGGAAGGAGAAAAATCATTCAAGGAATTACTAAAAAAATATTTTGAATTAATGAATAATATTAACACTTTATAAAACCATGGCTTGGTTTTTAAGAAAGAAAAAAAATATTATTACCCCTATAGAAGATAGAAAAGATTTACCTAAAGGGCTTTGGTACAGAACTCCAAATGGAAAAATTATAGATACGGAGGAACTAAAAAAAAATGCATATGTGAGTCCGGAAGATGGATATCATGTAAGAATTCATAGCAAGGAATATTTTGATATTCTTTTTGATAATGGAAAATTTTCAGAAATAAATGTTAAAATGATTAGTAAAGATCCTATAAAATGGGTAGATAGAAAAAAATATACAGATAGAATCAAGGAAGCAAGAAAAAAAACAAATTTATACGATGCTATTAGAACAGGTGTTGGAAAAATGAATGGTATTTACATGGTTATTTCTTGTATGGATTTTTCGTTTATAGGAGGATCTATGGGATCTGTGGTAGGAGAAAAAATATCTAGAGCTATAATACATTGTATTGAAAAAAGGTTTCCATATATATTGATATCTAAATCTGGTGGGGCAAGAATCATGGAATCTTCTTTCTCTTTAATGCAAATGGCTAAAACAATAGCTAGATTGACTCAATTACGTGATTCAAAAATTCCTTATATATCCGTTCTTACAGATCCAACGACAGGAGGAGTTACAGCCTCTTATGCCTTACTTGGAGATATAAATATAGCAGAACCAGGTTCACTCATTGGATTTGCTGGACCTAGAGTAATTAGAGAAACTATTGGAAAAGATCTTCCAGAGGGATTTCAAACTTCAGAATTTCTTCTAGAACATGGATTTATAGATTTCATTTCTTCTAGAATTGATTTAAAAAAAAATATCTACAATCTTGTTTCTATGATGATGTAAAAAAAGTTATTCCCATTCTATAGTTGCTGGAGGTTTGGAAGTGATATCGTATACTAAACGATTGATTCCATCTACTTCATTAATGATTCTACTAGAAACTTTTTCTAAAAAATTGTAAGGTAAATGTGAAAAAGTAGCAGTCATAAAATCTTCCGTATTTGTAACACGTAATACAGCAACATATTCATAGGTTCTTTTATCTCCCATTACTCCTACGGATTTTATAGGCAATAATACCATAAAAGCTTGGCTTACGGATTCATAAAGATCATATTCTTTTAATTCTTGCAAAAGAATAGTTTCCGCTTCTTTAAGAATAGAAATTTTTTTCTTATTTACTTCTCCAATAATACGAATGCTTAATCCAGGACCTGGAAATGGATGTCGGTATAAAATGTCTTTTGGAATTCCTAAATATTTTCCTATTTTTCGTACTTCATCTTTAAATAACTCTTTTAATGGTTCCAAAAGTTTCAATTTCATTGAAGGAGGTAATCCTCCTACATTATGATGAGATTTAATAAAAAAAGTTTTTTTTATTAATTTTGAGTAGGAATATGTAGAAGATTCAATTACATCTGAATATATGGTCCCTTGCGCTAAAAATTCTACATTTTTAATTTTTTCTGATTCTTCTTGAAAAATAGAAACAAACTCTTTTCCTATAATTTTTCTTTTCATTTCAGGATCAATAATTCCAATTAAACTAGATAAAAAACGTTTTTTAGCATCTATTATTTTAATAAAAAAATTCATTTTTTTACACAAAAAAGATATTTTTTCTTTTTCTTTTTTTAAAAGAAAACCAGTATCAACGAAAAGACAATGTAAAGAGGGGCCAATAGCTTTATGAATTATATAAGCGGATACAAAAGAATCTACACCTCCTGAAAAACCTAATATTACTTTTTTATTATCTACACGTTTTCTTATTTTTTCTATATTTTCTTGCACAAAATGATTTAGTTTCCAATTTGGATAACATTTACAAATATGAAGGATAAAGTTCTTCATGATCGGGATTCCAAACTCTGTATTATTCACTTCTGGATGAAATTGAACTGCATAAATATCTTTATTCTTATGAATTAAAGCAGCAATAGAACAAGAGGAAGTATGGCCGATCACTTTTAATTCTTTTGGAATATTTTTTATTTCATCAAAATGACTCATCCAAACAATAGATTTTTTAGGAATTCCTTGGAATAAATCATTTTTATAATGATCTATAATAAAACTGGACTTTCCATATTCTTTATACTTTGATTTTTCTATTTTTCCTCCAAAAAGAAAAGAAATAAGTTGCATTCCATAACAAATTCCAAGTATAGGTATATTCAATTGAAATATATTTTTAGATATTAACGGAGGATTTTCGTCATAAACAGAAAAAGGACTTCCTGATAAAACAATCCCTTTTGGTTTTTTTGATAAAATATGACGAATAGAAATATCATAAGGACATAAAATGGAATATACCCCTATATCTCTAATTCTTCTTGCAATCATCTGGCTATATTGGGAACCGAAATCTAATACTAAAATAGAGTCTTTTTTCATTCTAAATTAGAATTATTTTTGTATTATTGGAATTTTGAAAAAAAACTATAATCCAATATCTTTTCTAAAATACAAGTTTTCAAAATGAACTTTTTTTACCTTATTATAAGCCATTTTTCTAGCTTCGTCAATTGTTTTCCCTATTCCTACCATATTTAAAACCCGTCCATGTGATGTCATCCATTTTTCTTTTTCTTTTTTAGCACCAGCTATATAAAAAGGTTCTCTTAAAGAATTTAATCCATTTATAATTTTTCCACTTTCATATTTTTCCGGATATCCTTTTGAAGATAAAACGATACAACAAGAACATAATTTTTTCCAAGAAATAGATATTTTTTTTTGAAGAAAAACTGACTGTATTATCTGAAAAAAATTACTTTCCATTAATGGCAATAAAGTCTGAGTTTCAGGATCTCCCATACGAGTATTGTACTCTAATAAGTATACACTATTTGAAGTAATCATTAATCCGAAATAAATAAATCCTAAAAAAGTTAATTTTTCTAAAAATAATCCTTTTAAAGTTGGTTCCAATATATTTTTTTTAAAATCTATCCAAACTTCATTGTTCATATAGGGATTAGGGGCTATTGCCCCCATTCCTCCTGTATTAACTCCTGTTTCTTTTTCTCCAATTTTTTTATAATCTTTAGCGGATAAAAAAGGAATAATCTCTTTTCCATTAAATATGGATATGATAGAGGATTCCTTCCCTTTCAAAAATTCTTCTATGATAACTTTATTTCCAGATTTTCCAAATTTTTTATCTATCATAATAGAAGTCAAGGCGTTCTTTGCTTCGTTTTTATTTTTCACTAATATTACTCCTTTTCCTCCTGCTATACCACTTGTTTTTATAGCTACAGAATAATTTTTTTTTTCTAAAAAATTTACAGCTTTTTGATAAGAAGAAAAAACTTCGTATTTAGGAGTACGTACTCCGTATTTTTTCATAAATGATTTAGAAAAAACACGGTCTACTTCTAGTCTAGACGCAAGGTAATGGGGACCCATAATTTTTAGTCCAAAATTTTTAAAAACGTCTACAATACCATCCAATAGAAAAGTTTCGGAACCAACAATAGTTATATCTATTTCATTTTTTTTAGCGTAATAACACAAATCTAAAGTTGTATGATGATTTTTAATATTTTTTCCTATTTGATCTGTTCCTCCATTACCAGGATAAAAATAAAGATCTATGGTAGGAAAATCTTTTAAAAATTTTTTCCCAATAGCATGTTCACGTCCTCCATTTCCGAGAATTAAAACTTTCATAATATTTTTTTTTAATGTTTAAAATGTCTTTTCCCCGTAAAAGCCATAGCTATTCCATATTCATCACAAGCCTGGACAGATTCTTTATCACGGATAGAACCTCCTGGTTGAAGAATTGCCCTTATTCTACCGGATGTAGCGGCTTCATCTACTACATCCCTAAAAGGGAAAAAAGCATCAGAAACAAGGACTAAATTTTCTTTGCTTTTTTCTAAAGCTCTTTCTATAGCTTGACGAGCTGCCCAAATTCTATTTGTTTGACCTCCAGAAATTCCTAAAGTTTGTGTTCCTTTAGCTACAACAATAGCATTCGATTTTACATATTTTACTACTTTTTGAGCAAAAAATAAAGACCTTATTTCTTGATCAGAAAACTTTTTTTTGGTTACTATTTGATAATCATAAGATAAATTAGGATCCACTTGTTGCACCAATATTCCTCCATCTATTTTTAGATATTCCAATTTATCAGAAATAGGTTCGTTTATACTAATGATTCTTATATTTTTTTTTATTTTTAAAATACTCAATACATCTGTTTCATAACTAGGTGATAAAATCACTTCTAAAAATAGACTATTTATTTTATTCGCTAATTCTTTTGTTATTGGTACATTTATAGCCATAATTCCTCCAAAAGAAGAAATAGTATCCGCATAATAAGTTTTTTTAAATGCATCTATTACATTTTTTCCTAATGCGACTCCACAAGGTGTTGCATGTTTTACAGTACAACAAGCTGGTTCAGAAAATTGAGATACTACTTTCCAAGCTATATCCATATCTCTTAAATTGTTAAAAGAAAGTTTCTTTCCATGTAATTGATGAAAATTACACATTGCCCCCTTATGAATAGTACTAACATAATAAGCTGCTTTTTGATGAGGATTTTCCCCATAACGAAGATTCATTCTTTTTTTATAAGAAAAATGTAAATAAGTAGGAAAATTTTCTTCCATTAAAAGATATTGAGAAATTGCAGAATCATAAGCAGAAGTAAGATTAAATACTTTTCCTGCTAATTTTTTTCTCAACTTTAATGAAGTATTTCCATAGTTTTCAATTTCATTTTTTACTAAGATATAATCTTTTTTATCTGTAATAGGGGTTACATGAAAAAAATTTTTTGCTGCTGCTCGCAACATAGACGGTCCTCCTATATCAATAAATTCAATCATAGAATTAATTGATTTTTTGTTGAATTTATCAAAAAATGGGTAAAAATTTACCAATACAATATCAATAGGAGAAATTCCGTGAAAATGAATATTTTTCATATGTTTATCAATAGAACGATTAGCCAGAATCCCTCCATAAATATATGGATGAATAGTTTTTATTCTTCCATCTAAAATTTCAGGAAAGGAAATGATATTTTCTATTTTTAGAACATTAGATATTCCATTTTTTTTTAAGTATTGATAGGTACCACAAGTAGAAAGAATTTGGTATTCTTTTTTATCTAAAAAACGGACAAAATCAAATAATTCTTCATTTTTTTCATAAACACTAATCAAAGCTCTTTTCATATATACAATAATTAAAGAATTCGAAATTTTTATAGGATATAAAAAAAATAATATAATAGGTCAAATATTATTTAAAGATTGAATTAGGAGCTCTTTTTCTATGATAGATATTTTTTTAGATAACGAGATCGGAGTTTCATTTGAAGAAATCTTACATGATTTTTTTAAAATTATATTTCCTGAATCAATATTTTTTGTTACATAATGAACTGTAGCCCCAGATATTTTTTCTTTATTATTAATAACTCTTTGATGTACTTTCATTCCATACATCCCTTTCCCTCCATACTTAGGTAAAAGAGATGGATGAATATTTATGATTTTACCAGCCCATTTATCACAAAATTCCGAATCAAGTATGGAAAGAAAACCAGAAAGTACTATAATATCTGGAATATATTTTATAAAAATCTTATCTATCTCTTTAGAAAGAAGTTTTTTTTTAGTCTTTTCTAAAGAAAAACTTGGAATATTTTCTTTCAATGCATATTGAATAGCTCTACAATATCTATCAGAAACCACTGAATCAATCTTAACTTGAGAAAGTTTACCATTGGAAATAGATTGTAGAATATGCTGCATATTTGTCCCTATTCCAGAAACCAAAATAGCTAGTTTTTTCATGAAAATATTTTTATTTCAAAAATACTCTTTTATCTCCTTTAACCATATTCCCAAATACAAAAGGCTTTTCTCCTAAAAAACGTAATTTATGAAAAATAGGACCTTTATCTTTAATAGATACTATTATAATCATTCCAACTCCCATATTAAAAGTATTCCACATTTCTTGATCGGATAAAAAACCTTTTTCCTGAATATGATTAAAAATAGGTAGAATAGGAATTTTTCTTTTCTCTACTATAGCTAATAAATTCTCTGGAAGAACACGAAATAAATTATCGGATATTCCCCCTCCCGTAACATGAACTAATCCATGGATTAAAAACTCTTTTAATAAAAGATGAATAGTAGAATAATAAATTCTAGTTGGAATTAAAAGAGTCTCATAAAATGGTTTTTTTTGGAATTTTTTCATCAGTAAATCTTCTGTATCAAAAATCTTTCGAATTAAAGAAAAACCATTGCTATGGACACCTGAAGATGGGAGACCAATTAAAATATCTCCTTCTTGAATTTTTTTTTTCCCATCTATAATCTTTTTTTTCTCTACAATCCCTACACAAAATCCTGCTATATCATAATCTTTTTTTTTGTAAATACCTGGCATTTCAGCTATTTCTCCACCAATAAGACAGGTATTCGTCTTTTTACAGGAAGTAGCTATCCCTTGTATAATTTTTTCTGCAATATTAGAATCCAGTTTTCCGCAAGCTAAATAATCTAGAAAAAATAATGGTTGGGCTCCATGACATAATACATCATTCGCACACATAGCAAAACAATCTTCTCCAATTACATCATATTTTTGGTAATTAATGGCTAAACGTAGTTTAGTTCCCACACCATCAACACCAGACACCAAAATAGGTTCTTTATACTCATAGGAAGACATTTTATAAAGAGCCGCAAAATTATCTAATGTGCTAAGTACATTATTATTATAAGTTTTTTCTAAAATTGGACTAATTTTATATATGGTACGATTACTTTCTTTCATTATTACTATAATATACAATCATTTTTTTTAGGAATGGGATAGTTCCCCGTAAAACAACCGAAACAGTAATTATTACTTCCAAGAATATCGATCAAATTATCCATATTTAAAAATTCTAAACTATCTACATCTAAAAACTTAGCTATACTTTCCTTATCAATATTGAATGAAATTAGGTCTTTTTGACTAGGAGTGTCTATTCCTAAATAACATGGTGCTATAATAGGTGGAGAGGCGCTTCTAAAATGAATTTCTATCGCTCCTGCTTTTCTTAAAATATAAACTAATCTACGACTGGTAGTCCCACGAACAATCGAGTCATCAATAATGACAATACGTTTTCCTCTAATTTCATTTAATATAGAATTTAGTTTTAAATTTACCATTCTTTCACGCATTTCTTGTTTAGGTAAAATAAAAGATCTTCCAATATATTTATTTTTTACTAAAATTGGTTTGAAAGGGATTCCGGATGCTTTGGAATATCCAATAGATGCTGGAACACCAGAATCTGGGACACCAATAACGACATCTGCTTCTACTGGGTGTTGTTCATAAAGTATTTCTCCACTTTTTTCACGAACTTCATAAACGTTTATATTTTCAATGAAAGAATCAGGACGAGAAAAATAAATATACTCAAAGGAACATATTCTTCGTTTTGTCTCCCTTTTTTTTCTAAGAAGAGAAAATTGAATGGATTTTTGATCGACGATAGCTATTTCTCCTGGAAATAAATCTCTTACATAATATCCACCCACAGAATCTATTCCACAAGTTTCAGAACTAAATATATAAGTTTTTTCATTAAGCATACCATAACATAAGGGTCGAATTCCATTTGGATCTCTAAAAGCAGCAATTTTATTATCCATAAGAACTATTACAGAATAAGCTCCTTGAATATCAAGAGTGGTTTTTTGAATAGCGATTTTTAGGTTATTATCATATTCTGATAAGTATTTTTGTATCAAACGTAAAATAACTTCGGAATCCGAATTAGATGATATAAAATTGATCCCTTTCGATTCTAGATTTTTACGAATCTTTTTAGCATTCACTAAATTTCCATTATGGACAATAGAAATGATACTTTTACCATAGGAATCTTCTCCAAAGAATGGTTGAATATTTTTTTTGCTTTGTCCTCCTTCTGTAGAATATCGTGTATGCCCAATAACAGCATTCCCATGATAACATTCAGAATTCGAAATTTTTCGAAAGGAATCTAAAACAAGACCTTCACTTTTATGAGATAAAATAAATCCATCTCGTAAAACAGAAAAACCACAAGCTTCTTGACCTCGGTGTTGTAAGGCAAATAACCCAAACTGAATGAGAGAAAATGTATCGATTTTATGAGTAGAATAAATACCAAAAACTCCGCATTCCTCATGAAATTTATCAAAAAATTTTTTTTCCTCTAGAATAGGAAATAATTGATACATCCTCTTTTTTTTTTCTGGAAAAAGAAAATCTTTGTCCCTTAAATGGATGAAACTGCATTTAGCCTTTTTAATATTTCCATATAAGTATCTATTACCTCTTCCTTTTCATTAAATTCATTTCTAAATTTATCTTTATCAAGTTTTTTCATTGTTTTTTTATCCCAAAGACGACATGTATCAGGACTAATTTCATCAGAAAGTAAAATTTGATTTTTTTTATCTTTTCCAAATTCTATTTTAAAATCTACCAATATAATATTTTTATCTAAAAAATATTTTTTCAGAATATTGTTAATATTTGAGACAATTCGATTAACTTTATTTAATTCTTCATAAGAAATTATACCTAAGAATACGGCATGATGGTCGTTTATCCATGGATCTTTTAATACATCATTCTTGTAAAATATTTCAATAATGGGATTATCTATGGTAATCCCTTCTTTTATACCCAAACGTTTAGACATACTTCCAGCAACAACATTTCGAACTACAAATTCTAATGGAATAATATCCACTTTATAACATAATTGTTCTCTATTATTGATCTTACGAATAAAATGGGTTTTTACCCCATAATCTTTAAGAAATTTAAAGATTAATGTCGTTATTTCATTATTTAAAATTCCTTTATCCTGTAATAATTCCTTCTTTAATCCATCTAAAGCAGTTATACTATCTTTGTAATGAATAATAATCTCATCGGTATTATCTGTAGAATATATTTTTTTTGTTTTTCCTTCTAATAAATATTTTTTTTTAGTTATGTTGTTCATAATCATAAATATTTATCTATTTCAGTAACTAATTTTTCTTTTTTTTTCATTCTAAATTTTAATAATAATTTTTTTATTTCGTTATATTTCATAGCTAATATATGAACGGATAATAAAGCAGCGTTGTATGCATTATTGATCCCTACTGTAGCAACAGGAACATCTTTAGGCATTTGAACAATAGAAAGGAGAGCGTCAATTCCACCTAATAATCCATTATTAGCATAAATAGGAACTCCTATAACGGGTAAAATAGTCCTTGAAGCTATTATTCCAGGTAAATGAGCAGATAACCCAGCTCCTGCAATAATAAGTTCCATTCCTTCTAAAGATTCTATTTTTTTTATTGTTTTTGATAATAGATCTGGTAAACGGTGTGCAGATATAACATAAATTTTATTCTTTATATTAAATTTATTTAGTATATCTTCCGATATTTTCATCGTTGGTTTATCAGATAGACTTCCACAAAATATAGCTACTTTCATATTATTTTTTTATAAAAAATATTGCACAGCATTTCTAAAAATAGAATGCTCGTTAATATTAGGTATATTTTTTAATAATCCATTATTATAACGCTCCGGATGAGTCATCCTTCCATAAATTTTTCCATTTTCACTTAATAATCCTTCCACTGATCCAATAGATCCATTTGGATTATAAGGAAAATCCATAGTAGGATTTCCTTTTAAATCTACATATAGAGCTGCTATTTGATTTTTTCTTAATAAAAGATTAGTCATTTTTTCACTAGAATAAAACCTTCCTTCACTATGAGATACTGGAATAGTATATATTTTATTTTTCATTCCTTTTAACCATGGAGAGTTATCAGAAATCACTTTTATATGAACACATTGGGATATATGTTTCCCTATTTCATTATAGGTAAGAGTTGGAGATTTATGATTACGCAAATTTATTTTACCATAAGGTAATAAACTAGATTTTATTAGAGCCTGAAATCCATTACATATACCTAAAATTAATCCATCATGATCAAGAAAATATTCAATAGAATCTTTTATATAGGGATTATGTAACACAGAAGTTATAAATTTTGCAGAACCATCTGGTTCGTCTCCAGCACTAAATCCTCCACAAAGCATAAATATTTGTACAGATTTTATATATTTTTCCATTTGAAATATGGATTTAATAATATCTTTATCCCTTAAATTTCTAAATACAGAAGTTTTTACTATTGCTCCTTCTTTTTCAAAAGCATGAATTGATTCAAATTCACAATTTGTCCCAGGAAATATTGGAATAAATACACGTGGTACTACTTTTTTAATTGATTTCCATTTTAATGGAATATATTTATGGTCTTTTCTACTTTTTTGTAGTATATTTTTTTTAGTATATTTTAGATCTCTATTATTTATAGAAAATATAGGAGTTAAAGTTTTTATCCAATTTTTGATGGCTTCATCTATATCAATAGAAATTCCATTAAAATCTAAATTTTTAGAGGATACGACTTCTCCTATTAAGATGAACTCTTCTGAAAGTGAAGATGAGGATTCTATAATTAATGAACCTATATTTGTTTCGAGTAAATGATTATTAGAATGAATAACAACACCTAAACGATTTCCAAAAGACATTTTTGCAATAGCAATGGAAATTCCCCCATCTTTTATAGTTTTGACAGAAACTATTTTTCCGGAACAAATACCTTCATAAACTTTATCGTATGCCTTTTTCATAGAATCGAAATCTGGCATTTCATTTTTTAATGGTTTATGATTATATAAATATATTCTATTTCCTATTTTTTTAAACTCAGGTGATATAATGTTCAAAGATGAACCTATGCTTACTCCAAAGGCTATTAATGTTGGTGGTACGTGTATATTTTTATATGTTCCCGACATGCTATCTTTTCCTCCAATAGAAGCTAATTCAAAGGCCATTTGTGCATGATAAGCACCTAATAAAGAAGCAAATGGTTTTCCCCAATTTTTTGGATTGGTTCCTAATTTTTGATAATATTCTTGAAAACTAAAATAGATATTTTTATAAGGGCCTCCCATAGAAACAATTTTTGAAACACTCTCTACTATAGCATAAGCCCCTCCATGAAGAGGACTCCAAGTAGATATATTTGGATGGAACCCCCAAGATGCCAAACTAACTGTTGTTGTCTCTCCATGTGAAACAGGAATTTTTTGTACACTTCCTTCAGATGGAGTCATTTGATACTTTCCTCCAAAAGGCATCAATATGGTAGTCCCACCTATAGTACTATCAAACATTTCTACTAGACTTTTTTGAGAGGCAATATTTAATTTAGAAAGAGTTTTTAAAAAAGTTCTTTTACTGAAAGTAATATTTTTTGATTTTTTAAAAGGAGAAATGGAAGTTGGAGAATTGACCTGAACAACTTTTTTTTTATTAGATCCTCCTGTATTTAAAAAAGAACTTTTTAAGTTGAATATTTCTTTTTTTTGATGATAAAAAATTATACGTTCATTATCCGTAATCATGGCTATAGGAATGGATAGGATATTCTCTTCATGAGATAAGTTAATAAACTTTTTTACATCATAGGGATCTAAAACCACGGCCATACGTTCTTGAGATTCTGAAAGGGCTATTTCTATAGAATCTAAAGATGTATTTTTTATTGGGATTTTATCTAAATGAAGGATCAAACTATTACTCAATTCCCCTATAGCTACTGAAGCCCCTCCTGCACCAAAATCATTGCATTTTTTGATCAAAGATATGGCTTTTTTTTTTCGAAAAAATCTTTGAATTTGTCGTTCTATTATTGGATTTCCTTTTTGTACTTGAATATTGTAAGATATATTTTTTAAATTATATTCATATCTTTTAGAAGATTCCGTTGCTCCTCCTATTCCATCTCTTCCTGTTAATCCACCAATTAAAAGAATAATATCTCCTTTCCTTGGATTTCTTTGTTTTACGGAATCTACTGGAACGGCTCCAATTACCATTCCTACTTCCATCCTTTTAGCTTTATAACCTTTATGATAAATTTCATGTATATGAGTAGTAGCTACTCCCACTTGATTTCCATAAGAACTATAACCATGAGCTGCTTCACGGCATATTTTTCTTTGCGCTATTTTTCCATTCAATGTTTTTGTTTTAGTTGGATCAGAGGCTCCACTTAATCGAATAGATTGATAAACAAACGCTCTACCGGATAATGGATCACGAATGGCTCCACCTATACAAGTAGCAGCCCCACCAAAAGGATCAATTTCTGTAGGATGATTGTGGGTTTCGTTTTTAAATAAAAGATACCATTTCTCCTTTTTTTTTCCTATAATATCTACGTCTATTCTCATTATACAAGAATTCCGTTCATTAGAAAATACATAGTTTTTCAATTTTCCTTTTTTAGAAAGAATTTGAGAAGGGAGATTAGATAAATCCATCAAATTTATAGGATCTTTTGATCTTCCTATTGAATCACGATCTTTTAAATATTTGTTAAAAATACTCTGATATGTATCTTTAAATATTCCATCAAAATTTATATTCACCAATGTAGTCAAAAAAGTAGTATGACGACAATGATCAGACCAATAAGCATCTAAAATCCGTAATTCTTCTTCTTTAGGATCACGATTTTCTTCAGAAAAGTATTTTTGAATGAACAACAAATCATTTATTTCTATAGAAAAATTCCATTTTTTATGAATTTTTTTTATTTCTTCATAAGTAAAATGAATAAATCCTTCTATGATTTTAATATTCTTTTTCTCTACATATTTTCTATTGGAAAAACATGGGAAGAGCATTTCTTTAAGATTTTTTTCCTTACAAATATTTGGATTTATGCAATGTTTTTTGATTTTAATAATATCCTCCTCTGGATTATTCAATCCTATTAATTCAATTAATTGACCTGTTTTTATAAAAACTTTAGATATAGGATCTATAACTTTTATACATTGCATAGCCGCGTCAGCACGTTGATCATATTTTCCTGGTAAATATTCTATAGAAAAAGATGGATTTTTTAAATGTATTTTCTTACGATAAATATCTGTTACAGGATCTACAAAAATTTTGTATAAGCTATCTATAAAAACTTCTTTTTTTATTTGAAATATATCGTATATATGATAAATAATTACTTCAGATAAAGATATATCCATATCTTTCAATTCTTGATATAACTTTCTAGAATAAATGTCGAAAAAAATTTTTTTTTGTATATAAATTCTTAAATTCATTAGAATTGTTATGATATAAAATAAAAAATAGAATTTTTTTAAATTTTAAGATTTCTATTTGAGTCTATCATACGATGAAATCGATCCAAAATAGGATTTACTTTTTTATCAATAAATTCTAAAGCTTGATCTGAAGAAAAACCTATAAAATTTTTAGGATCAAGCATTTGATTGACTTCTTTTTCATTAATCGGTATTTTTTCATCGTTTAAAATACGTTTTATAAAATCATTTTCTTTACCTTCTAATTTCATTTTAGAATTAGTTTTCATAGAATGAATTCGTATTCTTTCATGAATTTCTTGTCTATCTGCTCCATTTTTTACACTTTTTACAATAATAGATTCAGTAATTAAAAATGGAAGTTCTTGATAGATATTTTTTTCTATCATTTTAGGATATACTACAATATTTTCTAACACATTATTCCAAATCATTAAAATAGCATCTGTAGCTAAGAAAGATTGTGCTATCACCAATCTTCTATTGGCTGAATCATCTAAAGTACGTTCCAACCATTGAGTGGCTGCGACTATAGCTGAACTATTTGATAGAGAAATTACATATTTTGCTAAAGAGGCCATACGTTCACTAAGTATTGGATTTCGTTTATAAGCCATAGCACTGGATCCAATTTGTTCTTTATCAAATGGTTCTTCCATTTCTTTCAAATTTTGTAGTAAACGCAAATCATTACTAAACTTATGAGAAGATTGAGAAATATTGGATAATAAATTTAATATTTGTGCATCTACTTTTCTATCATAAGTTTGACCTGTAACAGGAAAAATTTTTTGAAATCCAAATTTATTGGATAATTTTTTTTCCATATATTTTACTTTCTTTAAATTTCCATCAAATAATTCTTTGAAACTAGCGGCTGTTCCTACAGTCCCTTTTACTCCTCTGAAACAGATATTTTGAAATCTAAATTCCAATTCTTCTATGTCCATTAGGATACTTTGTATCCATAAAGAAGAACGTTTTCCAACAGTAGTTAACTGAGCTGGTTGATAATGAGTAAAGGCCAATGTAGGAGTATTATGATATTCTAAGGTAAAATTTCTAAGACGAAAAAGAACATTAATTAATTTATTAAGGATAATTTCTAATCCATCACGGAGGAGAATAAGATCTGTATTATCTCCTAAAAAAGCACTTGTAGCGCCTAAATGAATAATAGGTTTGGCTATAGTGGCTTTTTCTCCAAGTGCATATAAATGAGCTATGACATCATGATGGAATTTTTTTTCATAGAAAGAAACTCTATTCCAATCAATATCATCTAAATGTTTTTTTAAATCATTAATTTGTTCCTCCTTAATATTTAAACCTAATTTTTTCTGGCATTCTGCTAAAGCTAGCCAAAGTTTTCTCCAGGTAGTAAATTTTTTTTTGGGAGAAAAATTATATAACATTTCTTTACTACTGTATCGTTCTACTAAAGGATTTTTATATTCTTTCACAAAAGAATCATTTTTATAAATGGAAATATTTTTCTAAGAAAAAATTTTTAAAAAGGAAGATTTATTTTTGATAATATTTTGACTTCTTTCAGATCCTACAGAAATTAATACAATATCCAAATTTAAATAACTTTCTATAAAGTTAACATATTTCTTGCAATTTTTAGGTAAATCATCATATTCATGTATATGAGAGATATCTTTTTTCCAACCAGGAAAATCTATATAAATAGCTTCTACTTCTTTTTCTTCCAATTCTATATTGGCTGGAAAATATTGTATTTTTTTTCCATTACTTTGATATTCTATACATACTTTAATTAATTCTAATTCACTTAAAACATCCAATTTTGTAATGATTAAATAATTAATTCCATTAACCATACAGGAATATTTTAGAGATAAAAGGTCTAACCATCCACATCGTCTTGGACGTTTTGTAGTAGAACCATATTCATTCCCTTTTTTTCGTATTATATCACTCATTTTATTCCTAATTTCTGTAGGAAATGGGCCATATCCTACACGTGTACAGTAAGCTTTTGCTATTCCTATAAAATTTTTCAAAAAATGAGGTGGGATCCCCGTCCCTGTACATACACCTCCTGTAGAAGTTGAAGAGGGAGTGACATATGGATATGTTCCATAATTGATATCTAATAACATAGCTTGAGCTCCTTCAAATAAAATTTTCTTCTTTTTATGAAAAGCATAATGAATTTCATGTACAGAATCAATAATACGAGGAGAAAGAATCTTAGCATATTCTATATATTCTTCATATATAAATTTAAAATAAATAGGATCTCTTTTATATATTTTTGTAATAATCTTATTTTTATAATCTACGTTATCCTTTAATTTTTTATGAAATACTTTTAGATTTAAAAAATCTAATAAACGGATTCCTATACGGGCTATTTTATCTTCATAAGTAGGACCAATTCCACGATGTGTAGTCCCAATAGATCTAGAACCTAAAGATTCTTCTTTATATTCATCTAGTAAACGATGATAAGGCATAGTTATATGTGCACGTTTTGCCAAAAAAACTCTAGAGGTATTTATTCCTATAGATTCTATTTCTTTGATTTCTTGAATCAAGGATTTAGGGTCAATAACCATTCCAGGTCCTATAATACATTTAATGGAAGGATAAACTACTCCAGATGGAATTAAATGAAGAATAAAATAACGATTATTAATATGAATAGAATGACCAGAATTATTTCCTCCTTGATAACGAATTACATAATCTGAATTTTTAGAAAGTAAATCTGTGATTTTACCTTTTCCCTCGTCACCCCATTGGAGACCAACAATAACATTTGAAGGCATGATTTTTTTTAAATTTTATACTTTTTTTACAAAGTTAATTTTTTATAAATAGATAATAAAAAATTCTAAAATTTTTTATTATTGGAAATATCTCGTTTAAGATGTTGATAAGCTAACCTCGTTGCTTTTCTTCCTCTAGGTGTTCGTACTAAATATCCTTCTTGAATAAGAAAAGGTTCATATACTTCTTCTATTGTATCGGAATTTTCACTCACAGCTGTAGCTATAGTATTTATTCCAACAGGACCTCCTTTAAAGTGATCAATAATAGATGTAAGAATTCTATTATCCATTTCGTCTAATCCATGTTTATCTACATTAAGTGCTTGTAATCCCAAATCACATATTTTAATATCTATAATTCCATTCCCTTTTATTTGAGCAAAATCACGAACTCTACGAAGTAAAGAGTTAGCTATACGTGGAGTTCCACGACTTCTATTTGCTATTTCATAAGAGGATTCTTCGGTTATTGGAATGTTTAATATTTTTGCACTACGTTCTATAATTATTTTTAATAATTCTTTTTGATAATAAGTTAAACGGAAATTAATTCCAAATCTAGAACGCATAGGTGCTGTTAATAATCCAGATCTTGTTGTAGCTCCTATTAAAGTAAAAGGAGATAAATCAATTTGAACTGATCGTGCATTAGATCCAGAATCTATTATAATATCAATTTTATAATTTTCCATAGCAGAATACAAATATTCTTCAACTATAGGAGAAAGACGATGAATCTCATCTATAAATAGAACATCGTTTAAATTTAAATGAATGAGTAGACCCGCTAAATCTCCTGGTTTATCTAAAACTGATCCTGAAGTTACAGAGATATTAACGCCCAATTCATTAGCAACGATATGAGAAAGAGTGGTTTTTCCTAATCCTGGAGGACCATGAAATAGAATATGATCTAAGGATTCTTTTCTTTTTTTAGCGGCTTGAATAAAAATTTTTAAATTTTCTAAAATATCACGTTGTCCAACAAATTCTTGAATTTTTTTTGGATTTAAAGTTACTTCTAAAATAGTTGACACTATATATAAATTTTTTGTTCATAATATTGGATCCAAACAAATAAATAATAATATAAAATTCCAGGCTCTCAAAATATTTAAGATTGGATAATCTGTTAAATCAAATTTTATAGGAACGATAGAAACGTATCCATTTTTTAATGCCCATTCATCCGTATCTGATTTTTTATCAAAATTAATGAAATCTCCAATTAACCAATAATAAGTTCTTCCTTTTGGATTACAACGTTTATCAAAACTTTCTTTCCATTTCGCTTCTGCCTGCCTGCATATTTTAATTCCTTTTATTTTTTTTTTTGGAATATTTACATTAAGACTAATGCACCCTTTTGAGATAGGATTATAAAGAATTGTTTTTACAATTTTACATACATATTTTTTGGATGGTTCAAAATCTGCGTTCCAATCAAAATCCAAAAGAGAGAAACCAACAGATGGAATACCCTCTATTCCAGCTTCTATTACTGCAGAAATTGTTCCAGAATACATAATATTTATGGAAGAGTTCGATCCATGATTAATTCCAGAAACACAAATATCAGGTTTTCTTGGAAGTATGTTACTAATGGCTAATTTTACACAATCAACAGGCGTCCCTGAACATTCCCATTCTTTTTGACATCCATTATCTATTTGTACAGAATCACAATATAAAACTGTATCCATAGTTATGGCATGTCCTACTCCAGATTTAGGTTTATTTGGAGCAACAACATAGACTTCTCCTAAAGAATTCATAACCTGAACAAGAGCTCGAATACCTGGAGCGATAATTCCATCATCGTTTGTCACTAAAATAATTGGTTTTTTTTTCATTTTTTCATAAAGGATATAAATATTTGTAATTTTATTATTTATTAATCAGTATCAGTATGATTGTAGATTTTAAATTTAAAAATATAATAATTGGTTTTATTTCTACTTTTTTATTAAGTTTTTGTTCTCCCAAAGGAGAAGAAGAAAATAATAGTATTATACTAAAAAAAATATACAAAATACTTTATTTTTTACACCCTAGTCCTATTAAGATTAATAATGATTTTTCCAAAAAAGTATATCAAAAATATTTTGAAAATTTAGATTTTCAAAAACGTTTTTTTCTTAAGAAAGATCTAGAATATATCTCTTACTATAGAGAAAAAATAGATGATTATTGGATAAATGGAGACCCAATATTTTTTAATATTACGATAAATCGTTTTTATCAAAGAATAAAAGAAGTGGAAAATTTTTGTTTTGAAATTTTAAAAAAACCTTTTGATTTCAATAAAAAAGAAATGTTTGTCCCTGGAGAATATAAATATTTTTATCCTAAAAATAAAAAAGAATGGATAGAAGAATGGAGAAAATATTTAAAATATTTAACTCTTATGGAAATAGCCACTTCAATAAATACAAAGAAAAAGATTTTTCAAAATTCCAAAAAGAATATTTGGAAGAATCTTTTTCTTAATAAAGAAAAGAAATCAAGAAAAAAAGTGGAAGAGGATATCCGGGAATATTTCAGAAAATTAAAAATGAAAAAAAAAATAGACTGGTTTCCTATGTACGTAAATACTATTATATCCCAGTATGATCCTCATACTATTTATTTTTCTACTAAAGAAAAGGAAAATTTTGATCTGAATATATCTGGTAAAACAGAAGGAATTGGTGCTGAATTACAAGATTATAAAGGTTATGCCACTGTTGTAAAACTCATTGTTGGTGGACCTGCATGGAAAAGTAAAAGAATAGATATAGGAGATAAAATTATTCGAGTAGCAAAAAATCCAAATTCAGAATCTAAAAATATTATAGGAATGTTATTAGAAAATTCCGTTCGTCTTATAAGAGGAAAAAAAGGAAGTAAAGTAAAATTAACAATTCAAAAAAAAAATGGTTCTATAGAAGAAGTTATAATTATTAGGGATATTATTGAAAAAGAAGAAACTTTCGCAAAAAGTGTCATATTATTGGATAATAATAAAAATAAATATGGTTTAATTCATTTGCCAGAATTTTATTTTAATCCTGAAAATAAAAATGGAAGAAATGCAGCTAAAGATATGAAAAACATCATTCAAGAATTAAAAAAAGAAAAAATTAAAGGTCTTATTCTTGATATAAGAAACAATGGAGGAGGCTCTTTAGATACTGTTGTTAAAATTTCAGGTTTATTCTTAGGGAAAGTCCCTATAGTACAAGTAAGGCTATCTTATGGAAAGAAGAAGATCATCAAAAACAAAGAGGATCATGTCCTTTGGAAAGGACCACTCGTTATTCTTGTAAACAAATTATCTGCTTCTGCATCAGAGATACTCGCTGCTTCTATAGCAGATTATAAAAGAGGAATCATTGTTGGAAGCGATCAAACATATGGAAAAGGGACTGTTCAAACATTTTATCCATTAAACAGATTTTTATTTTCTAAGAAAGAATTGGGTTATTTAAAATTTACCATGAATAAATTTTATCGCGTAAATGGAAGTTCTACTCAATTAAAAGGCGTAAATTCAGATATAGTTATCCCAGATAATATTCCTTTTTCCATCATTTTTATGGAAAAAGATAAACCAAATTCCATGATATGGGATCGTATTGATTCTATTCCTTATCAACCTTGGAAAGGAAAAATAGATTTGGAAAAAATAAAGTTAAAAAGTCTAAATCGTTTGAAAAAACATCAGGAAATAAATACTATATATAAAACTATACAATTATTAGAAAAAAAATTTCTAAAGAAAAGAAACTTTCCTCTAAATTGGAAAGATTTCTATTATGATAATTTAAAAATAAAAAAAAGGAATGAAAACTTTCAAAAGTTAAAAAATTACTTAAATATATATGGATTGCGAGCTTATCCTCCATCTTATAAAATTATTTCAAAATATAAATTGGAAAAAAAAGAGTGGGAAAATAATTTATTGAAAGACTTTCATATAGCAGAATGTGTGAATATTTTACGGGATTTTAATGAATAAAAAAGTCATCTTAATTTTTTCTATTTTTTAAATTACCTGTTTTTTATAAATTTTTTCTACATCAGCAATTGCATCATTTTCTTTTATATTTACTAATCTTACCCCTTGTGTGGATCTACCCATAACTCGTATATCCGATACTGGAATACGGATGATTATTCCCGATTTTTTAATAATCATTAAATCATCTGGATCCTTTACATGTTTTATAGAAATTAAACTACCTGTTTTTTTAGTAATATTTATAGTTTTTATCCCTTTTCCTCCACGATTAGTAATTCGATAATCTTTTAGATTTGATCTTTTTCCATACCCTTTATCCGAAACAACCAAAACATTTCCTTTTTCCTCTTCTTTTACGCATATCATTCCAATTACAATATCATCTATTTTTAGATTAATCCCTATTACTCCAGAAGAAGTTCTTCCAGTTGTACGAACATTATTCTCTGAAAAACGAATGATCCTTCCACTTTTTACAGCAATAAAAACATGACTTTTCCCCTTAGTTAAAATTGCTTCTAATAAGGAATCTCCTTCTCGAATTATAATAGCCTTTATTCCATCTTTTCTAGGACGTGAATAGTTTTCTAAAGATGTTTTTTTAATAATTCCTTTTTGAGTAACCATAATAACAGAATGATTCTGAACATATTTTTTATCTGTAAGATTTCCAGTTAATATGTATGCATTTACTTTATCATCTTTTTGTATATGAATCATATTTTGTATAGCTCTTCCTTTAGAAATTTTAGATCCTTCTGGTATTTCATAGACTCTTAACCAAAAACATTTCCCTTTTTCTGTAAAAAAAAGTAGATATTGATGATTAGTAGCTATGAGAAGATGATTTAAAAAATCCGATTCTCTAGCAGTAGCTCCTCTATTTCCTACGCCTCCTCTTCCTTGACATTTGTATTCCGATAAAGAAGTCCTTTTTATATATCCAGCATGAGAAATAGTAAGGACGACCTGTTCGTCATCAATAAGATCTTCTATGTGGACTTCATTTCCTAAGTAATCTATTTTTGTACGACGCCCATCTTGATATTTTTCTTTGATATCTAAAAGTTCTTTTTTAATAATTTGCATTCTTATAGAATGTTTTAATAAAACATTTTCCAAAAATTCTATATTTTGGACTAATTCTTCATATTCTTTTTTAATTTTATTAATTTCTAAAGAAGTAAGACTTTGTAAGCGAAGATCTAAAATAGATTTAGATTGATTTTTAGATAATTTAAATTTTTGAATAAGTCTATCACAAGCTTCATTATGATCTTTAGATTCTTTAATTAATTCAATCATTTTATCTAAATGATCTAATATTTTTAAAAAACCTATCAAAGTGTGAACTCTATCTTTATATTTTTTCAATTCGTATTGAGTACGACGAATAATAACATCATGACGATGAGCGACAAAATGTTGTATGAGATCTTTAATATTTAGTTGAACGGGCTTCCCATTAACTAATGCAATATTATTAACATTAAAGTAAGTTTGTAAAGAAGTATATTTGAATAAATTATTCAATAATACATTAGAATTTGTATTTTGTTTAAGCATATATACTATTCGTAATCCATTTCTATCAGATTCATCACGAATTTGATAGATTCCATCCATTTTTCCCTCTTTCATTAACTCTACAGTTCTATTAATCATTTCTGATTTATTGACTTGATAAGGAATTTCATCTACAATGATGCATTGTCTACCCTGAATTTCTTCAAAATGAACTTTTGCGCGTAATACAATACGACCTTTTCCAGTATGAAAGGCTTTTTTTACTCCATCATATCCATAAATAATTCCTCCTGTAGGAAAATCTGGAGCTTTAATATATTCCATTATTTGTTCTATAGATATATGATTGTTATCAATATATGCGCAAATTGCTTTAATAGTTTCTTTTAAATTATGAGGTGGAATATTGGTAGCCATTCCTACGGCTATTCCCGAAGAACCATTAATTAAAAGATTTGGAATACGTGTAGGTAATACCGTAGGTTCTTCTAAAGAATCATCAAAATTAAGTTTCATATCCACCGTATCTTTTTTTATATCCGATAACATTTCTTCAGATATTTTTTTCATTCTAACTTCCGTATAACGCATTGCTGCAGGTGGATCCGCATCTAATGAACCAAAATTTCCTTGTCCATCTATTAATGGATAACGAAGAATCCATTTTTGCGCCATACGAACCATAGTATCATAAACAGAAATATCTCCATGTGGATGGTATTTCCCTAGTACTTCTCCAACAATACGAGCCGATTTTTTATAAGAATTTTTAGAAAAAATTCCTAATTGGAACATTCCATATAGAACTCTCCTGTGTACAGGTTTTAATCCATCTCTTGCATCAGGAAGAGCTCTGGATACAATCACTGACATAGAATAGTCTATGTAAGAGGATTTCATTTCTTCTTCAATATTAATAGGAATTAATTTTTCTCCCATTTTATATAGTTGTATTATTTAGCATAAGTATAAGTAAAGTAAAGAAAAATAGATCATTAATATAAAAAATATTAATCAATTAAGAAAAAAAAATAAATCTTTATTTTTTTTGGAAAAAACTTTCCTTGATTAAGGAATAAGGGACTTGACAGTTGTAAGAGCAAATTCCTATTTTTTTTAATAAAGAAAATTGAATTTTATTTTTCTCATTTTTTTTATCATGTTCCATGATAAAAAAAAGTTTATCAATTTCTAAATTATATATTTTTTCAATTGGATAAAATCTAGAAAGAATCGATTTTATTTCTTGATAATCATTTATAGACAATCCATTGATTTTGTAAGATAGCCAAGATTCATATATCATTCCCATAGCGATTGCGATACCATGTAAAAGTTTTTCTTTTTTAGAATCTAGAAAATAACTTTCTAAAGCATGACCTATAGTATGCCCAAAATTAAGAATTTTCCTTAATCCTTTTTCTTTAGGATCTTTTTCTACAATTTTATTTTTTATCAATATAGATTGATAGATTAAATCTTTCCATTTATTTTGATCCTTATTCATTTGATATTTTTTCATATCAATCCAAAAATTTTCATCTGCTATTAATCCATGTTTAAACATCTCTGCCATTCCTGAAATAAATTCTTTTTCAGGAAGAGTTTTTAAAAAAAAAGGATCAATCATTAAAAATTCTGGACAATAGAAAGTCCCTATTTCATTTTTAATAGATTCTAAATTAATTCCAGTTTTAGATCCTATAGAGGCATCTACCATCCCTAATAACGTTGTAGGAATATTAATAAAACGAACTCCTCTTTTAAACACAGAAGCCACAAATCCACCAATATCTGTAATCACCCCACCTCCTAAATTAATAATTAAACTACTTCTATTTGCCTTAAAATTTTCCATATATTTCCATATTCGAATACATGTATAAATGTTTTTTTCTTTTTCTCCTGGTTTAATTTGAATAATGTTAGATTTTTCTAAAAAATTTATATGATGGAAAAGAATTGGAAGACAATGAATATAGGTACAATGATCTACTAGAATAAATGTATTTTTTATGGAATCTATATGATTAAGTAGATAATTTTCCAATTTTTGATAAGCTTTTTCATTAAAGAATAGAATTTTTGTATTATCACAAAACATAAAAATAAAGTCGTTTTTTTATACTTAATACCAACAAAATTAACCAATTTATTATAATAGATAATAGAAATAAAGATGATTATAATCAAGATTAATCAATAAAGTGAAATATTTGGTATAACCAAAAAATCATAAAGATAAAAAAAACGATTATAAAAAATATATTTGGACCCCATCCTAAAATATTAATAAATTTGAATAAAAATTCCATAAAAAAAATATAATGTTTTTAATTAAAAATAAATATTTTTTAACTTCTATTGAAAGAAATGAAAATATTTAATTTTTCTTTTAAGTTTATAAGAATATCATATTCAACATAATAAAATGTCAGATATTTGGGATTTCTTTCAGCACTTATTCAATCCTAGATGGATTTTTTTATATTTTGGAAATACAGCTTTATTTATTCTTTTAGCCATTGTTTTTGCAGAAACAGGATTTTTTATTGGGTTTTTCTTACCAGGTGATTCCTTGTTATTCACTGCTGGAATTTTCGGAGAAGATTTATGCAAAAATTTTTATAATGTTCCATTTTTTGTAATTATTTTAATTGTTGCAGGAGTAGCTGTTCTTGGAAATATGCAAGGATACTGGCTTGGATATAAATCTGGAAATTTATTGTATAAAAAGAAAGATACCTTTCTTTTTAAGAAAAAACATCTTATCATAGCAAAATTATTTTATAATAAATATAAAACAACAGCGCTGATCATGAGTCGTTTTCTTCCAATTCTTCGTACTTTTGCTCCCATTGTAGCAGGTGCAATACGTATTGACTTTAAAAAATTTATGATCTATAATATTATTGGAGCTCTTTCTTGGACTTTTTCGATTATGTTAGCTGGACATTACCTAGACAAAAATTTTCCAGAATTAAAAAATCATCTAGAATGGATTATTTTGTTGATTGTTCTGATGACTACATTACCAATATTACTTAAATTAAAAATAAACAAAAAGAAAAAAATCCTTATCTAATATTTATGAATATTTATGAATTCTTTTAAAGAAAAAAAATTTTTTTAGAAGACTACTACATTGATTTTTCATAATTCCAGATAAAAATTTCGTTCTTGGATGCAATTTTATACCTGTATATAAAAATCCCATTTTAGAATTTTTTGCTCCACATACAACTCTCCCAATTTGAGATAAAAATAAGGCACCTGCACACATAATACAGGGTTCGATAGTTACATATAATGTGCATTCTCGTATATATTTTTTTCCTAAAAAATTAGAAGCTAAGTGAATTCCTAACATTTCTGCATGTGCGGTTATATCACCTAAAGTTTCGGTTAAATTATGAGCTCTAGCTATGACCACATTTTCATATGTAATTGCAGCTCCTATAGGAACTTCATTTTCATGAAAAGCGATCAAAGCCTCTTCAAGAGCAATTTTCATAAAATAAAGATCCTTTATTATCATTAGAATCAAAACTTTATTTTTTTATCTTCTTTTTTTTGTTGTCTTTTTGAGATTCTTGAGATTCTTGAGATTCTTGAGATTCTTGAGATTCTTTACTGCTAGGATCCGTTGTTTTTTCTTCAGTTTCAGTAGTTATACGAGAGTGTTTAACTCTCGCTATAAGA
The DNA here is from genome assembly GCF_003226855.1 of Blattabacterium sp. (Cryptocercus kyebangensis). NCBI lineage: Bacteria > Pseudomonadati > Bacteroidota > Flavobacteriia > Flavobacteriales > Blattabacteriaceae > Blattabacterium > Blattabacterium sp. (Cryptocercus kyebangensis). The sequence goes on from NZ_CP029820.1 coordinate 502,251, forward strand.
GTATTTATAGGATGTAAAATAGTATATCCTTTTGGATATATATCTTTCACTGTAATTTTTCCTCCTATATCTAAATTACTAATATCCAATTTTATATATTCTGGAAAAAAAGAAGGAATAGCTTTTACTTTTAATTTTCTAATCGGAGAATAATATTCTCCTCCTTTAGAAACACCAATAGGTCTTCCAAAGGTTTTTACAGGAATTTCTAATATAATAGATTTTTTTTCCTCAATTTTACAAAAATCAGCATGCAATATTTTTTCACTAATAGGATCGAATTGAATTTCTTTTTGAACGGCCTTTATATTTTCTCCTTCTATTTGAATGTTAACCCAATGTATTTTTGATGTATATACTAAATTTTTGAAACTTTCTAATGAAGTAGAAAATGGAATGTTGATATTTTTTCCATATAAAATACAAGGAACTTCTCCGGAAGATCGAATTGATTCAATCGATTTTTTTCCTATATTTCTTTTTTTTCCGTATATATTTATATATTGCATATCAAATTAAATTTAAATTATAAATTTTTTACTTATAGATTCGTCATTATGTACAGATTTCATTACTTCTGCAAAAAGTGGAGCACAGGATAATATCTTTATTTTAGATACTTTATTTATTTTTAAAGGAATAGAATCTGTTATTACCAATTCTTCAAGATATGATTTCCTTATTTTTTCATATGAATATCCTGATAAAACTGGATGAGTAGCTATAGCACGTACACTTTTAGCTCCTTTTTTTTTGATTAGATTAGCGGCTTCTGTTAAAGTTCCAGCTGTATCCACCATATCATCTATGAGTATGATATTTTTTTCTTTCACATTTCCAATAAGATTCATAAATTCTATTTCATTTGCTTTTTTTCTTTCTTTATAACATATAACTACATCTGTTCCTAAATAACCAGCATAACTCCTAGCTCTTTTTGCTCCTCCCATATCTGGAGAAGCAATGGTTAGTTGGTCCATATTTAATTTTTTAATATAATCAATAAATATTCTAGATGCATACAAATGATCTACAGGAATATCAAAAAATCCCTGAATTTGATCTGCATGAAGATCCATCGTCATGACCCTAGTAGCTCCTGAGGCCACCATTAAATTAGCTACAAGCTTGGCGGCAATAGGAGTTCTTGGTTGATCTTTATGATCTTGTCTTGCCCATCCAAAATAGGGAATAACAAGTGTTATATTATGAGCAGAGGCCCTACGTGCTGCATCACACATTAAAAGTAATTCCATTAAATTATCTACTGGAGGAAAAGTAGATCCAATCAAAAAAACTCGTGATCCACGAACAGATTGTTCAAAACATGGTGTATATTCTCTATCACTAAATTCTAAAAAACGAATTTTTCCAAGAAAATTACCATAATAATAGGCTATCTTCTCTGATAGTTTTAATCCACTTCTTGTAGAAAAGAAGAGTACCTTTTGATTCATAATTATATTTTTTTATGCAAAAATACTTTTTAAAGATGAAACAATATTTAAATCTATTAAGAAACGTATTAAAAAATGGGATAAATAAAATGGATCGTACTGGTATAGGGACGAAAAGTATATTTGGATATCAAATGAAATTTGATTTGAAAAAAGGATTTCCTCTTTTAACTACCAAAAAATTAAATATACGTTCTATTATCTATGAGTTATTATGGTTTTTGAAAGGAGATACGAATATAAAGTATTTAAAAAAAAATAAAGTATCTATTTGGGATGAATGGGCCGATAAAAATGGAGATCTAGGTCCAATATATGGATTACAATGGCGTAAATGGCCTACTTATGATGGTCGTTATATTGATCAGATAGTTAATCTTATAGAAGAAATAAAATTAAATCCTAATTCAAGACGTTTAATAGTTTCTTCTTGGAATGTAGGTATGATTCAAAATATGGCATTACCTCCCTGTCATTTACTTTTTCAATTTTATGTTTATGAAAAAAAATTATCGTTGCAATTATATCAAAGAAGTGCAGATATTTTTCTTGGATTACCTTTTAATATAGCTTCTTATGCTTTATTGCTTACTATGATAGCTAGAACGCTAAATTTTAGAGAAAAAGAATTAATTCATACTATAGGAGATGCCCATGTATATAATAATCACATAGAACAAATTAAAATTCAAATACTTCGTATCCCAAAACCATTGCCAAAAATTATTTTAAATTCTTCTGTGAAGAACATTTTTAAATTTAATTTCGACGACTTTGAATTACAAAATTATAATCCTTATCCTCATATAAAAGGGGACGTAGCTATTTGATCAATTTTATAAAAACTAGAAAATTATTTTTCTAGTAACCAATTTTTAAAATTATCGTAATTATGGGACATAGATATGGTTTTTCTTTTTTCTTAATTTAAAAGAACTTCTAATTTTTTAGGGATAGAAATTTTTTCTCGTAAAGAATATGGCATATGATCTAAAAATTTAATAGGATGAGCGGTTTCTAAAAAAAACAGCTGTTTTTGATGAAGGATCTTTAACTTTTTGTAAATATTTTATAAGTCCTAAATAACCAATAGATCCATGTGGATCTAGTATATATTTATGTTTTTTCCATACCATTTCTATAATGGATAAGGTTTCTTTATCTGTAAATTGATAAGAAGATAATTTTTTTTTATTTTCTAAACTATAATAGAACATAATAAAAATTTTATTCTGTTTATAAAATAATTTCAGACCATTTTATTCCTTTTTGATTAATAGAAGAAGTATAAGTTTTATAATCTACTTTTAATGAAGAATAAACGATATTCATCACCTCATTAACTCTTTTTGAAATATGATTTCCTTTGCTAAACATAAATACTGAAGGACCGGATCCAGATATTCCTCCACCTAAAGCTCCTATTTCTTTACATCTTATTTTTAATTCTTGAAATCCTGGAATTAGAATAGAACGTATAGGTTCAACAATGAAATCTTCTAGAGACCTACTAATTAATTCATAATCTTCTTTATATAGTCCAGCAACTAATGCTCCTCTATATTTCCCCACTGTCGTATGGCATCCGTCATTAATATATTTTTTTTTAGGATTTCTCTTGCATCCAAAGTTTTTATTTCAATTTTTGGATGTATAATACTTACCCATAATTGGTTTTGGATAATGTAATTTGGTAATATCTAAAGGATTATAACTTCTAATCAAGCTTATACCTCCCATAATAGCAGGAGCAACATTATCAGCATGATCCGGATCCACTTGCTAGACGTTCTCCTTCCATCGCAAAACGAATAAGTTGCATATAGGATAAATGGGTTACCTAGTAGAAGATTAGAACCAAAAACTACTTCAGAAGCACTATCGGAACTAGATCCTATCCCACCTATCCCACTTACTGGATGTATATTTTTAATTAATTCTATTTCAAATCCTATTTTTTTCTTTTTCAAATTTCTGCTTATATTTTTTTAATAAAGCTTGTATAGCTACAAAAGCTACATTTTTTTAGGATCATAAGGAATAGGACTTCCATGATGAATTTGATTGATAATACGTATTCCTGAACAATTTTATTTGTATAAAAAAATTTCATCTACTGGAATATTTAAAGCTAAACCAATAACATCAAAACCACAAGATAAATTAGCCACAGTAGCTGGTGAAAATATTTTAATACCCTTATTTAGTAACTTTAATAATATCCGAGAATACTCCAGAAGCAGTAACTTCTGCTCCAGCTCCTGCTCCCTTTATCATCAGAGGTTGTTCATCATAACGATAAGTATTATATAAAACCATATTATCTTTTCCTTCTAGTTGATAAAAAGGATGACTTTTTTTAATGGATTCTAACCCTATCGAAGCGATTCCCTTTTCATAACGAGCAATAAAACGTAAGCGTCTTTTTTTTTTTTCTGATTTTTTTCTACTTTCAGAAAAGTAGTCTCTATATTTATGCAATTCTTGATAAAAATTTTCAATTGAAATAACAGTTGAACAACTTTTAGGTAAAAAAGAGTTATTTAGAATATCATTTAGTTCCAATGGAGATCCACATTCTCTTGCTAAAATGAGTATTTTTCTCATTACATCTAATCCACTAAGATCAATACGAGGATCTGGTTCCGTGTATCCTTTTGATTGGGCTTCTTTCACTACTTCTAAAAAAGATTTTTCTCCTATAAAATGATTAAAAATAAAGTTTAAACTTCCAGATAATACAGCTTCTATTTTTTTTATTTTATCTCCACTGTTTATAAGATCGTTAAGAGTACTAATAACTGGTAGACTAGCTCCTACATTAGTTTCGAATAAAAATGGAGCTTTAAAATGTCTAGAAATAGTTTTTAATCTTTTATAATGATCATAATCAGAAGAACAAGCTATTTTATTACAAGGAATAACTCCAATTCCATTTTGTAAAAATTTTTCGTAAGTCATAGCCATTTCTTCACTAGCTGTATTATCTACAAATAAACTATTTCTTAAATTAAATTTCCATACTTTTTCCATAAATGAATAGATATTCATTTTAAGACCCTTTTTATTAAGATTGGATTTCCATTGAGATAAATTTATTCCATTATTATTATCGAAATACATTTTTTTGCTATTCGATAATCCAATTATTCTCATTTGAAGTTTTAATTCTTCAAGCAAATAATTTTTCTGTTGATCAATTTGTTCAAGTAATTTACTTCCTACTTTTCCAACTCCACAAATAAAAAAATTAATTTGTTTTGGAGGCCTTTCAAAAAAGGCTTCATGCAAAGTATTCAAAGCTTTTTTAAAATCTTTCTTTTGAATAACGGCTGATATATTTTTTTCCGTAGAACCTTGTGCAATAGCTCTTACATTAATGCTATTTCTTCCTAAAGAAGAAAACATTTTTCCACTTGTTCCATGAAGATTTTTCATATTGTCTCCTACTACAGCAATGATACAAAGATCTTTTTCTATTTTTAATGGATTGATATATTTTTGATATATTTCTTGAGAAAACTCACTATCTATTACCGTTTTTGCTTTAATGACATCCATTTCATGAATTCCTGTAGTAATGGAATGTTCTGAAGAACTTTGGGTAATGAAAATTACATTTATTTTTTCACGTGATAAAGCTTCAAATAAACGTTTGGAATAACCTGGTATACCTATCATTCCACTTCCTTCAAGAGTTAACAAAGCTAAATTTTGAATTCCAGAAATACCAGTAACTGGTTGACTTATATTTGTTCTTTTATTACTAATATAAATTAAAGTTCCTGGATCTTTGGGATAAAAGGTGTTTTTAATTTGTATAGGAATATTTTTTTTCATAGCTGATTGTATCGTTGGAGGATAAATTACTTTTGCTCCAAAATGCGATAATTCCATTGCCTCTTCATAAGAAATTTCTTTTATAGGAAAAGCTTGATTAACCATTTTTGGATTTGCTGTCATCATTCCACTTACATCAGTCCATATTTCAAGTAAACTAGCAGATATAGCAGAAGCTAAAATAGCTGCAGTATAATCAGATCCTCCTCTTCCAAGAGTAGTTGTTTCGTTTTTTAAATTAGATCCTATGAAACCAGGTAAAACAACATATTCTGATTTTTTTTCACTAAAAAATTGAATAATATGGTTATTACTTGTAATAAAATCTACTTTTGCACATCCAAACTTGGAGTCTGTCATAATTAATTCCCTGCTATCTTTGCAAATAGTATCTAATCCAGATTGTTTTAATTTTTCTGCAATAAGAAAGGAAGAAAAAAGTTCACCAAAACTCATAATTTTATCTAAAGAACGTTTTGAAAGTTCTTCTACTTGAAAAATACCGTCACATAAACTTTCTAAATCATTGATATTTTTTTTTATCCAACTAATTAAATTACTTTGATAGGAGATAGGGAATAACTCTCTGATAATATTAAAATGACGAATTTCTATTTTTTCTATAATATCTTTATAAACATTATTTCTTTCAGAAGCTAATTTACCACATTGGATTAATTGATCGGTTATATTTCCTAATGCAGATACCACGATAGCATATCTTCCTTTTGGTTTTTTTTCTAATAAAGAACAAATACGTTTTATGGAATCAGAATGAGCGACGGAACTTCCACCAAATTTTAAAACTTGCATTTCTTAATGAATTATTTAATAATTTTCACCTGTTAAAGGTGATAATAAAAATAATGATAAATAGGAGTATTTTTTTGTAGTAAGAATAAATTCCTATTTTTCAACTTTTTTTTCCATAAGAAATTCCATAAGATTAGGAAATATAAAATTCTTAAAATATCTAAAAATATATAATAAACATTTTTTGGAATAAGGCTTTTTATACTGTTAATATTATAAAAAAAATCGTTTAATTTTTATATTACTCTATTCTTTTTTTCAAAATGAAAAATAAATATATTTCATAACTTTAAATTTGTAGAATGTTCGTTTTTTATGAATATGAATAAAAATATAAAGAAAGTATGCACTTAAATTCTTATGAAAAGGAAAAAATTCTTCTACACATGGCTGGAGAATTAGCAAAAAAACGTTTGAAAAGAGGATTAAAATTGAATTATCCTGAATCTGTAGCTTTAATCACTCATTATGTTATGGAAGGCGCACGTGATGGAAAAACCGTTAAAAAACTTATGTATGAAGCAGGAAATATTCTTCACGATGGTCAAGTTATGGATGGAGTATATGAATTGATTAATAATGTTCAAATAGAAGCCACTTTTCCTGATGGAACAAAATTAGTAACTATACACAATCCTATTAAAAAAAGACTTAAAAAAAAATCGAATTTCATTCCAGGACAATATGAACTTCTTCAAGAGGATATTGTTTTATTCCCTGGTAGATCTCGTATAAAAAGAATAGTTGCTAATACGGGGGATCGTCCTATACAAGTAGGATCTCATTTTCATTTTTATGAAACCAATCTTTCTCTTCATTTTGATAGAAATGGAACTAAAGGATATAGACTTGATATTCCTTCTGGAAGGTCTATACGTTTTGAACCAGGAGAAAAAAAAGAAATTTCTTTGGTAGAAATAGGAGGAAGTAAAAAAATTTATGGTTTTTCTGGAAAAGAAAATACAAAAATATGAAAAAAATAGATAGAGAATCTTATGCAAGTATGTATGGACCTACAAAAGGAGATAAAATTCGTTTAGGAGATACATCTTTATGGATTGAAATTGAAAAAGATTATACCATTTATGGAGACGAATGTATTTTTGGAGGAGGAAAAGTAATCCGAGATGGAATGGGACAACATCCATTGGCAACGAAAAATGAAGGAGTTTTAGATTTAGTATTAACTAATGCCGTTATTATTGATCATTGGGGGATCGTAAAAGCAGATATTGGAATAAAAAATGGATCTATTGTTGGTATTGGAAAAGCTGGAAATCCATATTTTATGGATGGTGTAAATCCCAATATGCATATTGGAGTAGGGACTGAAGTGATCTCTTCAGAGAAGATGATTGTTACAGCGGGGAGTGTCGATAGTCATGTTCATTTTATATGTCCTCAATTATTTGAAGTAGCATTAGAAAATGGGACCACAACTATTGTTGGTGGAGGATCAGGACCTACTACAGGTACTATAGCAACTAATTGTACTTCTGGAGTATGGAATATTCAACAAATGTTAAAAAGTACAGATCACATTCCTATAAACTTTGTTTTTCTTGCGAGTGGTAGTAGTTCTCATCCTGAAGCATTAATTGAACAAATAAAGGCCGGTGCAGGTGGATTAAAAATTCATGAAGATTGGGGTAGTACTCCATATGTTATAGATAAGTGTTTAGAAGTATCGGAAAAATTAGATGTACAAGTAAATATTCATACAGATTCCTTAAACGAATCAGGTTATGTGGAGGATACCTTAAAAATATTTAAAAATAGAACAATTCATACTTATCATACGGAAGGAGCCGGAGGGGGGCATGCTCCTGATTTATTGAAGGTCATATCTTATTCTAATGTTTTACCATCATCAACAAGTCCAACTATGCCTTATACTTGTAACACTGTCGATGAACATTTAGATATGTTAATGATATGTCATCATTTAGATTCTAATATTCCAGAAGACATTGCTTTTGCAAAATCACGTATTAGATCTGAAACGATTAGTGCAGAGGGCGTGTTACATGACATAGGAGCTATTAGTATGACCAATTCCGATTCTCAAGCTATGGGAAGAATTGGAGAGATAATAAAACGTACTTGGCAGACTGCTGATAAAATGAAAAAACAGAGAGGATCTCTAAATAATGATTCTCATAAGAATGATAATTTTAGAGTAAAAAGATATATCTCCAAGTATACTATAAATCCTTCTATTACTCATGGAATTTCAGAGTATGTTGGTTCAATTCATCTTGGTAAAATGGCAGATTTGGTTTTATGGAAACCATCTTTTTTTGGAGTAAAACCGGAATTGGTAATAAAAAGTGGAATGATCGTATACGCAAGTATGGGTGATCCTAATGCGACGATACCTACACCACAACCATTTATGTATCGTAAAATGTTTGGTTTTTTTGAACCAAAATTGAGTAGTCTTTTTATTTCTATACATGCGATCAACGATGGGTTCATCGAAAAAAATGAAATAAAAAAGCGACTTAAGATAGTAAAAGGATGTAGGGGTTTATCTAAAAAAGATATGATATTAAATGGAGAGATTCCAGATATAAAGATAGATCCAAAAACCTATAGCGTTTATATAGATGGAGAAAAAATAAGATCCAATCCATCGGATACTTTACCTCTTTCTCAAAGATATTTTTTATTCTAATAATATAATATAAAAAAAAATACCCAGAGCGGGATTCGAACCCGCATGATTTAAAATCACTGGATTTTGAGTCTAGCGCGTCTACCTATTCCGCCATCTGGATTCTTTTATCTTTTAGAGTATATATATTTTTTTTTGATCTTTTTATAATAAATTATAAAGTAGGATAAAAATGATTAATCATATGAAATAAGATTTTTTTCATGTATATCTGTATTATAGAATATAAATAATTAAAATAATGTCAATATATTTCAAGGATTATCTTTAATAAACTTTAATAAATAAGTTTATCTATTATAATTTTGGATTTTTTCAAAAAATTTAATCCATCATTTTTTTCGGAACATTTATGTAAATATACAACTCTTTTAATTTTAGATTGATGAATCAATTTACTACATTCTTTGCATGGAGAATGTGTAATATATAAATACGAATCTTTACAAGATTTCGAAGAAAAAGCCATTTTTAATATGGCATTTGCTTCTGCATGTAGAACATACCATTTAGTATTTCCATATTGATCTTCACATATATTATCAAACCCACTTGGAGTTCCGTTATATCCATCGGATATAATCCGATTATTTTTAACTATAATAGCTCCTACCTTTTTATTTTTGCAATAAGATAATTTAGACCATTTTATGGCTTTATTCATATAAATGATATCCTTTTTTTTATAAATTTCACAATTCATTATAATATATTTTATGGAAAAAATATATGGATCACGTAATATAAAAATTAAAAATTTAATAAAAATTTATAAAAAAAAAAAGGACAATAAAATGTTTATTGTTGAAGGAGTAAAAGAATTTGAAATGGCTATAATAGGAAATTATAGACCAATAGGAATATTTGTATGTAAAAATATATTTCATCAATATAATATGATTAAATCGTTTAATAACATTGTTTTTTTTATTAATATAAAAGCTTTTCAAAAATTAGCATGTAGAAAAAATTCAGGTGGAATCATTGCCTTGTTTAAGGAAAAAAAATTTTCTAGTCTAGAAACTATAAAAGTTCCTAAAAATCCTTTTATTCTTATATTGGATGGAATAGAGAAACCTGGTAACTTGGGATCTATATTAAGGACAGCTGATGCAGCAGGAGTACATTTTATTATATTATGTAATACGAAAACATATATTTTTAATCCTAATGTAATTAGATGTAGTCTAGGATGCGTTTTTACAAAAAAAATTTTTATAGAAAAAATAAAATCAATTATTTATTGGTTACAAGAAAAAAACATAGAAATTGCAGTAACAGGATTCCATAATAAAAAATCTGAAACATTATATAAAACTAAATTTTCTTCACATTTAGCTATTGTTTTAGGGTCCGAAAGTAAAGGAGTATCCAATATATGGTTAAATATATCCGATAAAATAATAACGATTCCCATGTTTGGATCTATAGATTCTATGAATGTAAGTAATGCGACATCTATAATTATATATGAAATAATTAGACAAAGAAATACATGTAAGTTTTCTAAATAATTTTTTTTAAATTTTGTTTTTCATATACATGATCTATTTTCAAATTTTTACTTTTTGAAGCTTCTACAGATAATCGATCGCAATAATCATTAATATAATGAAGATGATGTCCTTTAACCCATTGAAAAATAATGAAATGTTTATGAAATAAATTTAAAAATCGTATCCATAAATCCACATTTTTTTTTTTTTAAAGTTGTTTTTTTCCCATTTAAAAATCCAATTTTTTTGAATAGAATTTATTATATATTTAGAATCAGTAAAAACAATAATATTTTGTTTTTTTTTCGTGATTTTTTCTAGACCAACTATTATGGCTAATAGTTCCATTCTATTATTAGTTGTATAACGAAATCCTTCGGAAATAACTTTCCAATAAGAAGTCCCGGCTATTTCTATAAAAATAGCATATCCTCCTGGACCAGGATTTCCTTTAGAAGATCCGTCAGTGTAAATATGAATTTTTTTATTCACGAATTTATCGGTTTATTTTTTTCACGTTCAAATTTTTCTAATTGAAATTGGATTAAATTAAAACATTTTTCTTTTAGAAAGTTTTTTTCTTTTAAGGATAAGTTTTTTGTTAAAATAGAATGGTGTTGTTTTATTCGTATTTTTCCAGGTCCTCCTTTTATAGGAGATCTAGGAAATTTTGTTTTTATATCAGCTATAGTAAATGGAATAATCTCTATTTTTTTTATTATGGCTATATAAAAAGCCCCACTCTTAAAATGATCTAATAAAATAGAGGGATGAGGAACTCCACCTTCTGGAAAAAGACAGACACTTTTTCCAGAATCTATTTTTTTTTGTATTTGTTTAAATACTTGCATACAACTAGATAAATTTTTTCTATTTATTAATATATTACTTCGTTTATAAACGAATCCAAAAAAAGGAAGTTTAGCTAATTCCTCTTTTCCTACAAAAACTAAAGGATGATTTCTCATCAAAGAATAAATCAACATAATGTCCATGATAGAACTGTGATTGCTGATAATCATGTATTGTTTTTTTTTATCTAAAATTTCTTTATCTTTTTCTAATACATACCAAAAACCCATGAGAAAAAGATTACTTCTAGCCCAAATTTGGTGAAACCAATATGCGATATAATAATATTTATCCTTAAAAAGAAATGGGATAGAAGCTCCTGCCAATAATGGTATTAGAAATATATTTATTAGAAAAAACCATACACGCCATAATAATATTAATGATGCTTGAATAACTTTCATTAATTAACGAAATTAATGAATATGTTGTAATTCCTCATCACCCTATGATTTATCATAATGTATTTTTTTTTATTTTTTTTACTATTTGAAGATAAATTTTAAAAAATTTAAAACTTTTTTTTTAATGTTTAAAAAATAGTTCAAGAAATTTTTTTTCTATAAAAATTGTATAATTCTTTTATAAAAAAAATCTGATATTTATATATCAAGTATTTCCTAATACATGTATACATTGGGAGAATTTATTATAGAAAATAGAGATCGTTTTTCGTATTCTACAGAAGGACTATTGCGTTTATTTAGTTCTATAAAGCTAGCGGCTAAGGCTATTAATAAGGAAGTTAATAAAGCAGGGTTAACAGAAGAAATTATAGGAAGTTCTGGAATTACTAATATACAAGGAGAAAATCAACAAAAATTGGATAATTTTGCACATAAAGTTTTCATAGAATCCTTTAAAAGTAGAAATATAGTTTGTGGAATAGCTTCAGAAGAGAGCAAAGATTTTATAGTTTTAAAGGGAGAAAAAGAAAATTCTTTTCAAAAAAAATATATTGTTTTAATAGATCCACTAGATGGTTCATCTAATATAGATGTAAATGTATCCATTGGGACTATATTTTCAGTATATAGGAGAAAATCTTCTATGAATTTAACAATGGAAGATTTTTTACAGAGAGGTAATCAACAAATTTTAGCAGGGTATATTATTTATGGATCATCTACAATATTAGTATATACTACAGGTAATGGAGTCCATGGTTTTACTTTGGATCCTTCTGTTGGTACCTTTTATTTATCTCATCCGAATCTTCGTTTTCCTAAAATAGAAAGAATTTACTCTATTAATGAAGGAAATTATGCTAGATTTCCTAATGAAATAAAAAAATTTATAAGATATTGTCAAGAAAAAGAAGGGAATCGTCCTTATACAGCACGTTATATTGGTTCTTTAGTAGGAGATTTTCATAGAAATATGATACAAGGTGGTATTTATATTTATCCTAAAACAGCATATTCCCCAAAAGGAAAATTGAGATTACTTTATGAATGTAATCCTATGGCATTTTTAACGGAACAAGCTGGTGGAAAAGCTTCTGATGGGGAAAAAAGGATTCTAGATATAGAACCTTCAAATTTACATCAAAGAACGCCATTTATTTGTGGACCTGTAGGTATGGTTTCTAAATTAGAAGAATTTATAAATCCATAAGTAAAATATGAAAGTTCAATTAAAAGGAAAAGGAGAAAAAAATATTATTAATACCATTAAATACGGAAAATCCTTATTTTTTTTTCCAATTTATACATACGTACTCTTACATTCAAATAAAAAATATCAGGAAGGAATAAAACTAATTGGGACTTTAGTAAAAAAAAAAATTTTAAAAAATCGGTTCATAGAAATAGAATAAAACGTTTATTACGATCTGCTTTTTTATTGAACAAATTTATTTTAGAAGAAAAAAAAGAGAAATATAAAAGCTATCATATTGTTTTCCTTTATAAAGGAGTGATTTTACCAAAATTCGAAGAAATTAATCATTCTATGAAAAAAATATTTTATGATATAATCCAATGGGAATAAATAATAATGGATCATAATCCTTGTTGAAATAATTGACCTGCATTCGCTCCAAATATTTTTACTGCAAAAGCTAGTAAAATTATTCCAAATATTTTTTTTAGGATATCTAATCCATTATTTCCTATTGTTTTAGCAATAAAATCACATCTATCTATAACAAAATAAACCACTATCATATTAAGAATTAAAGATAAAAGAATAATGTTCACATTATAAGTTGTCCTTAATGAAATTAAAGTGGTTAAAGATCCTGGTCCAGCTATAAGTGGAAAGGCTATTGGAACGATAGAAGTTTGAGCATTTTTGGTTACTTTATGAATATCTACACCTAATATCATCTCTAGCCCAATTAAAAATAAAACTATAGATCCTGCTACAGAAAAAGAATAGATATCTACACCAATAATTTTTAACATAGGCTGTCCTAAAAATAAAAAAGATAAAAATATCACAAAAGAAGATATTATTACTTTTTTAGTATCTATGAGGTTCCCTTTAGATTTAAACCCCATAATTATAGGGGCATTTCCTAGTATATCTATAATACTAAAAAGTATCATAAAACAACTTATTAATGAATTTATCCATTCCATATTCAAAATATATTCATAAAATTTTTTAATAGAGTTAATATAGGATTATTATATGTATATAATAATCCTATATTTAACCACAAATTAAACAAAAATACAATCATTCTTATTATTTTTAAAAAAAAAATTTAAATAGATTTTTTTTTTCATTTTTCTTACTTTTTTAAAAGCTATTTTCATATGCTTTCCATCCTGCTTCTCTATATTTTTCTGCAACTATTTTTGGATTATCGGATTGATAAATAGCTTTTCCAACAATAATGAAATCGCTATTGTTTTTTATAAAAGCTTGATTAGGATGAATGTAAAGATTCCCTTCATAGTTTTTTCTTGAATCAGAAAAATGTATACCAGGAGTAAATAATAATAATCTATTGTCAACTTTTCTTTGTGCTACTGTTCCAATTACTTTTGAATTTTTCAAAGAAATATTTAATGCTTTTCTTATATAGTTATCATCAGATAATCTTCCAGAAGAAGACATTTCAGATATAGTAATTAACCCAATATTAGAAGGAATATTCAAATTTTTTATACTTTCACTTCCTGCAAGTACATGTACTGTGATCACATCTGCCCAAGAAGAAATTTTATGGATTCCATGATGTAATTGAAGATAATTAGTAGGTCCTACGTCGCATAATTTTCGATCTTCAAATAACAAAAATTTCTTTTTTACAGAAATTTTTTTAAGAAAGGTTATGAATGAAAATGAAAAATCACTAATAATATCTACATGAAGTTTTAATCCACAAATTTGATCCCCAATTAAATTTACCAACTCTAAAATTTTTTCAGAATGTATTAAATCTGCTGAAACGATCAAATTAGTTTTTTTTTTCAATGCTATATCAATAAGTTTTTTCCCTATTGGATGATAAATTTTTTCTTTTTTTTCTTCATAAGAAATACGTTTTTCCTGAATGTTTTTTATATTTTTTTTTTTGAAAAAAAACTGAATTATATGTATTTCTTTTTTTTTCAAAAGATTTTTCTTTTCTAATATTTTTAAAACTTCTCCTATACGAAATAAAGATCGTATATTAAATCCTCTATTTTTTATATTTTCTATTCCTCCTTGTTCACGATCAAGAATAGATAAAATATTTTTTATAATCAATCCTTCTTTCTCAATATCTATTACAGTTTTTAACAAACTATCTCCACTAGTGATTACATCTTCTATGAGAAGGCAATTTTGTCCTTTTTTGTAAATTCCTTCTATCATTCTTTTTGTTCCATAACCTTTATTTTCTTTTCTTTTAATAATTAAAGGAATATTAGATCTTAAGGATAAAGTAGTAGCTATAGGTAAAGCCGCATAGGGAACTCCACAAATTAATTCAAATGTATGAGATGGAACTTCATTTAAAAGAAGATCCGATAGTTTTATTAATAAATCTGGTCTAGAAGCAATTGGCCTGAAATCTATATATATGGGAGAATTCATTCCACTTTTTAAGGTAAAATGACCAAATTTAATAATCCCTAAATTATAAATTTTTAAAAAAAACTGTTCTTTTTCCTTCATAAGGAAACCTTTTTTGGTAAAGTTAAAAATTTTATAATTTTATACTTTTAGGATTCGTTTGTAATATTACACAATATATGTTATGATTATGAAAAAAATAGATATTTCCACTAATATAAATGGAATAAAATTTTCATCATGTATCATGAATGCCTCAGGGATTCTATGTTGTACAGAAAAAGAACTTTACAATCTTATGATTAGTTCTTCAGGAGCTGTTGTGACAAAAAGTTGTACTATGACACCAAGAAAGGGAAATTTAAAACCAAGATATTTTGAATGGAAGGGAGGAAGTATTAATTCTATGGGATTGCCAAATCTTGGAATAGATTTTTATTTAGATTTTTTAGAAAAAAAAAATTCTAAAAAACCTTTTTTATTATCTATATCAGGTCTTTCTATCGAAGAAAACTATATTATTCTTCGTAAAGCGAATCTTTCTTCAAATATTAATGCTATAGAATTAAATTTATCTTGTCCAAATATATTGGAAAGAGATAAAATATTGGGTTACGATTTTTCTAAGATTTCGGATTTTTTAGAAAATATATTTCAATTCTATAAAAAACCTTTAGGAGTTAAGTTACCTCCTTATTTTGAAGATTTTCATTTTAAAAAAATGGCTTTTATATTAAATAAATACCCTATTTTTTTTGTTACTTGTATCAATAGTTTACCAAATGGGATTTATATTGATATAAATCAAGAATCTGTAGTAATTCATCCAAAAAAAGGATTTGGTGGAATAGGAGGTTTATCTATAAAACCATTTGCACTTGCTAATGTTCGTAAATTTTATACTTATCTTCGTAAAGATATCCCTATAATAGGATGTGGAGGTATTTGTACTGGAAAAGACGTATTTGAATATATATTGTGTGGAGCATCTGCAGTCCAGATTGGAACTCAATTTTTAAAAGAAGGGATTCCTGTATTTGATAGATTAATCAAGGAATTAATTTCTATTCTAAAAAAGAAAAATTATTCATCTATAAATAGTTTTAAAGGAAAATTAAATGATTTTTAGTAAGATTTAGCAAAAATAACTCGTTGATTAGAAGGGGACCCAGAATAAATACATTTTCCAATTTTTTTTTCATTTGGAATAGGAATACAACGTATAGTAGCTTCTGTTTCTTTTTGAATTTTTTTGGCCGTACTAATTTTACCATCCCAATGAGCCAGAATAAAACCACCTGTATCCTTTATTTTTTTTTTAAAATCTTCATAATTATCTGATATAATAGTTAATTTTTTTGTTCTATTTAAAGCTTTTTGATAAATATTTTTTTGGATTTTTTCAAGAAGTTCTGGAATCAATTTTATTAAATTATTCCAAGATATATGTACTTTTTCGTAAGTATCTCTTCTAAACACTTCTACTTTTTCCATTTTTATTTCCTTTTTTCCAATACTAATCCTTATGGGAATTCCCTTCATTTCATATTCATGAAATTTCCATCCTGGAGTAAAAAGTTCTCTATTATCATATTTTATACTAATTCCTTTATTTTTAAAAATTTTTTGAATTTTTTCAACTATTTCATTTATCTTAACTAATTCTTTTTTGTTTTTATATATAGGAATAATAACAGTTTGTATGGGTGCTATTCTTGGAGGTAAGATCAACCCGTGATCATCTGAATGTAACATTGCTAATCCACCTATTAATCTAGTAGATACTCCCCAAGAGGTAGACCATACGTATTCTTTTTCCCCATTTTGATTAGTAAATTTTACATCGAAAACTTTTGAAAAATTTTGTCCCAGAAAATGGGAAGTCCCAATTTGTAGAGCTTTTCCATCTTGCATAAGTGCTTCAATACAATAAGTAGTTACAGATCCAGAAAACTTATCCATATAAGGTTTTATTCCCTTCAATACAGGAATAGCCATAAAATTTTCTGAAAATTGTGTATAAATATTTAATATTTTTTTAGTTTCTTCTATAGCTTCTTTTTTTGTAGAATGAGCAGTATGACCTTCTTGCCATAAAAATTCAGAAGTTCTTAAAAATAAACGAGTATGCATTTCCCATCTTATAGCATTTCCCCATTGATTAAAAAGAATAGGAAGATCTCTATAAGAATGAATCCAACGTCTGTAAGTTTTCCATACGATACTTTCAGAAGTAGGTCTAATTACTAATTCTTCTTGTAATTTAGATTTTGGATCAATCGTTAATTTTTCTTGATTCTTATTTTTTTTCAACTTATAATGGGTTACTATAGCACATCCTTTCGAAAAATTCTCAATATGTTTTCGTTCTTTTGAAAAGAAAGATTTAGGAATTAGTAAGGGAAAATAAACATTTTTATGCCCAGATTCTTTAAACATTTTGTCTAATTTTTCTTTCATTATTTCCCATATAGAGAATCCATATGGTTTAATAATCATAAATCCACGGACTCCAGAAAATTCTGCTAATTCAGATTTAATGATAATATCATTATACCATTTGGAATAATCCTTATTACGTTTAGTTAATTGATGCATATTGATTTTTAGTAATATTGAAAATCAAAAGGATATGATAAATATAAAAAAATTATTTTATATATACATTTGATTTTATTTCTAAATTAGTAATTAATTAAATCAATCGATACGTTATATTATCATGGCACATCCTAAAAGAAGACAATCTAAATCCAGAAAAAATAAAAGAAGAACTCATCTAAAAATAAAGGAACCTTTATTAGTTAAATGTTCTTTGACTCATCAAAAGCATTTATATCATAACGCTTATTGGTATGAAAAAAACCTTTATTACAGAGGGAAAAAGGTATTGAAAGAAAAATAATCCATATTTATTTAATTATATAGATAATTATATAGAAAAATTTATGGATTACAAAAATATTAAATCGCTTATTCAATTTATTTCTAAGTCTGATATTTATGAAATAATGATCAAAATAGGAGAAACAAAAATTCATATTAAAAATAAAATATTTAGAAAAAAGAAAAAAAATCCATTGAATCCTATTTTTTCCAATAATAATAGAAGAATATCTTCTCATCTTTCTGATTTTTCCGATAGGTTTTCTAAATTAGAAGAAAAAAATCGTTATATAACCATTAAGTCTCCTATGATTGGAACTTTTTATCGTAGACCACATCCAGATAAAGATCCTTTTGTTAATGTTGGAGATAAAATAAAAATAGGGAAAAAAGTTTGTGTAATAGAAGCCATGAAATTATTTAATGATATAGAATCTGAAGTAGATGGAAAAATTATTAAAATTCTTGTAAAGGACTCTTCTCCAGTTGATTATGATCAGCCTTTATTTCTTTTAGATCCTGATTATTAGTCTTTTAATTCCAATAAATATATGTTCAAAAAAATATTAATAGCTAATCGTGGTGAAATTGCTTTACGGATTATACGAACAGCTAAAGAAATGGGAATAAAAACAGTAGCTGTTTATTCGACTGCAGATAAATATAGTCTTCATGTTTATTTCGCGGATGAAGCTGTATGTATTGGCCCTCCTTATTCTTATCAATCTTATCTAAATGTTCCAAATTTAATATCTGCTGCTGAAATTACTAATGCAGATGCCATTCATCCTGGATATGGATTTTTATCCGAAAGTGCCTATTTTTCATCTATGTGCATAAAACATAGAATTAAATTTATAGGACCACTTCCAAATCAAATAATTCAGATGGGTAATAAAATATCAGCTAAGAAAACTATGGAAAATGCTGGAATTCCGTGTTTACCTGGATCGGATTGTTCTGTTGAATCTTCTTATAAGGAAGTAGAAAAAATAGCAGAAGAAATAGGATATCCTATTATTATTAAAGCAGTTTATGGAGGTGGAGGAAAAGGAATACGATCTGTTTTAGATAAAAAAAAATTAAAAAAATCTTGGGAAGAAGCGAAAAAAGAAGCTTTAGCATGTTTTGGAAAAACAGATATTTATATAGAAAAATTAATTATAGATCCAAGACATATAGAAATACAAATAATTAGCGATCGATATGGAAAATCCTGTCATTTATCCGAAAGAGATTGTTCAATTCAACGAAGAAATCAAAAATTGGTAGAAGAGGCTCCTTCGCCCTTTCTAACCATTTCTTTGAGAAAAAAAATGGGAGAAGAAGCTGTAAAAGCAGCTGAATTTATTCATTACGAAGGGATCGGAACTATAGAATTTTTAGTAGATAAAAATAGGAATTTTTATTTTATGGAAATGAATCCAAGAATTCAAGTAGAACATACTATTACCGAAGAAATAACAGGGTTAGATCTTGTACAAGAACAAATTTTTTTAGCTTATGGGAAAAAACTTTCTGGAAAAAATTATTATCCAAAAATGTATTCAATAGAATGTAGAATTAATGCAGAAGAACCTTATCAAGACTTTCGTCCTGTTCCTGGAAAAATTATTCAAATACATTTTCCAGGAGGTAAAGGAGTACGAATAGATACGCATGTTTATGCTGGATATAGAGTCCCACATTATTATGATTCTATGATTGCAAAAATAATCACCACTGCAAAAAGTAGAAAAGAAACTATTGAAAAAATGCGTAGATCCTTAGAAGAATTTGTAATAGAAGGGATTCGTACTACTATTCCTTTTCACAGACAACTTATGCAAAATAATGATTTTTTAAAAGGAAATTATAATACAAATTTTTTAAAAAAACTTCACTTAGATTCTAAATTTGACAATGATCATTCAAATTGTTAATTTGTTTTTTTTCAAAAAATTTTAAAAAATCAATCATTTCTTGAATATTTCCATTCATGAATCCTACAAGATCATGGATGGATTTATGAATCCTATGATCTGTTACTCTTTTTTTAGGATAATTATAGGTCCGTATTTTTACGGATCTATCTCCTGTAGAGACTAAAGATTTTCTTTTTATAGATCGTTCTTTGGATTGTTTTTCCATTTCATTTTGATAAAGACGTGATCGTAAAACGTTCATAGCTTTTTCAAAATTTTTATGTTGAGAGCGTCCCTCTTGACATTCTACTGTAATTTTACTTGGCAAGTGAGTTAACCGTACAGCGGATTCTGTTTTATTTACATGTTGTCCTCCAGCACCACTAGATCGAAATGTATCTTTTTTTATATCAGATAAATGGATGTTCATCTCTATATCTTTTACTTCAGGTAGAACAGCCACTGTGATAGCCGATGTATGTATTCTACCTTGAGATTCAGTTTTTGGAATTCTTTGCACTCTATGTACTCCAGATTCAAATTTTAAATTTCCATAAACTCCTCCTTTTATATTATTTCCACTTACATTTAAAATTATTTCTTTGTATCCTTTAATTCCTCCTTTTTGAACATTTATAATTTCATATTTACAACCTACTTGTTTAAAATACATTATATACATTCGTAGGATATCTTCTACGAAAAGACATGCTTCATTTCCTCCTGTTCCAGAACGTAATTCTACAATTGCATTTCTATGGTCCTCATTGTTCTCTTCTGTATTTGTATTAGAAAATAGAATATTATATGATTTTTTTTCAATAGAAAATAAATCTTCTAAAATTTGATTTTTTTCTAAAGAAGCTATTTCTTTCATTTCAGGATCAGAATCGTTTTTTAAAATATCGTTCGCTTCTTGAAGAGAGGATAATTTTTTTTTGTATCTTTCATAAAGATTCATTATATTTTTCAATATTCGATATCTTTTCAAGTATATCTTATATTTTTTTTGATTGTATATAATTTTAGGCTCTAAAATAGAATTTGATATTTTTTGAAATTCTTTTTCAAAGACTTCAAATTTATTAATCAATGAAGTTTTTTTCATTCTTTTTTTTCATTAAGTGAAAAAAATATGCTTATTCTTAATTATTTGTTTATGATTTCCGATATTTATTATCGTATTCTATTCATAGAACGAATTGATTCTATATCTCTTTTTATTTCTTTATTAGAAAGATACAAAAATAATATCGTTGATAATATAAGAAGAGAAAGTATAAGAAGAATAAAGTTTTTTTTTATTAAAAAATATTTATAATAATACGAAAAAAAAAGAATGTATATGAAAGTGGCACTATTTATAAGTATATTTAAATTATTACACAAAATTTGTATTTCTTTTTTTTGAAAAGAAAGAAGACTTATAATAGATAAAATTAAAGCTATAATCAAAAAAATTAAAAATATTTTATCTAGAAAAAAGGAATTTTTTATTTCTTTTTGTTCATAAGAATAAATGTATAAAGAAGTAGAAGAAATTAATATGGATAGAAATAAATAAAAAGTTTGTATTCGGTATAACATAAGATTAAAAAAATATTTTATAATTTCTTAATTGAAATTCAAATTAATTTGTATAATTGCATTTATAGAGAAGAGATACTATCTTAAAAGCCAAAATTGGCATATATAAAATCTAACCCAATTACTTTATGTATGATATTACTGAATTAAAAAGTAAAAAACTTTTTGAATTACAGGAGATTGCTCGTTCTTCAGGATTAAAAAAATGTACACAATTACGAAAAAACGAACTCCTAGAAAAAATAATTTCCATTTTAAAGAAAAAAAAATCTCCTACAATGTCTTCTTCAAAGATAGAAAATTCTTTATTAAAAAAAGGATTTAAAATTCGAAAAAAAATAGAATCCAAGATACTATTTTCAGAAAATATTAATGAAAAAAAGAAATCCTTTTCTAAGGAACATTTAAAGATATCCCCCAAAATTCCAGAAGAAACTGGTAAATATCAAAAAAAATACTTTCCAAGTTGGAAAAAAATTGATAGATCGGAATTTCAAACTACTATTGGGACAGAAAGTGGTGTTTTACAAAAAGTATCCAATAAATATCGTACTCCTGAATATGAATTTGAGGGAATTATAATTAGTGAAGGAGTACTAGATATTATGCAAGAGAACTATGGATTTTTAAGATCTTCTGATTTTAATTATTTATCATCTCCTGATGATATTTACGTTTCTCAATCTCAAATTAGACTTTTTGGAATGAAAACAGGAGATACTATAAGAGGAGAAGTTCGTCCTCCTAAAGAGGGAGAAAAATATTTTCCTTTAATTAAAATTCTTGAAATAAATGGAAGACATCCTTCTTTTGTAAGAGAAAGAGATTCTTTTGAACATTTAACTCCCCTTTTTCCAAATGAAAAATTTAAACTAGCTGAAAAAAACGCTACTCTTTCTACAAGAATAGTAGATCTTTTCACACCAATAGGAAAAGGACAAAGAGGTATGATTGTAGCTCCCCCAAAAACAGGAAAAACTACTTTATTAAAAGAAATAGCTAATGCAATTGCGGCTAATCATCCAGAGGTTTATCTGATTATTTTACTTATTGATGAAAGACCAGAGGAAGTTACAGATATGCAACGAAATGTTAAAGGAGAAGTAATCGCCTCTACTTTTGATGAACCAGCAGATAGACATGTAAAAGTAGCTAATATTGTATTACAAAAAGCTAAAAGAATGGTAGAATGTTCTCATGATGTTGTGATATTATTAGATTCTATAACACGTTTAGCACGTGCATATAACACTGTTTCTCCTGCCTCTGGAAAAGTTTTGTCAGGAGGAGTAGATGCCAATGCTTTGCATAGACCAAAAAGGTTTTTTGGAGCGGCTAGAAATATAGAAGATGGAGGATCTTTATCTATTATTGCTACTGCTATGATTGATACAGGATCAAAAATGGATGAAGTTATTTTTGAAGAATTTAAAGGAACTGGAAATAAAGAACTTCAATTAGATAGAAAAATTTCTAATAAACGAATTTATCCAGCTATTGATCTTGTTTCATCCAGTACAAGGAAAGATGATCTATTGTTAGATACAAATACTTTGCAAAGAATGTGGATTTTACGAAAACATCTTTCCGATATGAATCCAGTAGAAGCCATGGAATTTTTAAGATCACGTATGTCTAGAACTAAAAACAATGAAGAATTTTTAATATCAATGAATGGATGATAATAATTTTTTATGGGTATTTGATTTTGTGATTGAAAAACATTATATTATGAAAATCGCGGGATGGAGCAGTTGGTAGCTCGTCGGGCTCATAACCCGAAGGTCATAGGTTCGAGTCCTATTCCCGCTATTTTTTTTAGCTTCATAAAATTCTTAATATACTTTTTTTGTTTATGATATTCTATTATTATTTTGGAATTTTATGCTGTTTTATTTTTTTTATATTCATCTATTTTTTTAGAAAGTTGGAATTCTTTTTGATGGAAAAGTTAAAAGATCATCGAAATGAAATCCAAAAAATGTCTCAATATGATATAATTGAATTTGGAAATTCTTTAAAAGAAATTAAGAATGGAATTATACAATCTATAATAGATTTTCAAAATTCTATTGATGGTAAAATTCAATTTTATATTGAAAGTCAATCTAATAAATTAAATTTTATTCATTTAGAACAAGAAAAACTGGTTAGAATGACAGAGAAAAAATTAGAAGAAATCAAAGAAAATGTGAATGAAAAACTTCAAAATTCTTTGAATGTACATTTGGGTAAATCTTTTGAAATAATTGGGAATCAATTGTCTTTTTTACAGGAAGGGTTGGGAGATATGAAAAATTTAGCACAGGATGTAAATGTTTTGAAAAGAACTTTAAATCATGTGAAAATATGTGGAAGTTTTAGTGAAATGCAATTATCTATGCTTTTACAACAGATTCTATCCCCAGAACAGTATGCCTGTAACGTAGTTACTAAATCTAATACAAATTTTGTAGTGGAATTTGCTATTAAGCTTCCAGGACTTGGAGATGGAAATATTATATGGTTACCGATTGATGTAAAATTTCCAAAAGAAACTTATGAAAAAGTACAAATGGCTTATAATTTAGGAGAAAAAAAAAATATAGAAATAGCTAAAAAAAATATGGTATCTGTTCTTAAAAAAATGTCTAAGGATATTAAGGATAAATATATAGATCCTCCAAATACTACTGATTTTGCCATTCTTTTTTTGCCTTTTGAAGGAATATATGCTGAAATAGTGAAAAATTCAAGCTTATTAGAAGAATTACAAAGAAAATATAAAATTGTAATTACAGGGCCTTCTACATTAGCGGCTATGTTAAATAGTTTACAGATCGGATTTCGTACTTTAGCTATTCAGAAAAAAAGTTCTGAAGTATGGAAAATTTTAGAAACTGTAAAAAAAGAATTTACAAAATTTGGATCATTGCTTCATCAAGCACAAGATAAATTGCAATCAGCAGCCAAAGATATAGATAAAGTAATGGGAGTTAGGAAAAATTTAATTGAAAAAAAATTAAGAGATATAGAGAATTATTAGCGGAGAGAAAGGGATTCGAACCCTTGACACTTTTTTAGTGAACACGCTTTCCAGGCGTGCGCCTTAATCCTCTCGGCCATCTCTCCTATTCAATAAAAGTAAGACTATAAGCCGGATTCTGTTTTTATACCTATCATTTATCTAGGATACTGGTTACCCACTATCTCTATCTGCCTACCCCCCGGTATCAACCGAGTCAGTTTTCCGGTATATATGGCATTTCACCGTACAGAGTTTACATGATTTCACTACAGCAATATTATCTGTACTTTCTTTCTGTTGCACTATTCCTCACCTTACGGTGGATGGGGATTATCCATTGTACTGCTCTATGGTGCCCGGACTTTCCTCATTTTTTTTAATGCGATAGGACGTCTTACTTTTATTTTATTACCATATTGGAGTAAATATTTTTTATATTTTTATTTTCTTTAAGTTTTTCAATAAAATTTGAAATTTTTTTACCATTTTCTTCGGAAAGAAATTTAGGATGTTTAGCTATTCGTTTTACTATAGAACTATGAAAAATTTTTAATTTTTCAAAATTATTTTTCATAAAACCAAAATATTCAAAATCTGTATAGATATACATTTTTTTTTCATCCTTTCTGATATCCTTTGCTCCAAAATCTATGGACATCAGTTCAAAATTATCCATTGAATAAGGAATATCCTTTTTTTTTATCGAAAAAAAACCTATCCGATTAAATAAATGAGTCAACTCTCCATTATGAAATAATCTTCCTCCATTTTTGTTAAAAAAAATTTTCACACTGGAAGTAGTTCTAATACTATTGTCCGTCATGCATTCTATAATTAGACTAATCCCTTTTATTTGTCCCTCTAAATTTAAATTTTTGTAATTATTTGTATTAGTTTGTGAAGCTTTTTGTATAGCTTTTTCTATAGTAATTTTGGGAATATTTATTGATTTTGCATTGATAATAGCTTTTCTTAAACGAAAAGAATTTTTATTTGATCCTGATTCTTTAACTGCCATAGAAATTTCTTTAATAATTTTAGAGAATTTTTTAGATTTTCTAAAATCTTGATTAGATTTTCTATGTTGTATATTTGTCCACTTGCTATGTCCTGACATGGAAATTTTTATAATTTTTTATAAAGTTCTTTTGAATAAACAGATTTTTTTTATCTATCTTCGCTAGAAGATCACTAACTATAAAATAAAAAATTGGAAAAGCAATTTAATAAAAAAAATAATTATGTCAAAAGTTTGTGAACTTACAGGAAAGAGGGCAATGGTAGGTAATAGAGTTTCTCATGCTAACAATAAAAATAAACGTCGTTTCAATATAAATTTATGCAAAAAACGTTTTTTTTTAACAAAAGAAAAAAAATGGATTACTTTAAAAATTTGTACTTCTGTTATTAAATTGATTAATAAAATTGGAATTGAAAATACATTAAAACGTTTTAAATATAAATATTAAATATTATGGGAAAAAAAGGAAATAGAATACAAGTAATATTGGAATGTTCTGAACAAAAAAAGACTGGAATTCCGGGTTCCTATAGATATATTACTACGAAAAATAAAAAAAATACTCCAAATAGAATAGAATTAAAAAAATACAATCCAAGATTGAGAAAATACACAATTTATAAGGAAATAAAATAAGTATGTCTAAAAAAATTGTAGAAGATAAAAATAAAAAAAATTCTAAAAAGATGATTCTTGCTATCCGAATAATTAAATCTAAAAAATCTGGTTTTTACACTTTTGAAAATAAAATCATAACCGATAATGAAGTGGATAAATTTTTCCATCATAAAGATAAAAATTAATTTTTGATTATTTAAATTCAGTCAGTAAAAATGTTTTCGCCTCCAAAAAAAAAGGAAATAAAAGTAGCATTCGATCATGAATTAAAAAAGACTAGAGAATCCTTTTTCTCTAGAGTAAAAAATATTTTTTTCCGAAAATCAAAATTGAAAGTTGAGATAGATATAGATGTTTTAGATCATATAGAAGAGATATTATTATCTTCGGATATAGGGACAAAAACTACCATAAAAATAATTAATAATCTTGAAAAAAGAATTAAAAAGGAAAAATATGAAGACAATCAAAAATTATATGAATTCTTGAAAGAAGAAATGAAAGTTCTTTTTATGGATGTTATTAAAAATGAAAGTTTAGAACGAACAATAAAATATGAAAAGAAACCATACGTAATTATGATGATTGGAGTAAATGGAGTAGGGAAGACCACAACAATTGGTAAATTAGCATTTTTTTTAAAAAAAAAAGGATTTAATTTAATTATAGGTGCTTCGGATACATTTCGTGCAGCTGCTATACGACAACTTGAAATATGGTCAAAAAAAGTGAATATTCCATTGATAAAACAACAACATATGCAAGCGGATCCAGCTTCTGTAGCGTACGATACTTTGCAATCTGCAAAATCTAAAAATACGGATGTAGTATTGATTGATACAGCTGGTAGATTGCAAAATAAAATTGGACTGATGGAAGAACTTTCTAAAATAAGTAGAGTGATGAAGAAAGTAATACCTGAAGCTCCTCATGAAATTATGCTTGTTTTGGATGCTACAACGGGTCAAAATGCTTTTGAACAAGTGAAAAAATTTTCTTCTTTTGTGAAAGTTTCTTCTATAATATTAACAAAATTAGAAGGCACTGCTAAAGGGGGAGTCGTTATAGGAATCATGGATCAATTTAAAATACCTATTAAATATATTGGAATAGGAGAAAAAATACA
Source organism: Blattabacterium sp. (Cryptocercus kyebangensis) (assembly GCF_003226855.1). Taxonomy (NCBI): domain Bacteria; kingdom Pseudomonadati; phylum Bacteroidota; class Flavobacteriia; order Flavobacteriales; family Blattabacteriaceae; genus Blattabacterium; species Blattabacterium sp. (Cryptocercus kyebangensis). The sequence continues at coordinate 529,549 of NZ_CP029820.1, forward strand.
AGATTTGAAAGAATTTGATGGTAAAAAATTTATTGATTCTTTTTTTATTAGTACTACTAAAGAAGATATAATCCAGGACAACTAACATTATGTCTTTTACCCTTAAAAAGGGATAGTCTTTGTTATTTCTATTTGCTATATTTTTCATTAAAATTTTTTAATTATGGAAAAGGATAAGATTAGTGTTACTTCAGATAATATTTTTCCCATTATAAAAAGATTCCTTTATTCTGATCAAGAAATTTTTTTACGAGAACTAGTTTCCAATGCTACGGATGCTATTCTAAAATTAAAAACTCTGGAAAGAGTAAAAGAGATAGAAATAGATGAGGTTATGGATGATAATTTACTGAAAATTAAAGTAAAAATAGATAAAAAAAATAAAACTATTCATATTATTGATAATGGAATTGGAATGACAAAAGAAGAAGTAGAAAAATATATAAATCAAATAGCTTTTTCTGGAGCGGAGGAATTTATTCAAAAATATCAAGATCCAACATCTTCTATTATTGGTCATTTTGGATTGGGATTTTATTCTTCTTTTATGGTAGCAAAAAAGGTAATTATTATTACTCAATCTTATAGAAAAGATTCATTTACAGTATTATGGTCATGTGACGGAACCCCAAAATTCAGCATGGTAAAAACTAAAAAAAGAGAAAGAGGAACAGAAATCGTTTTATTTATTAATGAAGATAGTAAAGAATTTTTAGAATACAATCGTATTTTAAAATTACTTCATAAATATTGTCAATTTATGCCTGTTCCTATATCCTTATTTTCAGAAGAAGAAAAAGAAGTTATCATCAATAATATTGATCCTCTTTGGAAAAAAAATCCTATTTATTTAAGTGATAAAGACTATTTAAGTTTTTATCATGAATTATACCCAAAACAGGTGGAAGATGCTTTATTCTGGGCCCATCTAAACATAGATCATCCTTTTCATTTGACGGGCGTTTTATATTTCCCAAATATAGAAAATAAAATGGATGTTCAAAAAGGTAGAATTCATTTATATAAAAATCAAGTTTATATCACGGATAAATTAGAAGGTATCGTTCCCGATTTTCTAAGTTTATTAAAAGGAGTTATAGATTCTCCAGATATCCCTCTGAATGTTTCACGTTCTCATTTTCAGTCTAATACATCAGTAAAAAATATATCAAAATATATTACAAGAAAAGTTGCGGATAAACTTCATTCTATGTTTAAAAAAGATAGAAAAAATTTTCAAAAAAAGTGGGAGCACATAAAAATTATCATAGAATATGGAATGATCAGTACAAAAAGTTTTTTTGATAAAGCTAATAATTTTTTCATTTATCTTACAATAAATGGAGAATTTTTTACTTTAGAGGAATTAAAAGAAAAAATAAAAAATTCTCAAAAAAACAAAGATGGAAAAATTATTTTTCTTTATACTTCGGATAAAGAAAAACAATATAGTTATATTAAAGATGCAGAATACAGAACTTATGAAGTTTTGATTTTAAATAGTCCACTTACAGTCCATTTAATACAAAAATTGGAAATCACTCATAAAGATATTTCTTTTGTTCGTGTAGATTCAGATCATATTGATAAATTAATCGATAAAAAAAAGGAGAAATATTCTTCTGAACTTTCGGAAAAAGAAAAAGAAGATTTAAAAAATATTGTAAATGAAAATTTAATAAAAGAATATGAGTTTTCCGTAAAATTGGAAAACTTATCTAAAAAAGATCCTCCTTTTTTAATCATCATACCAGAATTTCTAAGAAGAATGAGAGAAATTACTACGATAGGAAGAGATATTATAAAAAATGATAAAGAAAAATTTTATCAATTGATTGTAAATACAAATCATCTTTTAATGAAGAAAATATTAAGGAACCCATGTAATGAAAGTAAAAAAGAACTTATTCAAGAGGCTTTAAATCTAACACTTTTATCAAAAAATTTATTAAAAGGAAAAAATCTAATTTTTTTTATTTCAAAAAAAATAGAAGAGCTTACTCAATAAAAAAAATCAGTTATTTATTATTAAATATTAAATTTCCTTAGTTTAATACTTGTCAATACTTTTTTTGTATATAACGGGAAATCTGAATTTTGTATCCAATCATAATAATTTGGGTCTTTTTCAAAAATTTTGAATACTTTTTCTCCTTTGTATTTTCCAAAATTGAATATTTCATTCCCATTTTCATCTATTTTTAGAAAACCAGCAAGATCTGCTATATTTTTTTGATGAGAAAATTTATTTAGACTTTTCACATCTTTTTTTAGATCTTCATATTTTTCTAATTGAGCAAGTAATATTTCATACGTAGCAAATGTATCTGCTTTAGAGCTATGTGCCTTTATAAGATTTTTTCTACAATAATATTTATAAGCAGCAGAAAGATTTCTAGGTTCCATCTTGTGAAAGATTACCTGTACGTCTATTGTATTATGTTTTTTAATATCGAAAGGAATTCCTGCACGTAGCATCTCTTCTACTAAAATTGGAATGTCAAATCTATTAGAATTATAACCTGCTAAATCCGTATTTTCAATCATTTTTAGAATAGGAATCGCTACATTTTTAAATGGTAATTTTCCTTCTACATCTTCATCTTTAATTCCATGAATAGCTGTAGATTGTGGTGGTATAGGTATTTCAGGAAAAATAAGCCAAGTTTTATCTTCTTGTTTACCATTTGGAAATATTTTCAATATAGATATTTCTATAATTCTATCTTTTCCAATATTTATTCCTGTAGCTTCTATATCAAAGAAACAAATAGGACGATAAAGTTGTAGTTTCATGTTTTCTAATGTAATTTTTTTCTATTAAATCTATGAAAATAAATTGAAGTTATGATATATAAAATGACAATGCATGGAATAGCTACCATATGTAAAGTTAATAAAAGAAATATACTAATTAGTAAAAATAAATAACGTTTTTTATTTCTTTTCCAAGAAAAACCATAAAAATTAAAGGAAATCATAGGTATTTTAGTTATTAAAAAATAACAGGAAAAAAAAATCATAAAAAATATTATAATAGGAGAAAATACAATTTCTTTTATTGCAATATTTATATTTTTACTTGGTTTATATTTCATTATAATAGATAAAGAAGTAAAAAATATAGTATTCACTGGAGTGGTCAAACCATAATTTTTATTATCCATATGATAAGTTATGTTAAATTTAGCTAAACGCCATGCGGAAAATATGGGAATCAAAAAAGAAGACCATTCTATGAATGGTATTATTTTTTGATTCCCATTTATATTTTTAAATAAAAGAAAAACTATTATCGATGGAACTAAACCAAAAGAAACCATATCCGCTAAGGAATCTAATTCTTTACCAAATTTATTTTCTATTTTCAGATATCTAGATAGAAATCCATCTAAAGTATCAAAAATCAATGAAAATATAGTAAAAAAAGCCGAATATTCAAAAAGTTTTGATTGTAAAAAAATAATAGAAATACACCCAAAAAATAAATTCAATAAAGTAAAAATATTTGGAATGATTTTTATGATTTTTTTCATGGATATATGATATTCTAAAAATAATATTTTATTTTATTTTTTCATACGTTATGATAAATTTTTTTTACGAAGTTTCTAACTTTTCTATTCAAAATGAATCTATATTTATTCAATCTATTTGTATTATATTAAAAAATGAAGGAAAAAATATTGGAGATATTAATTATATTTTTTGTAGTGATAATTATATTTTAAATATAAATAAAAAATTTCTTCGAAAAAATTATTATACAGATGTCATATCTTTTTCAGGATTTGATGAAAAAAAAAAAGAAAAGTATATATCAGGAGATATATTTATTAGCATAGATAGAGTTTTAGAGAATTCTAAACAATGGAATCAACTTTTTAAAGTTGAATTAAAACGTGTTATGATCCATGCTATATTACATTTTTTGGGATATGATGATCAAAAAAAGAAAAGTAAAAAATTAATGAGAAAAAAAGAAGAGTTTTATTTAATTTTATTTCAGTAAAAAAATTATGTTTTTAAATACATATGATATTATTATTGTTGGAGGAGGACATGCAGGAGCAGAAGCGGCTTCAGCCTCTTCTAAAATGGGATCAAAAACTTTGCTAATTACAAGTAATTTACAAACAATTGGTCAAATGTCATGCAATCCAGCTATAGGAGGAATAGCTAAAGGACAAATAATAAGAGAAATAGATGCTTTAGGAGGTTATTCAGGGATAATTTCCGATTATAGTATGATTCAATTTAGAATGTTGAATATGTCTAAAGGACCTGCTATGTGGAGTCCTAGAGCACAATGTGATAGAAAATTATTTTCTCATAATTGGAGATTTTTTTTAGAAAAAAATCATCAATTAGATCTGTATCAAGATACGGTAACTTCTTTAATTGTAAGTAAAGATGCTACGGTTAAAGGGGTGATAACATCTTTTGGAATAAAAATTATGGGGAAATCGGTCATACTTACAAATGGAACTTTTTTAAATGGAAAAATTCATATTGGGAAAAAAAAGATAAATGGAGGTAGAATATCGGAAAAAGAAGTTAGAGGAATAACAGAACAATTAACTAAATATTTCGGATTTCAACATGGTAGAATGAAAACTGGAACTTCTCCAAGAGTAGATGGACGTTCTTTGAATTACAAAAAAATGAAAGATCAAAATGGAGATATTTTTCCTAAAAAATTTTCTTTTTTAAAAACAATGAAATTAAAAAAACAATGTAAATGTCATATTTCTTACACAAATGAAGAAATTCATGATTTTATTAAAAAAAATTTGAAATATTCTCCTATTTTTACAGGAGCTATTCAAGGTATTAGCCCTAGATACTGTCCTTCTATTGAAGAAAAAATTTATAGATTTTCCGATAAAAAAAAGCATCATATTTTTGTAGAACCAGAAGGATGGAATACAGTAGAAGTATATATAAATGGATTTTCTACTTCTTTACCAGAAGAAAAACAATACCAAGCTCTAAGAAAAATTTCAGGATTTGAAAATGCAAAAATGTTAAGACCTGGATATGCTATTGAATATGATTATTTTCCTCCAATACAATTAAAACTTACTTTGGAAAGTAAGTTCATAAAAAATCTTTTTTTTGCCGGACAAATTAATGGAACTACAGGGTATGAAGAAGCAGCTGCGCAAGGATTAATCGCTGGAATTAATGCTCATTTAAAAATTCATGAAAAGGAGCCATTCATTCTTAAAAGAAATCAAGCTTATATTGGAGTATTAATAGATGATTTGATTACAAAAGGAACAGAAGAGCCCTATAGAATGTTTACTTCAAGAGCTGAATATAGAATGTTATTACGTCAAGATAATGCGGACGAAAGATTAACTCCTATGGGATATAAAATTGGATTGATTTCAGAAAAAAGAATGAAATTAGTAGATAAAAAAAGATTTCAAGTTGAAAAATGTATTTCTTTATTTAATAAGATTAATCTAAATCCAGAAATACTTAATCCTATTCTAAATAGGAAAAAATCTCCTATTGTATATCAGGAAAAAAAAATAGATGCGATTTTATCTCGTTCGGAAATCAATATAGAAGATATTATTTCTATCCCTTTTTTAAAAAAAGAGATAGAAATAAATAATCTTAATCAACAAGAAATATTAGAGCAAGTTTCTATTCGAATTAAATATAGAGGATATATCGAACGGGAAAAAGAAAATGCTAAGAAATTATTGAAACTAGAAAATATTCGAATTCCAAATAATTTTGATTATGAAAGGATTCCATCTTTATCTATAGAGGCTAAGGAAAAATTAACTTATCATCGTCCGGTATCCTTTGCACAAGCTTCAAGAATTAGTGGAGTTTCTCCTTCGGATTTAAGTGTTTTATTAGTCTATATGGGGCGTTAATTTTTAGCTTTAGATAGAACAAATAAATCTTCATCCTCTTTTTTCATATAGAATTTTTCCCTAGCTATTTTTTCCAAATATTTAGGATCTTTATTTAACTTTTTCAGATGATTCCCTTCCAAAAAAATTTTTTTTTTTAAAAAATTTCTATCCAATATCATTTTATTTATAGTTTTTTTTAACTTCCAATGTAATATCAAAGAATTGGTATCAAAAAAGGACATCCATATAAAAAAAAACAAACTGATCCAAAAATATTTAGTTCTAAATATTTTCTGGATTATGGATTTTTTTTTCATTTTTTCCAATTTTTTATAGTGTTTACTCCTATAATTATGGTCCAGTATACACTCAAAAAAAATAAAAAAAGAATGCACCAGAATCCAGATATTGTTATGAGTATAAAAAATAAAAATCCTATAAATTTGATTATCATAATCATAATGAATATAATTATTAAATTAATAAAATTTTTTATTAATTTCGTAAAAAAAAGAAAAATGATTTTTAGAACCGAAAGAGATACATTGGGATTGGTACAAGTTCCTATGGATAAATATTGGGGTGCTCAAACAGAAAGATCAAGAAATAATTTTAGAATTGGAATAGAAGGATCTATGCCTATAGAAATTATACATGCCTTTGCTCTTTTAAAGAAAGCAGCTGCATATGCCAATTTTGAATTTGGAATTTTGTCTAAAAAAAAAAGAGATTTAATTACTTTGGTTTGTGAAGAGATTATGGAAGGAAAATTAGATGATCAATTTCCTTTAGTTATATGGCAAACAGGATCTGGAACACATACTAATATGAATATAAATGAAGTCATATCTAATAGATCTCATGTTTTAATGGGAGGAACTCTTGGAAAAAGTAAGTCTTTTATACATCCAAATGATGATGTAAATATGTCTCAATCATCTAATGATACCTATTCTACAGCAATGAATATTGCATCCTATAAAAAATTGATAGAAAAGACGATTCCTTCTATAGAAATTCTACGTAATATATTGGAAAAAAAGACAAAATCATTTAAAAATGTGATTAAAATAGGGAGAACTCATCTTATGGATGCTATTCCTATAACTTTAGGACAGGAATTTTCCGGTTATGTTTCTCAAATAGATCATGGATTAAATTCTATTAAAAAAACTTTAGATCATCTTTCTGAATTGGCTATTGGAGGAACAGCTGTTGGAACAGGTTTAAATACTCCTAAAGGTTACGATATAAAAGTAACTGATTTTATTTGCAAATACACTGGACTTCCATTTAAAGTAGCAAATAATAAATTTGAAGCAATAGCATCCCATGATTCTATTGTGGAATCTCATTCTTCTCTCAAACAAATCTCCGTTTCTTTGATGAAGATAGCAAATGATATTCGATTTTTATCTTCGGGTCCTCGTTCAGGAATAGGAGAAATTCATATTCCTGAAAATGAACCTGGATCTTCTATTATGCCTGGAAAAATAAATCCAACCCAATGTGAATCTCTCATGATGGTTTGTACACAAGTAATAGGAAATGATTTATCGATTTCAATAGCAGGAGCATCAGGAAATTATGAGTTAAACGTTTCTAAACCATTAATAGCCTATAATTTTTTGCAATCTGCACAACTTATTTCTGATTCTTGTAGTTCTTTTTCTAATCTTTGTGTAAAAGGAATTACACCCAATTATACAAAAATTCAAGAATTATTAGATAGATCTTTAATGTTAATAACAGCACTTAATACTTCTATTGGATACGAAAAATCCGCAAAAATTTCAAAAAAAGCTTATGAAAATAATAGTACTTTAAAAGAGGAAGCTATTCGATTAGGATATTTGACAAATGATGAATTTGATAAATTAGTAAGACCGGAAAAAATGGTATAAATATTATCATAATTATGAAAATATTTCCTTTACGTTTATTTCGATGATATTTGCTATTTTTTCTTCTGAAATAGAATATAATTTTGAAATTTTTTTCAAAATTATTTTTAAGTAAACAGGTTCATTTCTTTTTCCTCTAAAAGGATAGGGAGATAAAAATGGAGAATCTGTTTCTAACACTATATTTTTTAAATTAATTTTATGTAAAAATGAACTAATATTATTATTTTTAAAAGTAATCATTCCTCCAATTCCTAGTTTTAACCCAAAATTAATAATTTTTTTTGCTTGTTCTAAGGTCCCAGAAAAACAATGAAAAATTCCTGTAATAGGATGATATTTTTTTAAAATATCAAAAACTGGGTCAAAAGCCTTTCTACAGTGTATAACTATAGGTAATTTTTTTATTTTTGCATATTGTATTTGAGTTTGAAATGCATATTTTTGTTCAAGAAAAAATTTTTTTTCTAAGTGTAAATCTATTCCAATTTCCCCTACAGAAATGAAAGAATGTTGATCTAACCATTTTTTAATACTATTTAATTCTTTTTCTAAATTATCCGGATTTACTTTACTAGGGTGTAATCCTATCATGGGAAAACAAATATTTGGATATTTTTTCTCTAATTTTAATATTTTTGGAATTGTTGTACGATCTATAGAAGGAATATAAAGCTTATGTATTCTGTTATGAATTGCTTTTTTTATGACAACATCTCTATCTTTATCAAATTGTTCCATATATAAATGAGTATGAGTATCAGTTATTTTCATATAAACATTATTAATTTTGTTTAAATTAAAAATTTTATTCTGTATGAAAGCTTATATATTTCCGGGTCAAGGTTCTCAATTTATGGGGATGGGAAAAAATTTATACAATACTTCTAATTTAGCAAAAAAATTGTTTCAATTATCCGATGATATTTTGGGTTTTCGTATGACAAATATTATGTTTGATGGTTCTATGGAAGTTCTAAAAAAAACTAAATATACACAACTGGCTGTTTATATACATTCAGTAATACAAGCAAAAATTTTAGACAATTTTAATCCGGATATGGTAGCTGGACATTCTCTTGGAGAACTATCCGCTTTAGCATCTATTAATGTATTTTCTTTTGAAGATGGATTGATTTTAGTAGCTAAAAGAGCCTCTCTTATGCAAGAAATATGTGAATCTATACATGGAGGGATGGCCGTAATATTAGGATTAGAAGATCATATTATAGAGAAAGTTTGTAAAGAAGATAATGGAATTATTGTTCCTTCTAATTATAATAGTCCTGGACAATTGGTAATTTCTGGAGAAGAAAGAGCTTTAAAAAGAGTTTGCTTATCTTTAAAAAAGATAGGTGCTAAGAAAATATTAAGACTTCCTGTTAATGGAGCTTTTCATTCTCCTGTTATGGAACCAGCTAAAAAAAAATTATCGAAATTTATAGAAAAAATTTCATTTAAAGATTCTAAATGCCCAATATATCAAAATGTAACGGCTAAATCAGTTATAAAATCTAACGATATAAAAAAAAATATCATAGAACAATTAACATCTCCCGTAAAATGGAAACAATTGGTGGAAAATATGATTTCTAATGGTGCTATTTCCTTTAAAGAAATAGGCCCAGGAAATATTTTACAAGGAATAACGAAAAAAATTTTCAATAAAATTTATAAAAAATGATTTTTATTAATATTATGCGTCAATATAAACATTTTTTTTATAGTCATGGAAAATTGTTATTAACGGGAGAATATTTTATTTTATATGGAGCTTATGGTTTAGCTTTACCTACCGTAAAAGGACAATCATTTACTATATTTTATGATAATAATTGTTCTGTATCTTCTGGATTACATTGGAAGAGTTTTGATGAAATAGATAAACCATGGTTTGAAGTATTTTTTCAACTTCCTTCTTTAGATATTTGTTATGATACAGAAAAGAAAACAGCTATTAGATTAAGAAATTTATTGTTGGAATCTAGAAAAATTCAAAAAAATTTTCTTAAAAATTCATTTGGAATTTTTTATGTAAAAACGAAATTAGAATTTCCTAGAAATTGGGGGTTAGGAAGTAGTTCTACTTTAATTAATAATATAGCTAAATGGGCTAGAATAGATCCTTATATGTTATTAGAAAAAAAATTTCTAGGAAGTGGATATGATATAGCATGCGTATCTAATTCAAAACCAATAATTTATAAATTAGAAAATAAAAAACCTCATGTTATTCCTATAGATTTTAATCCTCCATTTAAAGACAAACTTTTTTTTCTACATCTTAATAAAAAACAAAATACTTTTGAAGGAATCCGATTTTTTCGTTCAAAAAAAAACATATCTAGAAAAAATATCGATTCTATTTCTTCCATAACTAAAAAAATTCTATTTTGTAAAACTTTGAAAGAATTTGAAATATTATTACTTAAACATGAAAGTATTATATCCGGAATACTTGATCTTCCTACTGTAAAAGAAAATTATTTTCCGGACTATTTAGGTATAGTAAAAAGTTTAGGAACTTGGGGTGGGGATTTTGTTTTAATAAGTTCCAGAAAGGGGATGAAAAAATATTTTTCAAAAAAAGGATTTCATACTATTCTTTCATTTGATGAAATGATTTTTTGATAATTAATATAGAATAAAGGATCTCTTATTTCAATATTTAATTGTAAAAATTATTTATATTTTATTCAAAATTTATTTATTATGTGCAGTATTGTTAATTTTGATATTAATGGATGTAATTATAAACTTCCAGTAGTTTATGGAACTTTTTATGAAGAAAAAGCTATTAATATATCTAAACTTAGAGAAAATACAGGATTTATTACATTTGATCCAGGATTTAAAAATACAGGAATTGTTAAAAGTTCTATCAGTTTCATAGATGGAGAAAAAGGAGTTCTATTATATAGAGGTTATCCTGTTGAACAAATTATTAATAAATGTTCATTTATAGAAACTAGTTATCTTCTTTTAAATGGTGAACTTCCTAATACTGCACAATTAAAATCTTTTTCTGAAAGAATAAAAGAATTCAATTCAATTAATCATAAAATTTATCAAATACTGGATAAATTTCCTGTATTCTATCATCCTATGGGAATATTATCGTCTTTAACGTGTATTCTTACTGCATTCACAGATTGTATTAATCTAAAAGAGGAAGATATGTATTTACATCTTTTAGCAAAACTTCCTGTATTAGCAGCATTAACTTATAGAAAAAAAGTAGGTCTTCCTCCATCTTATTCCGATAAGGATTTATATTATACTTCCAATATTTTAAATATGTTTTTTTCCATACCAAAAAAATGTTATCAAACAAATCCAATTATTACAGATGCTTTAGATAAACTTTTAATATTACATGCAGATCATGAACAGAATTGTTCCACTACTACGGTACGTTTGTTAGGTTCTGCATATGTAGGATTATTTTCATCTATATCCGCTGGAATTAGTGCTCTTTGGGGTAGGTTACATGGAGGAGCTAATCAGGCGGTTATTGAAATGTTAGAAAATATTTTGAAAAGTGGTGGAAATATAAAAAAATGGGTGGATAAAGCAAAAGATAAAAAAGATCCGTTTCGATTGATGGGTTTCGGACATAGAATTTATAAAAATTTTGATCCTAGAGCAAAAATAGTAAAAAAAGTAGCCGAAAATATTATTTGTGAATTAGGAATTGATGATCCAATTTTAGAATTAGCAAAGGAACTTGAAGAAATCGCTATTCGAGATCCATATTTTATAGAAAAAAAACTATATCCAAATATAGATTTTTACTCAGGAATTATTTATCAAGCGATAGGAATTCCAAAAAACATGTTCACGGTTATGTTTGCTTTGGGAAGATTACCTGGATGGATGGCTCATTGGAAAGAAATGAGATTAAATCGAGAACCTATAGGGAGACCTAGACAAATTTATATAGGATATAAAAAAAGAAATATATATTAAAACACATTTTGTGTATGATGTGCGGGCGAAGGGACTCGAACCCTTATGCCTGATGGGCATCAGATCCTAAGTCTGACGTGTCTACCAATTCCACCACGCCCACATTATAAAATTAATAGAAATTTTTATTAAATAAATGAAGAGGATACGATTTCCTTATTTTTATTTAAAATTTGATATTCCGTGTATTTAAATGAATTTCTAGGAATAATTTTAATCCATTTTTTATATTTAAAAAACCATTTTTGTTGAATAGAAGGAAATCCTTTTTTAAGATAAGCTTCTACAAAAGAATGTATATGTAATTGTATTCCTTTATGAAATTTATTTTTCATAATCTTTTCTAAGATAAATTCTAGATTATGAATATAAATTATAGGAGATTCTAATTCTTGATATTTTTCATTATATTTTAATTCAGGTCTTACTCTATGACGAGTGAATTGAACTAACCCAAATTCATTTGGAGGTAATATTTGGTGTGTAGCTCGATCGTTTTTCATTTTTTCTTTTATATGTTCGTACAATTTTTTTTTTTGACAAGGTTCAGACATATCTATAAAATCCACAACAATTATTCCTCCCATATCTCTTAATCTAAGTTGTCTAGCAATTTCTGTTGCAGCTAAAAGATTTACTTGCAATATATGATCCACTCTTTCTGAGTCTGTACAATTTTTTTTAATATGATTAATCATTCCACTATTAACATCTATAACATGTAAAGCTTCAGTATGTTCAATTACAAGATAAGCACCATTTCCGAGAGGAACGTTTTTCCCTAAAAAAGTTTGTATTTGTTTTTCAATTCCATATTTTTCAAATATGGGTATATTTCCCTTATAATATTTAATAATACTGGTTTTTTCTGGAGAAATAAAAGATAAATAAGAATGAATTTCTTGACAGAGAAGACTATTATTACAATAAATCGATTTAAAATCATCATTAAATGTATCTCTTAATAAACAAGAAGTTTTATTACTTTCACTTAAAACTTTAACTGGAGGTAATTTTATCAAATTACTTAATATTTTTTTCCATTTTTTTATCAAAATAAAAAGTTCTTTTTTTAAAATATTTTCTATTTTAAAACATGCGACTGTACGAATAATTATTCCAAATTCTTTTGGTTTTATTTTTTGCATGTATAAAATTAATCTATTTTTTTCCTTTACATTTTTTATTTTATGAGAAATAGAAACTTTTTCCGAAAAAGGAATTAATACCAAATTCCTTCCAGGAATACAAATTTTTGCCGTTAATTTTGGTCCTTTATTAGAAATTGGTTCTTTCGATATTTGAACCAAAATCTTTTGTCCGGGATATAATATTTTTTCTATAGAACTTTGATCTCCTTTTTTTTTTAAAAAAAAAGTATATGAATTGGTTAAAAAAAATTTTTTTTGATTTATGGTGATCAATTCTAACATTTTTTCTATTTGAAATCCAAGATCATCATAATGTAAAAAAGCTCCTTTTGAATAACCTATATCAATAATAGCTGCATTTAATGCATATGAAATTTTTTTAACTATTCCTAAGTATATATCTCCTACAGATAGTTTTTTATTGTAATTTTCTTGATGAAGTTCCAACAACTTTCCTTCTTCCAAAAGGGCTATTTTAACTTCTTGTTCTTCTGCATTTATAACTAATTCTTTAATCATACACAAAAACAAGGAAAAAAAATTTATAAATTATAATAGATTTTGATAAAGATGATCAAATTTTTATTTTTTTTTCTTATGCCTATTTTTCCTATTTCTTTTTTTTCTTTTATGGGTTGCTATTTTTCGTCTTTTTCTTTTTTTTCCGTTTGGCATAATAATTTTAAATCGTTTTTGATTTATTTTTAGACATACTATTATTTTTAATAATAGAAACGTTTTTCTTTACTAATTCAGTAAATGATTTTGCAGGTTTAAATGCTGGTATATTATGCGCAGGAATTACAATAGATATATCCTTAGATATATGACGTCCTAGTTTTTTAGCTCTATATTTAATAATAAATGATCCAAATCCTCTTAAATAAACATTCTTTCCAGATGTAAGGCTTTCTTTTATTTTTTTCATAAATGTTTCTATAACCTTTTTTGTGTCAATTCTTTCAGATCCAATTTCTGATATGATTTCTGTTATTATATCTGCTTTTGTCATTTTTAATCCTTCTAATAATATCCAAAATTCGGTTTCTTAAATATACCAATTTTTTATAAAATTGCTCTAAAATTAGATATACATGGATTTTTCCAAAAAAATAATAAATTGGTATAAAAATAATCATAGAAAACTTCCTTGGAGAGAAAATAAAAATCCATATTATATATTGGTTTCAGAGTTTATGTTGCAACAAACAAAAGTTTCACAAGCTATAAAGTATTATTCGAATTTTATAAAAAAATTTCCTAATTTAGAAAAGCTTGCTCAAGCTGAAGAAAAAGAAGTATTAAAAGAATGGGAAGGATTAGGTTATTACAAAAGAGCTATAAATTTACATTCTTTTGCAAAAAAATTAAGAGAAAAACCAATTGGGTTTTTTCCAAAAAAATACCAAGAACTCATTAAATATAAAGGAATAGGCCCATATACTGGAGCGGCTATAGCTTCTATATGTTTCGATGAAGTAGTTCCAGCTATAGATGGAAATTTTTATAGGGTATTTTCTAGATATCTAGGTATATATAATAATATTATATCAGTATTTACGAAAAAAATATTACGAACTTTCATTTTAAAAATGATGGATAAGAAAAATCCAGGTATTTTCAATCAAGCTATCATGGATTTAGGGGCTACTTTATGTACCCCAAAAAGGGTTAAATGCCTATTATGCCCTATAAAAATTTATTGTTTTTCATTTAAAAATGGAACTGTATATGAATTACCGGTTAAAAACATAATAAAAAAATCTATAAGAAATAGATTTTTTTATTATGTTTTCATATGTAATAATAGTAAAAAATTTTGCATTAATAAGAGATTAAATAAAGATATATGGAAGGGCCTTTATGAATTTCCTTTAATAGAATCAGAAAAAAATCTTCCCCTTTTCGAAATAAGAGATAAAATTTGGAAAAAATATAAAATATTTTCTGATAATATCATTTATAAAGTAAAAAATAAAATAAATAATCAAATTTTATCTATTCAATTCTTGAATTGTAAGATTATGAAACCTATTCAAATAAAAAAAAATTTAAATAAATTTTTTTTTATTTCACATGAAAAAATTTGTGAATATCCATTTCCTAGTCCTATTACTTTGTTTTTTAAAAATGAAAAAATGATTTAGTTTTTTTTATCTTTGATTAAATAAAAATCCAATTTTTTGTTCATCATCATTATTTTCTTTTCTAAAACTTAAAAATTCAATATATTGGGAAGGGAATCCTTGACGAATATTTTTTTAGAAAGCACTTTATATCTTCAAATAGTTCTTTATTTTGTATTAATAATAATCTTATTATTATTTTCTGCCCTTATATCTGGATCAGAAACTGCATTTTTTTGTCTTGAGAAAAAAACTATTGATAGGGAAATAAGAAAAAATCGCTATAGAGGAGATAAAGTATTAAAAATCCTGAAAAATAGAAAAAAACTTTTAGCTACTATACTTATATCTAACAATTTTTCTAATATTGGAATAGTCATATTAAGTTCATATTTAATAACAAAATACTTTACAGATAGTTTTTTTCATAAAATCCCTATTAACTTTTTATTAGAAGTAATTCTTTTAACTTTTATTTTACTTTTATTTGGGGAAATAATTCCAAAAATATATGCTAGAAAAAATAATTTTCGTTTTGCTATTTTGATGTCTCAAACACTAATTTACCTTAGTAAAATATTGGGTCCTATCAGTAAAATTATGATTTTAGTTTCCAGATTCATAGAGAAAAGAATGAAAAAAAAAAAGAATAGAATATCCGTAGATCAACTTTCAAAAGCTTTAAAAATTGCATCTTCAAATCAAAAAAATGTTAAAGAATGTCAATTCTTGCAAAGAATTGTTGATTTTGGAAATACGGAAACACATCAAATTATGACTCCCAGAATAGATATGTTTGCTTTGAATAAAAAAACATTATTTTCTAATATTTTAGAATTAGTTCGTAATCAGGGATATTCTAGAATCCCCGTTTACAAAGATAGCATTGATGATATAGAAGGAGTTCTTTTTGCTAAAGATCTACTTCCTTTTATTCATGAAAAGGAATTTGAATGGATTAAATTAATTCATACTCCTTTTTTTGTTCCAGAAAATAAAAAAATAGATGATCTTTTGAATGATTTTAAAAAAATAAAAATACATTTAGCAATTGTAGTTGATGAATATGGTGGAACTTGTGGATTAGTTACTCTTGAAGATGTTATTGAAGAAATAGTAGGAGATATTATTGATGAATATGATGAAGAGGTTCTCTCTTATTCCAAATTAAATCAAAATAATTATTTATTTGATGGGAAAACTTCTTTAATTGATTTTTACCGTATTATGAAAATTAAAGAAGAAGTTTTTTTTGAGAAAAAAAAAGGAGATGCAGATACTTTGGGTGGTTTTATTATGGAAATAAATAAAGAATTTCCAAAACAAAAACAAAAAATTAATTTTTTAAATTATTCTTTCCTTATAAGGAGGATAGATAATAAAAGAATAAAGAGTATAGAAGTAATAAGAAAAAAAAATAAATGATTTTATTATATATATGATATTTAGAATTAAATTTATATAATAAGATCATGAACGATATAATTTTTTTTCTTTCTTAATAAAAGTTAATATATATGAAAAAGAAAAAAGTAATGATTTTTTTTTGTAGTATGATTTTTATAACAGGAGCAACATTTTTTTTATATAAAAAATTTTATTCATATCCATTAGAAAAAAAAGCTTTGAAAGAATTGATTTACGCTCAAAAATATCTTTCAGAAGGATCTATAGATAAAGCATTAAACCAAAAAAAACTTAAAATTCCTTATCTTGGATTTTATGGAATTGTCACTAAGTATCCTTCTACTAAAGCAGGTAATATTTCTAAATTTTATGCAGGAATATGTTATTATAAATTAGGAAATTATAAGGAATCTATAAAAATGATGAATAATTTTTCTGCAAAAGATGAATTTTTATCTTCTATAAGATATGGAATGATAGGAGATTCTTTTACACAGATTAAAAATAAGAATGAAGCTTTAAAAAATTACATCAAAGCAGCTAATATAAGAGAAAACGAAATTACTACACCTCTTTATTATTATAAAGCAGCATTGTTGACTTTTTCCATGAATAAATATAGGGATTCTAAATTTTTTTTGGAAAAAATAGAAAAAAAATATCCTCTTTTTTTGTATAAGGATAATGTAGATAAATATCTAATGTTTATTGAAAATAAATTATAATAATTCTTGATTATGAAAATAGCTCCTGCATATAAAATAGATAAAAATAAAATAAAAAATGAAAAATTAAAATTTGCCATTATTGTTTCAAAATGGAATCACGATGTGACAAAAAAATTGTATAAAGGAGCTTATGAAACTTTAATTCAATCAGGTATTTTAAAAGATAAAATAAAAACATGGGAAGTTCCTGGAAGTTATGAACTTATTTATTCTTCTAAAAAAATAGCTCTTTGTTATAATTTTGATTCAATTATTGTTATTGGATCCCTTATAAAAGGAGAAACTCCTCATTTTGATTATCTTTGTCAAGCAATTTCACAAGGAATAAAAGATATAAATATTCAATATGATGTTCCGGTTATATTTTGTGTTCTTACTGATAAAAATAAAAAGCAATCTTTTGATCGATCAGGTGGAAAAAATGGTAATAAAGGAATAGAATGCGCTAAAACAGCATTATATATGGCTTCTTTTAAAAAATCTATCGAATAAAATATTTCCTTTATGAAGGATATTATTCAATTTTTACCTAAAAAAGTGATCAATCAAATTGCAGCTGGTGAAGTGATACAACGTCCTTCATCTGTATTAAAAGAACTTTTAGAAAATTCCATAGATGCAAAATCAAAAAGTATTGATATCTTTATAAGAGATTCAGGAAAAACGTTAATTCAACTAATAGATAATGGAGAAGGAATGAGTTATAATGATGCTAGGAATAGTTTTCAAAGATATGCTACTTCTAAAATAAAAACCAATGAGGATATCTTTAGGATTAATACAAAAGGGTTTCGTGGAGAAGCTTTAGCTTCCATAGCTTTCATTTCTAAGTTGGAAATACAAACTAAAAATCAAGAAAATATAGTGGGTATTCACATTCTTGTAGAAGAAGGGAAAATTAAAGAACAAATCCCCATAAATATGCTTAGAGGGACAAGAATTTCGGTAAAAAATATTTTCTCTAAATTTCCTGCAAGAAGACGATTTTTAAAATCTTCTAGAATAGAATTTAAACATATTATTAATGAATTTTATAAAATTATTTTAGCACACAGAGATATTGTTTATCGTTTTTATCATAACGATAAAATTATTTATTTTTTTAAAAAAGCTTCTTTAAAAGAAAGAATAAAAGAAATTTTTATTAAAAGAAATAAAACATTACTCCCTATTTTAATAAAAAAAAATAAAATTATTATAGAGGGATTTATTAGTGAACCAGATTTTTCAGTAAAAAAAGGAGATCAATTTTTATTTGTGAATCAACGTTGTATAACCAATACCCTTTTACATAGAAGAATTATTCATTCTTATGAAGGTCTTTTAAAAGATTTAAAAACCGTTTCTTATTTTATTTTTATTAACATAGATCCAATTTTAGTAAATTGGAATATTCATCCTACAAAAAAAGAAATAAAATTGGAAGAAGAAGATCAGATTTGTAATCTGATTCAACAAGAAATAAAAAATGTTTTATGTTGTCAATATAAAGTAAAAAAAGAGGAATTAAAAAATTCCGATTTATTATTATCCTTTAATTCATCTGTTAAAAAAGAATCATTTTTATTGATGAATTATTATGATTCTTTTTTTGATAAATTTTCTTATAAAGAAAAAGTAACTCAATTAGAGAATTGGTTTCATAAAATGAAAGAATCTCATTTTTTTCTTGATGTTCATCTTACGAAAAAGTTATCCAATTACATATATCATGAAAAGAAAATAAAAACTTTTCAAATGAACGGAAAATATATAATTTTTCTATGGAATAATGAAAATATAATATTAGTAGATCAACACAGAGCCCATCAAAATATATTATTTGAATTCTTTTTTAAGGAAAGAAAAAAAAAATTGATAAGCCAACAGTTACTTTTTCCAATTGAAGTTAAGCTTTTGGATAATGAATTTATTTCATTGAAAAATATTCAATATGAATTGATTGAAATGGGATTTCATTTATACTTTTGGAATAAATCCGCATATTTATATTCTATTCCTGAGAATATTCATCAAAATATACTAGTTGAAATTTTTCAAAATATTTTAACATATAATTTTATTAATGGAGAAAAAAATAATAAAAAAATACTTATTAAATCTGTATCTAAATCTGCCGCTGTAAAATACGGAACGGAATTACATTCCGATAAAATGGAATGTTTAATTAGAGATTTTTTTTCTTGTAAAAATATAAATTATACTTATTCAGGAGATCCTATATTTTTTATTTTCAATAAAAATTTTTTAAAAAAAACAATTTTGTAAGTGAATTTTTATACATCAAATTTCAATTCAGATGCTGTAAAACACTTGATTAGTATTAATATACTTGTATATACAGCTACCTTTGTTTTTTCACAATATAAAATAGAAAACCTTCTTTCTTTATATCATCCTCTAGATGATCGATTTGAATTATATCAGATTTTTACTCATATGTTTGTCCATTCCAAACGTCTTTTTTTACATATAATTTTTAACATGTTAGCCTTATTCATGTTTGGAGGACAAATGGAAACTTTATTAGGAATCAAAAAATTTTTGATAGTATATTTTTTATCTGGTATTTTAGCTTCTTTATTACAATTAGTATTTAATACTAGTATCCTTTATTATTTCGTTCATACATTAGATTTCTCCCAAGCAAAAAAAATTTTTGATTATTTGAATCAAGAACAACGAATAAATCTTTATAGTTCAATGTATTCTCCTATGATGGGAGCTTCTGGAGCTGTTAGTGGAATAGTAGGTGCTTTTGCTAGATATTTTCCAGAACATAAAATATTTATTTTACCTTTTCCTTTTCCAATTGCTGTACGAAAAGCTCTTTTGATTTTTATTTTTGGAAGTTTCATTTCTGCTATTTTTAACTTTTCTCCTGGTGTAGCACATTTTGCTCACATTGGAGGAATTATTTCGGGTTATTTTATAGGAAATTTTTTTCTAAAAAAAGAAAAGGTTTAATAAATCACAAATTATTTTTTATAGAACAGAGAATAGAATAAAAGATAGGAAAAATATATAAATGAAAATATAAAAAAAAAGGATAAATAAGAATTTTGTCCATATATCGTGATCATAGTACGATTCCAACGAAATTTCCAATTAAGAAAATTTAAAGGATTTTCTCTATTCCAGTCAATACTCATCCATATAAATATAGGTTTTCCCACTATATGATCTTCTGGAACAAATCCCCAATAACGAGAATCGGAAGAATTATGTCTGTTATCCCCCATCATGAAATAATAGTTTCTTTTTATTTTATAAAAATTATTTTTTTTATTATTAATGAAAAAATAAGAATATTTTTTTTCAATATTATTTCCTTCAGAAACAATAATATCATAATAAATATTAATATTATTTGAATTTAATCTAATAAAATCTCCTTTTTTAGGAATCAATAATGGACCAAAAAAATCTCTATTCCAACCAAAATTATTTGGAAATATAGAATCTTCTTGAAAATTAATTGGTAAAATATATTTTTTTATAAAAACTATGTTATCAAATAGATTTTTAATCTGAATTGCTTTTTTTTCTGTTAACATTATTTGATAAAAATATTCGTCATTTTTTTCTACTATCATTTCAACCTCTTCAAGATCCATATTCTCTTTAAGAAATTCTATATTTAATGGTATATTTTTCGTTTTAAGAAGGTAAATTTGTTGTTTTTCTAAAATATTTTTTTTGTAGGATTTTTCTTTTTTATGATTGACAAATAAATCCCCATTTTTTATAGAAATGACATCACCTGGTAACCCTACACAACGTTTAATATAATTTTCTTTTCTATCTATAACTTTATGATTAGAATCTTTAGGGAAATTAAAAACGACAATATCGTTTCTTCGTATAGGTTGTATAGGAGAAAAACGTAAATAAGGCCATTGGAAAATAGAAATATAAGATTTCCATTTTCCAAAAATAGTGTTATGAGTAAATGGAATAGATATGGGTGTAATTGGCATACGCAATCCATAATGAATTTTACTTACTAATATAAAATCCCCTACAAGTAAAGTCCCTTCCATAGAAGAAGTAGGTATGGCAAAAGGTTGAACTATATAAGTATGTGTAAGGAAAGAAAGAATCATAGCAAATAAAATATTTGACCCTGTATTTTTTTTGGATTCTTTTATTTTTGATAGTTCAATATTTTTAGAATAATTTATATAAAATATATATCCTCCTAGGGTTAAAAAAAATAAAATAATATTTTGTTTTTCATTCTTTCCAAAATTTTTAAGTAAGTCTGTCCATAAAATTCCAAATAAAAAAATACTTGTTATTGGAATAAATAAAAGAAATAACCACCAAATAGATCTTCGATAAATTTTTAAAAGAAGTATAATATTGTAGATAGGTATAATTGATTTATAATAATTTATTCCTAATTTTTTATAAAGTCTCCATGTACCTAAAACATGAATAAAATGTTCAAAAAATAAAAAAATACTACTGAAAAAGAGATATTGGAACATAAAAATGTATTTAATTTATATACCTAAGACTTCTTTCATAGAAAAAATTCCCTTTTTATTTTGTATCCATTCTGCAGCAATAATAGCTCCTATTGCAAATCCTTCTCTGTTATGAGCTTTATGTTCAATTTCTATATTTTCTATTTTAGATTGGTATAAAACTCTATGTATTCCTGGTACCTTATCAAATCTTTTTGAAACAATTAAGATTTCATCTTTTGTTTTTTTTTTATCTAAAACCCATGTTTTTTTCATTTTATTATTAATAATATTTTTTGCTAAAAAAAGAGCTGTACCACTAGGTCTATCTATTTTTTTTTTATGATGAATTTCTTCAATTTTTATTTCATAATTTATAGAATATGGAAATAGTAATTTTGATAGTTTATGATTGATCTCATAAAAAATATTCATCCCTATACTAAAATTGGAAGAATATAAAAAAGTTCCATTTTTTTTTTTACATATATCTTTAACAAGGTTAAATTTATCTAACCATCCTGTAGTTCCACACACTATAGGAATCTTATTTTCTATACAAATCTTTATATTCTTAAATGCTGAATCAGGACGACTAAATTCTACTGCGACATCTGTATTTTTAAATGAAATATTGCAAGGACTTTTATTAGAAAAAAAAGAAATTTGATGATTTCTAATTTTTGCTATTTTTTCTATAGCCTTTCCCATTTTTCCATATCCTATTATGGCTATATTCATATTTTTCTAAGTTTTTATATATATAAAATTCATTCTCCAAAGATAGATCAACTTTAGTTCTGAAATTTTATTATAATAAAATAAATTATATAAAATGAAAAAAAAGTAATTATTACAGGATCCGGAAAGGGAATAGGATATGAAATAGTAAAAAAATTCTTAAATATGGGGGATCATGTATTATCTATATCCTATATCTATAAAAATATTAGTCAATTATCCAAATTATTAAATAATAGAAAATTTGGAATTTGTATTCCATTATAAATGTCCTTAACGGGGAAAAAATCCTATAAAAAAATAGAAAAAATTTTATTAGAATGGATATCTGTAGACTGAATCATTAATAATGATGGTTTTTTATTGAAAAAAAATTCAATAATTTAAAATATAAAGATATTTATTATGAAGTAAATGTTTTTTGTTTTTTATCCTATGAAAATAATACAATTAGTAAAGCCTTTTATTAGAAAAAATGGACTATCAATATTTAGTTCTTCTAAAGAATCGTTATATAATCTTACGGAAGTTTTATCTGAAAAATTTAAAGAATAAAAAAAATAGACCTAGTGTAAATTTCTTATATTTAGAAGGAAATTCATTTTTTAACGGAAAAATAGTCCCTGTTTCTTTAAAATGAAAATGAATTAAAAAATTAAACCCACGTGGTGAAATTGGTAGACACGCCACTTTGAGGGAGTGGTATCCGATATAGGATATGCTGGTTCGAATCCAGTCGTGGGTACAAAGTATTTATATAGTGGAAATTAACAATAAAATAATACTTTTTTTCTTCATATATATAAGAAATTTTTATCGTATTTATTCTGTACTAGTAAAGTACTATCGTTATTTATAACTCTAAATAGACAAAAAAATAATAGTTTTCCCCCTTTATTTTTTTAGATTAAAAATCTAATAACGATCTGGAAAAATATCCAGTTGGATGTTCTACAATAAATACAAAATTATACCAATCTAAAATAGAAGTACATATCTTTTCTTTCCTTCCGGTGTGGTTTTTAAATCATAAAATACTTGATTAAGTATATATAAAAATTTAAGTAACCTAACTTTTTACTGGAAATACATCAATAAATATATCTATTTTTTTATTTTTACTTACTTGTAGATGAAGAAGAATAGGAGTAAGGAAGCCTCATTCCCATATCTGATAAAGAAGATCCCATTGTATTTTATGTGTCCATTCCACCACAATATCCTGTACCTGGACAGGAATTTTTTATAATATTTTTATATTCTTTTTCGGATATTTTACAGGAGTTATTCTTCTATAATGCCTAAAAAAAAGAAACAATATCTAAATTTTTCCCATTATAAGGACCATAAGAAATACTCCTCCATAAAAAATAACAGAAGGTCTATTCAATCTTAGTAAAGCTATCATAACTTCTGGAATATTTTTATCATATCCAGGTATAGCTATTATAATTCCATCATAATGATGTGAATCAACTCCCGTTTCTATACTCTATCCTCTATTAATTCTCTAGAATAGAGTGAATAATATATCTTTCCATAAGTTTCCATAGTAATTCCATCACTTATTCCAATAGTTGTAAATTGAAATCCTATTAAATTTTTTTTATTTATTATTGAGGATTTAATTTTTTTTCCTAGTTGGTCTAAATGCATGTTACAAGGATTTCCGTCATACCAATTACTAACTATTCCGATTTGAGCTTTTAAAAAATAAGAATCATCCATTCCTGTTTCATAAAGCATAAAATGCGAATATGGTAAATTGAGATTTTTTGTCATTTTTCTGCTAAAATTGTTAATTCTTTTTTTCATGATAGGTTTTATAAATCAAAAAGACCTACTGAATAATCAAGTAGGGCTTAAAAAATATCATTTTTTATGTGAAATATTTCATATTATAATGAATTTTATTTCATGAAATGACTCCGGAACCTATTAATTCTTTATCTAGATACCAAGCAGCAAATTGTCCTTCGTTGATAGCACATTGCATTGTTTCAAACTCTATGAACATTCCGTTTATTGTTTTGTATAACAATGCTTTTTGCAATGGTTGTCTATAACGAATTCTACAAAAAACCTCCATTTTATTTCCATCTAAAAGAATAAAATCTTCTCGTATCCAATGAATATCTTTTTCCTGAATAAATAAAGATTTTTTATATAGCCCAGGATGGTTTTTTCCCATTCCTGTATAAACAATATTTTTTTTAATATCTTTTTCAATAACAAAAAGTGCTTTTTTATATCCTCCTAAAGAAATTCCTTTACGTTGTCCTTTTGTAAAAAAGGGTGCCCCTTGATGATATCCAATCAAATTACCATCCGATTTTTTATATTTTTTTTTTCTGGATAAAAAAAATAATTCTTCTTCTTTTGAAAAAAAAGAGATATTTTTTTTATTATATATTGAGGATTTTGGATTAATATTAATAATTTCGCCTTTTTTAGGAAGTATTTCTTGTTGAAGAAATTTAGATAAATTAATTTTTCCAACAAAACATAATCCTTGAGAATCTTTTTTGTATGCATTACACAATTTATTTCTTTCTGCTATTTTTCGTACTTGATTTTTTGTAAATGGACCTAATGGAAATAGAGATTTTTCTAATTGATATTGTGTTAATTGACATAAAAAATATGATTGATCTTTATTAGAATCTTTTCCAATCAAAAGACGATAGATAATTTTATTATTTTTTATAATTTTTTCTTTATTAACATAATGACCTGTAGCAATAAAATCGGCTCCTAAATCAATGGCTATTTTCAAAAAAACATTAAATTTTATTTCTCGGTTACAAAGTATATCTGGATTAGGTGTTTTTCCATATCTATATCCGTTAAACATATAATTTATAATGGATTCTTTGTATTCTTTTTTCATTTCCACTACTTGAAAAGGGATTTTCAATTCTTTAGCCACTAACATAGCATAAATACTATCTTCCAACCAAGTACATTTATTTATATTGATACTAGAATTATCCCAATTATTCATAAATAAACCGATTACTTCATAACCTTTCTTTTTAAGAAGTAATGCCGCAACGCTAGAATCAACACCCCCTGAAAGTCCTACTACTACTCTTTTCATAAGAAAAAGTAATCTTTTATAAGAATAAA
Source organism: Blattabacterium sp. (Cryptocercus kyebangensis) (assembly GCF_003226855.1). NCBI lineage: Bacteria > Pseudomonadati > Bacteroidota > Flavobacteriia > Flavobacteriales > Blattabacteriaceae > Blattabacterium > Blattabacterium sp. (Cryptocercus kyebangensis). Next base: position 555,055 of record NZ_CP029820.1, read on the forward strand.
TTAGTGATTATATATATTAAATATTTTCTATTATGAAAACATTTCTCTAACACGATCAAAAAAAGATTTTTCTGAATTTCCAGGATGAGGAAAAAAATTTTCATTTTTTCTCATTTTTTCGAAAAAAATTCTTTGTTCTTCATTAATTTTTCTAGGAGTCCAAACATTTACATGAATGAAAAGACTTCCATATCCGTATCCTTCAATATTAGGTAATCCCTTATTTTTTAATCTAAGAGTTTTTCCTGATTGTGTTCCAGGGTCTATTTTAATACGAGCTTTTCCACTAATAGTAGGAATTTCTTTTGAAGCTCCTAATATAGCATCTGGAAATGATATGTATAAATCATAATGAAGATTATTACCTTCTCTTTTTAATTTAGGATGAGAGATTTCTTCAATCAATACAATTAAATCTCCAGGAATTCCGTTAAATGGAGCTTCATTCCCTTTTCCAGAGACTTTTAGTTGAATTCCTTCTGTAAGTCCTGCGGGGATTTGTATATTCACTAATTCTTCTTCTTTAATTAATCCATGTTTATTGGCTCCATATGGAATCTTTTCAATCCTTTTTCCAGTTCCAGAACATATGTTACATTGAGACGTTGTTTGCATTCTTCCTAAAATAGTATTAGCTATACGTGTTATTTGACCAGTCCCATTACAAGGAGTACAATTTTTAAATTTTACACCATTAGCGACTTTCAATCTTTTTACTTTCACTTTTTTTTCTATTCCATTAGCTATTTCTTCTAATGTTAGTTTTACTCGTATTCTAAGATCACTTCCCTTAATAGTTTTGTGTCTTGTAGATTTTCCAAATCCAAAACTAGAAAATCCTTCACCAAATGCATCAGCAAAAATATCTCCGAAATTTGTAAAAATATCTTCCATATTCATTCCTGATCCACCAGAGGTATTTCCTTTAACACCGGAATGACCAAATTTATCATAACGTTGTTTTTTTTCTGGATCGCTTAATACTTCATAGGCTTCAGCCGCTTCTTTAAATTTTTCTTCTGCATTTTTTTTATTATCCGGATTTTTATCTGGATGATATTTAATTGCTAATTTTCTATAAGCTTTTTTAATTTCTTCTGAAGAAGAATTTCTAGAAATATTTAATACTTCGTAATAATCTTTTTTCATCATGAAGATAAAATTTAATTATTTACCGGTAATGACTTTAGCATGTCGTATGACTTTTTCCTGAAGGATATATCCAGCTTCTATAATCTCTATTACCTTCCCTTTTAAGTTTTCTGTCAAAGCTGGGATTTGTGTAATCGCCTCATGAAAATCTGTATTAAAATCATCTCCTTTTTTAATTTGAATTTTATTCAACCCTTTTTCTTTTAAAATTTTGATTAGTTTTCCCTGTATTAGAGAAATTCCTTGGATTATAAGTTCGTCTTTTGACTTCTTAAGTTCTTTAAGTCCTCGTTCAAAATCATCTAAAATTGGAATTAAATCTATAATAATTTGTTGATGAACAATTCTAAATAGATCAAATCTTTCTTTTTTAATACGTTTTTTATAATTTTCAAATTCTGCAAAAATACGTAAAAATTTCTCTTTTTCTTTTTCCAATTTTTCTTTTAGAATTTCTATTTCCTTTAATGGATTATCATGGATTTTTTCTTTTAAAAAAGATTTTTCCATTTTATATAGATCACTCGTAGATGGAATTTCATCCTTTTTTTCAGTTTTTTTTTGATTCATATTCATAACATAAAAAATATTTATAAACCAATTCTATGCTCTAGGAGCAAAATATTGGCCATATTTTACAATTGTGTCATTATGACATGTTATAATTTATAGCCCTCAATATAATTTTCATGAAGGATTAAATTTCAAAGTTTTTCTAATATTATTCAATCTTTCACAAGCAATATGTTTGGCTTTTTTAGCACCTGAAGAAAGGATACGATCTAATAAAGATTTCTTTTTTATTAAAGAAAAAAATTTTTTTCTTTCAACTGAAAATCTTTTTATTATACATTCATATAAGGCTATTTTAGCTTCTAAATATCCATATCCACCCTTTATATATTTTTTTCTCATTTCTTCTACTCTATTTATAGGTGCTAGTAATCTATATAAGTACATTATAGAATCTTTATCCGGATTTTTTTTTTCGTTTAAAGACTTATTATCTGTATGAATACTCATAATTTGTTTTTTTAATATTTCGTCTGAAGAAAATATATTAATCCAATTCCTTTTTGATTTACTCATTTTTTTACCATCTGTACCAGGAATAGACATCGTTTCTTTTTTAAGAAAGGCTTCAGGTAATACAAATATTTTTTTTCCTATTCGTTTATTAAAACGATTAGCTATGTGACGTGTTATTTCTACATGTTGTAGTTGATCTTTTCCTACAGGAATTATTTCTGCATTATACAGTAATATATCAGCGGCCATTAAAATGGGATAAGCAAATACACCTACATTAATTTTTTCATTATTTTCCCTTTTTTTTTTGAATGAATGAGCTAATGTAAGTCTTTGATAGGGGAAAAAACAATTCAAATACCAAGCTAGTTCAGTAACTTCTGAAACATCTGATTGTCTATAAAATAGACTTTTTTCTGTATTTAAACCAAAAGCTAACCATGCTGCCGTAATTTGATAAGTATTATAACGGATAGTTTCTAGATCTTTCATTTCTATCAGTGAATGTAAATCTGCTACAAATATAAACGAAGAATATTTTGAATGATTAGCTATATCTATAGATGGAATTATAACTCCTAAAATATTTCCTAAATGAGGAATTCCAGTGCTTTGAATTCCTGTTAACATATTTTTCATAATCTTTTTATTAAATATTAACAAATGTAATTAAATGAAATGTTATTCATTTCTCTGTATTTTTACTTTTTTTTTAGATTAAGGCTTCTAATCCACTAATGATTTCAAGTATTTCCTTAGTAATGTTAGTTTGTCTTTCTTTGTTATAATTCAACATAAGATTTCTTTTAATATCATTAGCATTTTCTGTAGCTTTATGCATAGATATCATTCTTGCAGTATGTTCTGAAGTATATGATTCCAATAAACTTTTAAATATTTTTACGCTAATAAGTTTTGGAATAAGATGATCTAAAATTTCAATATTAGATGGTTCTAAGATAGAATATTCATATTCTGATAATTTTTTTTTTCTAAAAGTAGGAATAGAAATTGGAAAAATCTGTTCAACAATGACTTTTTGAAATAAAGAATTTTTTAGATGATTATATATTAAGTATATAGAAGAAATTTTTTTAGATAAAAAATCTTCAATAATTTTTTGGACAAACAAATATATATCAGAAAAATTATTTAGAAGATTTTTATTGTAATCATACAAAGTATATTTTTTTGATAAAAAGTAATCAAAACCTTTCTTTCCAATAGAAAAAAAAATACATCCATTCTTTAATGAATCCTCTTTTTTTTGAATTATTTCATGAATTTTATCAAAAATTAAGGAATTGAATGATCCACATAATCCACGGTTAGAAGTAATTACGAGAAACAATTTATTTTTTTTGGAGGAAAAAAAATAATTGTTTTTTTTTAAAATATCTGTATTTTCATGGAATGAAAATAAAATGTTTTGAAATAACTGTTCTATATGTTTTGAATATTTTTTGAAATGCAAAAGAGATTCTTTTGATTTTCGTAATTTTACGATAGAAATCATTTTCATAGCTTCTGTGATTTTTATAATAGAAGCTATAGATAAAATTCTATTTTTTATTTCTTTTGAATTGGACATTATTAAGATGATAGATATTTTTCACTTAATTCAATTACCACATTTTCTAATATAGAAGCTAATTTTTCATCAAAAAAACCATTTTTTAAAGAAGTCAATAAATCTTTGTGTTTCTCATTTAAATAAAAAAGATATTCTCTTTCAAAAAATGAAATTTTTTCAATAGGAATGTCTTTTAAAAGGTTTTTGGTCCCAGCATAAATAATAGCAATTTGATCGGAAATATTATATGGATTATGAGGGGCCTGTTTTAATATTTCTATATTTCTTTTCCCTTTTTGTATAATGTTCATAGTTGTAGGATCTAATTCAGATCCAAACTGAGAAAAAGATTCTAATTCTCGGAATTGAGCTTGATCTAATTTTAGAGTTCCAGATATTTTTCTCATAGATTTAATTTGAGCAGATCCTCCTACACGGGAAACGGAAATACTTTCATTAATAGCAGGACGTACTCCAGAATGAAATAGATTTTTTTCTAAAAAAATCTGTCCATCTGTTATAGAAATGACATTAGTTGGAATATAAGATGATACATCTCCAGATTGAGTTTCAATAATAGGAAGTGCGGTTAAAGACCCCCCACCCTTTACATGTTCTTTAATGGATTCTGGAATATCGTTCATCTGTTTAGCTATCTTTTGATCTTGTATAATTTTAGCAGAACGTTCTAATAAACGAGAATGCAAATAAAAGACATCTCCTGGATATGCTTCTCTACCGGGAGACCGTCGTAATAACAAAGATATTTCTCTATAAGAAACAGCTTGTTTGGATAGATCATCATACACTACTAAAGAAGAACGTCCTGTATCACGAAAGTATTCCCCAATAGCAGTACCAGAAAAAGGAGAAAAAACTTGTATAGAGGCTGGATCAGAAGCTTTAGAAGCCATTATAATAGTATAAGGCATGGCGCCTTTTTCTTCTAGAACTTTTGCTATTCTAGCTATTGTAGATCCTTTTTGGCATATAGCGACATAAATACAATAAACGGGTTTTTCCGTTTCAAAAAATTCTTTTTGATTAATGATGGTATCAATAGCTATAGTCGTTTTTCCAGTTTGTCTATCTCCAATGATTAATTCTCTTTGTCCTCTTCCTATAGGAATCATACTATCTATAAATTTTATACCTGTTTGAAGAGGTTCTTTTACAGGTTCTCTATAAATAACACCTGGTGCTTTTCTTTCTAATGGCATTTCAAATAGGGGTCCTTCTATTGGTCCCTTACCATCGATAGGAGTTCCTAATAGATCTATTACACGGCCTAGCATTCCTTCTCCCACTTTTATAGAAAAAGTTTTTCCTGTACGTGTAACTATATCCCCTTCTTTTATATCATTCGAGTGGTTTAGCAATACTATGCTCACATAGTCTTCTTCTAAATTCAATACAATTCCTTTTATTCCAGTATGAAATTCTACTAATTCTCCACAAAAGGCCGAGTTCAAACCAAAAGATCTAGCGATTCCATCTCCTATTTGAACAATAATTCCATATTCAGATAATTTTGATTCATATTGAAAATCAGATATTTGTTTTTTAAGAATGGATGATATTTCAGAATATTTTAAATCGGACATGAAAATAAATACTTTATATTAAATTTTTGAATGTTTTTTGAATACTTAATAATTGTTTTTTCACACTTAAATCCCATTCTTTATATCCTATTCGAAGAAAAAATCCTCCAATAATGGATTTATCAATTTTATTAATGATGTGATATTTTTGAGTTCTTGATTCTTCTGAAGAAAGAATTTTATGTATTATCATTTTTTGAATATCTATACTTAAAGGGATGAAAGAAGTAATAATGCATTTCAAGAATCCTTTTTTTTCTTTATATATTTTTTGGTATTCCAAAAAAATTTTTTTTAAAAGAGGTTCTCTATTCCGGATAATTAAAATTTTTATAAAATGAAAAAGAAAAATATCAAAAGAATAGAAAATTTTTTCTAAAATTTGTATTTTTCTTTCTGAATTTAATAAAGAAGAATGAAAAAATTTATTTAACTCTACATTTTTAGATAATAGAAAAGATATTTTTTTTATATTTTGATAAATAGAATCCATGTTATGGTTTTTCATAGAACTTTCAAAAAGTACCATAGCATAATGTTTAATTACTCTTCTTTTCGAAAACATGTTTATGTATATAGTAAAATTACTATTAGTTTAATTTATTTAGCCATTCTTTTATAAATTTCTCTTGTTTTTCCGTTTTTTGATTTTGATCCAACTCTTTTTTTAATATTTTTTCAGCAATTTTTATGGAAATATTTCCTATTTGATTTTTCAAATCTTGAATAGCAGCTTTTTTTTCTATTTGTATAATTTTTTTTGTTTCTTTTAATATTTTTTTTTTCTCTAGAAAACCTTCTTCTATCGCTTTAGATTTAATATTTTCTTTAATTTTAAGGGCTTCTTTCAAAATAATATCTCTTTTTATACGAGTTTCTTTCAAGATTTTATTTTTTTTCTTTTCTACAAAATCCAATTCTTTTTGAATTTGATTAGCTTTTTCTATGGAAATTCGAATTTTTTCTTCTCTTTGATCAATGAATTTTATTATTGGTTTCCAAGCATATTTAGAAAGGAATAGTATCAATATCACAAATATTATTGTTTGCCAAACAATTAATCCAATAGAAGGAGTTATCAAATCCATTACAAAGATCTATTTAAACACAGCTAATAAAGCAGTTACTATTCCAAAAAGGGCAGCCCCTTCAATAAGAGCTGAAGCAATAATCATTGAATTTTGTATTTTTCCTGAAGCTTCAGGTTGTCTAGCAATAGCATCCATAGCTGAACTTCCAATTTTACCAATACCTAAACTAGCTCCTATCACAGCGAGACCAGCTCCTAAAGCAGCTAAACCTGAGTAAGTTAAATCTATATCCATAATATAATATTATTTCATTTTACATTCATAATTCTTTACGGTGATTCCTATAAGCAAAGCAGATAAAGTTGTAAAAATAAAAGCTTGCAAAAAAGAAACCATAATTTCTAAAAGGGAAATAAAAAAACCGAAAATAATGGAAAAACCAGCAATAAAAAAACTTTTAAAAATAAAAATAAGACAAATAAAACTTAAAATAACAATATGTCCAGCAGTAATATTAGCAAATAAACGAATACATAAAGTTAACGGACGAATGAAAATACCCAAAAATTCTATTGGAGCTAATAATAATTTTATTCCTATAGGGACATTGGGCATCCAAAAAGTATGTTTCCAATAACTTTTATTAGCCTTAATATAGGTTATTATAAAAGTGATGATAGATAAAACAAACGTAATACTTATGTTCCCTGTAACATTTGGAAATCCTGGTAGCATACCTATTAAATTGTTAATCAATATAAAAAAAAATATAGTCAACAAAAAAGGAAAATAAATTTTATATTTTTTTTCCCCAATATTTGGAATAACAATTTCATCACGAATAAATAGTATTAAGAATTCTAAAAAAATTCCTAAACTCCATTTTATTTGATTATTTTCGTAGCTTTTCCCCATTTTTATAAAAATAAAGCATAATAGAATAAAGGAAATAAAAATGGATACTACATTTTTTGTAATAGAAAAATCCAATGGTTTATCATTTTTTGGATAACCTTTTGAATCCATATATAAATTTCCAATAGAATCGGTTTTATATATTTTTTCTTTAAACATTTTATAATTTCCATATTTTCCTTTTACTACTTTTCCATGAGAAAATTGAGAAGAAAAAAAAAATTCCAAACCATTATCCCACAAAAATATAGGCAAAGAAAAATTTTCTTCCCCAACAATATTCCATTCATGAGAATCGCTGATATGTTCAATAATTGTTTTAGATACATCAATATTTTTTTTTTCTTTTGCGAAAAGATTCACATGAATAAAACTAAAAAAAATAAGGATGAATAAATAATATACTACTAATTTGTTTAACCCCATTCATTCAATTCAATAGACGAACAGAAAACAAATTTAGATTTTTTTCTATAAAAAACGTTAATTTTTTATAAAAGTACCTGAATTAAAATCAATTTAAAAATGAGAGTATGGATCGATTATTTTAAAACTAGGATTAAATATCTATAAATATTATTTTAAATAATTTTATCATCATGTAAGAAAATCCCTATATAAGATAGTTCATTTCGAATTTGATCTGAAAGAAACCAATTTTTCTTTTTTCTTTCTTCTGTGCGAATTTTTATTAATCTTTCAGTAATCCTTTTTAATTTTTTAGAAGATCCTTCTAAAAAATCCTTTTCAAAAATTTGAATACCCAGGATATCAAAAATAAAATAATTCATATATTTTTTCAATAAATGAATAGTATCCATATCATTTTCATTTATAAAAGAAGAATTAATGATATGAGTTACTTCAAATAGATAAGAAATTAATAATGGAGTATTAAAATCATCATTTATCGCTTCATAACATTTTTTTATCCATTTAGGAACATTAAATATGAAACTATTATTTTTGTTATTATGAGAATAACAAAAATTTAATTTTTGTATTCCATTCATTAAACGATAATATCCTTTTTCGGCATCTATAAGCCCTTTGTTAGAAAAATTTAAAATACTACGATAATGAGATTTCAAAATAAAAAAACGAATAATAGTTGGATGAAAAGTTTTTTTACGAAATTTGGAAATCAAATCTTTTAATGATAAATAATTTCCTGTTGATTTACTCATTTTTTTATCATTTAATGTTAACATATTTGTATGCATCCAATAATTTGCAAGTTTATTATTATAAACACCTACAGCCTGTGCTAATTCACATTCATGATGTGGAAATTTAAGATCCATCCCTCCACCATGGATATCAAAAATTTCTCCTAAATATTTTGTACTCATAGTAGTACATTCAATATGCCAACCTGGAAATCCTTTTCCCCATGGAGAATTCCAATTCATAATATGATTTTTTTTTGCTCTTTTCCAAAGAGAAAAATCTTGAAAACAATGTTTTTCTTCTAAAAATTTTTTTTGTTTACTAAATAGTTTATCTGTTTTATTATGACTTAATATTCCATAAGAATAAGATTTCCTATACTTTTTCATATTAAAATAAATAGATCCATTTTTTTCATATGCTAAATTCTTTTCAATCAATTTTTGAATTATATCAATTTGTTCTATAATATGACCAGTGGCAGTAGGTTCAATACTTGGAGGTAAAGTATTGAAAAGATTTAAGATGTAATGAAAAGAAATAGTATATTTTTGGACAATTTCCATAGGTTCAAGTCCTTCTATACGAGATTTTTTTAAAATTTTATCCTCTCCGTTATCTTTTTCATTTTCTAAATGCCCTACATCTGTGATATTTCTTACATAACGAACTTTATAACCTAAATGTTTTAAATAACGAAAAACTAAATCAAACAAAATGAAGGTTCTACAATTTCCTAAATGTAGATGATTATAAACTGTAGGTCCACAAACATAAATCCCCACATATTCTTTATGAATAGGTTGAAATAATTCTTTTTTTCTAGTTAAAGAATTATATATTCTTATATGACTTCGTATATTTTTTCTTTCTTCTATATTCATATCTTTTATGGAATTCCAATATAATGGAAAAATTCTTTTCGAATTTCCGAGTTTTTTTTAAATATCCCTATTAATTTAGTAGTAATAGTTTTGGTATTTATATCTCGAATTCCGCGAGAATTTACGCATAAATGTTTTGCATCTATAACACAAGCAACATTTTTTGTATCTAATATTTTTTGTAAAGATTTTACGATTTGCATTGTTAAACGTTCTTGAACTTGTGGTCTTTTTGCATAGTAATTTACTATTCTATTAATTTTAGAAAGACCTATCACTTTTCCATTGGAAATATAACCAACGTGAGCTTTTCCAACAATAGGAAGAAAATGATGTTCGCATGTAGAATAAATCGTAATATTTTTTTCTATTAACATTTGGTTATATCGATATTTATTTTCAAAGGTAGATACCTTAGGGTAAGTTTTTGGATTAAGACCGCTAAATATTTCTTGTATAAACATTTTTGCTACACGTTTAGGGGTCCTACGTAAACTATCATCATTCATATTCAATCCTAATATTTCCATAATATGGAAAAAATGTTTTTCTATTTTAGAAATTTTTTCTTCGTCGCTCATAATAAAGGCATCGTTACGTAATGGAGTCTCATGATCTTCTAAAGAAAAAATAGTTTTCTTTATTTTTTTTTCTAAAAATTTTTTATGTTTTTCTTCCATCATTAACATTAATTAACTGAATCAATCCATGATAAACAAAGGTACAAAAAGGATTATGTCTTTTTTTTAAGAAAAATACTTTAGATTTTTTAATCTAGAATGTCTAATTCTAATACAATTCAATAAAATATGAATAAAATTTTTCATATTTATTCAATTTTTTTTAAGAATATAAGGGATCTTACAGATAGGAATAGGAATAATTTTATGCATATTTTTTTGATGTAAAGTTTTATATTTTTGCATTACATTTTTTTCTCTTTCCTTAAAAATATCATAATTGAAAAATTTTTTTTCCTCTTCTGTGATTTTCATGGCCCATTCCAATTCTTCATAAGTGGCTTCTAACTGATCTTCATCAGATCTTTGATCATCCCATAATCCATCCGTAGGTTTTGCTTTTTGTATACAATCAAGAATTTTTAATTCTTTAGCTAAAAGACGTATTTCACTTTTTGTTAAATCCGCTATGGGATGGATATCTACTCCTCCATCTCCATATTTTGTAAAAAATCCAACTCCAAAATCTTCTATTTTGTTTCCAGTTCCTACTACTAAATAATTATTTATATTGGCATAGTAGTATAAAGTTATCATACGAATACGAGATTTGGTATTTGCTAGGGCAAGTAGAGTTTTATTTCTTTTTTTAGAAGTATCGTCTACTGTATGAAAAAAAGATAAATATAGAGAAGATAGGTCTTTTTTTAGATGATGAACATTTAAAAATTTGGATTTTAAAAAAATTGCATGTTTTTGAGATAATAAATTTTTATCCTTTTCTAGGATAGGCATTTCTAATGTTAAAGTTGGATACTGGGTCATAGCTACTAACATAGATGTTACAGATGAATCTATCCCCCCAGATAGACCAATAATAAATCCATTTGATTGAGATTTTTTTATATATTTTCTTAGCCAGGATATAACATATTCAATTACTTTTTTTGCATTTATCATTTTAAATTGTTTTTAGATATTTCATAAAAAAATTTTTAATATTTAAAAAAATGTCCTTAATTCTTAATTTAGAAACTTCTACAAAAAATTGTTCGGTTAGTGTTTCCAAAAATGGAGAATGTATTACCTCTGTAGAAGAACGTTCGGATAAATATCTTCATTCAGAAAAATTACATACATTTATACAATATGCTATAAAAATTTCTAAAATTGATATAAATGATTTGCAATCAGTTTGTGTTAGCCAAGGTCCTGGTTCATACACTTCACTAAGAATAGGAATATCTGCTGCTAAAGGTTTGTGTTACTCATTAGGAGTTCCTTTATTATCGTTGGATTCATTAACAATTATGAGTCAAAAGATAGATATAAAAGATGGATTTTTAATACCTATGATACATGCAAAATCCGATTTTTTTTATACATCCTTATTTAATAGATTAAAAAAAAGGTTGTGTCCTATCTCTATAAAGAATTTAAATGATAAATATTTCAGATTAATCACAAAAAATAAAAAAGTATATTTTTTTGGAAATGTAAATTTTCAAGAAAAAGAAAAGAATTTATTTACAGATTATTTTCATTTTTTTTCTCATATTTATCCCTCTGCAATGGATATGGCCTTTCTTTCTTATGTTAAATTTTGTAATAAAAAGTTCAATAATATTGAAGATTTTATTCCTTTTTATTTATGATGATGAATAGATTCTATTTTTATTTCATTTATATGTTTTTTATTTATTCCGAAAAAAGTAAAAATATATATTTTCTTGAATAGAATTATTAGAATTGGAACAAGAAATAGTCCACTAGCCGTTTATCAAGCTAGAGAAGTTCAAACTTTTCTTCGTAAAAAAGGTTATTCTTCTCGTTTATTTTTTATAAAATCTGAAGGAGATTTAATTCAAAATATTCCTATTCATAAATTAAAAAAATCAGGTGTTTTTACTAGAAAAATTACTCAGGTAATGCTTTCAGGAGTAATTGATATTGCGGTGCATTCTTTAAAAGATGTTCCAACTAAATTACCAGAAGAAATAGTTCTTTCTGCTTATTTAAAAAGAGGGAGTTTTTCTGATTTATTAGTATATAAAGGATCCAATAATTTTTTATTAGATTCAAATATCCATGCCATTATTGCTACTGGAAGTCTTAGGAGGGGAGCTTTTTGGAGAAATCGTTATCCAAATAATACTATTGTAGATTTAAGAGGGAATATAAATACTAGATTAAAAAAATTACGTGAAAATTATTGGAAAGGAGCTCTTTTTGCAAAGATAGGATTGGAACGTTTGGGAATATTACATAATTTAGATGGATTAAATTTTCAAGTATTAAATTGGATGATCCCTTCTCCTGGACAAGGAACTATTGTTGTTTCTACATTGAAAAATAATGATTTTATCCACCATTTAACTGAAAAATTAGACGATAAGGAAACTAGATTATCTGCAAATATAGAACGTCAGTTTTTGAGAACTTTAGAATGTGGATGTATGACTCCAATAGGTGCTCATGCGGTTATTAAAAACAAAATTACTTATTTTACAGGAGTGTTGTTTAGTTTAGATGGTATGCAAAAAATACAAAAAACAAAAATAGGATCTCATAATGATCTTATTGGAATTGAGTGCGCTAAGGAAATATTAAAAGAAGGGGGAATGGAAATTTTACAAAAGATAAGGGAAAAAAATATTTCAAAATAAATCATGATCCAAATTAAGTTCCGAAAATTATTACCATTATTGACTCCAATTATATTTTTGTATATAATTATTTCTTTAGGATGGAAAACTTCCATAAATCCTTTTTTTAATATAGGAATACTTATTGGAATGATATTAATATTAAGTTTTTTCCATTTTTTTATCCTTTTTGAAAAAACATTGGATAAAGGATATCAATCTATGATATTTTTATCTTTTTTCGTTTTTATTCCCTCTATACTATTTTCTATTGGAAAAATTTTTTTTTATGAAAACGAAAAAATTACAGATGTAAGAGGAATTCTATTAGTTAGTTTAACTATATATATATTAATTCGTGTTACCTATTTTATGCGAAAAATATACGTAAGAATTCATAATCCTGTTTTTATTTTTATTACCAGTTTTGTTTTTCTATCTTTTTTAGGATCTGTATTGCTTATGCTTCCATCATCAACCGTTAAGAAAATATCATTTATAGATGCTTTATTTACTTCTACTAGTGCTGTATGTGTTACTGGATTAGGAGTATTAGATACATCCAAAGATTTTACCCATTTAGGAAAAGTTATTATTCTAACTTTAGTAGAACTTGGAGGATTAGGAATTTTAACCGTTACTTCTTTTTTTAGTTATTTTTTTAGGGATGGTTTTTCTTTTAGGGAGGGAATTTATATAAGAAATTTTTTGAATACAAAGACTACAAGTAATGTTCTTTTTTTAGCCGTAAAAGTAGTTTTACTTACTTTAATAGTAGAAATGGTAGGTGCTTTATTAATCTATTTTTCTATTAAGAACGAAAGGGATATTATCGAATCTGATAGTCCTTTATTTTTTTCTATTTTTCATTCTATATCTGCTTTTTGTAATGGAGGATTTTCTACTCTTAGTAAAGGTCTTTATTCTGAATCTGTAAGATTTAATTATTTATTACAATTTATTATTGCATGTTTATTAATATTGGGTGGGATAGGATTTAATATTTTATTTAATTTTTTTACATATGTATGGTTAACTTTTAAAAAATATTTTTATAAAATTTTTAAAGATGAATATTTTAGATATCCTGTACATATTTTCACTTTAAATACAAAAATTGTTTTATTTACAACCTTTTTTTTACTTTTTTTTGGAACTATTTTTTATTATATAAGCGAATATCATTACTCTCTTTCAGAACATTCTTCTATTATTGGAAAGTGTACTGTTTCATTTTTTTCTTCTGCGACATCTAGAACAGCTGGATTTCAAGTATTGGATATGCAAAGATGGACTCCATTCACTATATTATTTACTATTTTTTTGATGTGGGTTGGTGCTTCTCCAGCTTCTACAGGTGGAGGAATTAAGACAAGTACTTTTGCATTAGCATTAATGAACATTATTTCTTTATCTATAGGAAAAGATAGATTAGAAATTCAAAGAAAAGAAATTTCTTCAAAATCTGTTAGACTTGCTTTTGCAATTATAATATTATCTCTTATTATCATATATATAAGTATTTTGATTATTCTTTTTTTAGATCCAAAAAAAGATATTTTATCCATTTCTTTTGAAGCTTTCTCGGCTTTTTCAACAGTAGGATTATCTTTAGGAATTACTCCTAATTTATCCAATGGAAGTAAGTTAGTTTTAATTATTTTGATGTTATTAGGAAGAATAGGCGTTTTGAATATTATGATAGGATTGTTAAAAAGAAATCGAATCAATTCTTCTTATTATTATCAATATCCTCAAGGATACATTCTCATCAATTAAAAAAGTATGAAAATTATAATTATTGGTTTAGGAAATTTTGGGAGATCTTTAGCTCTTAATTTAACAGATAACGGACATGAAGTTTTTGGAGTAGACCATAAAATGGAAAAAGTAGACTTATTAAAAGATCATATAGCAGATGTAGTTTGTATGGATGCTAATAACGAAGCTGCTTATAAAGTATTGCCTATACAACAAGCTGACTTGGGAATTGTTGCTATTGGAGAAAATGAAGGATCTTCAATAGTAACTACGGCTATATTAAAAAAATATAAAAATCTTAGAATAGTCAGTAGATCTTTATCAGAGATACATGATACTATATTAGAGGCTATGGGAATTAATGATGTAATTCATCCGGAACAAGACGCAGCTTTTCGGTTGACAAAACAAATATCTTTTAATTATGCTTTAGATTATTTTAGAGTAGACAATAAACATTCTATTGCAGAAGTTTTTTCTCCATGTTCCTTTAGTGGAAAATCGGTTAAAAGTCTTAAATTAACACAAAAATATTCTGTTTCCTTAATTACTGTAATACGAGAAATTAAAAATTCTATTTCTTCCAATGGAAAATCTAAAAAAAAAGTTATAGGATTAGTGACTGGGGATACTATTTTACAAAAAGGAGATATATTGACTCTTTTTGGATCTAATAAATCTATAATGAATTTTTTAAAAGATAAAGTAACAAATCATGATTAAAATACTTATGACAAAATCGGGAGATTATTCTTCTTTTTCTAAAAAAATTTTTTTTGTAAAATCTTGTAATTTTTTATCCATAAAATATTTCATTTTAGATAAAAGACCTATTTTAAATGATCAACTAATTTTTACTAGTTGTAATGGAGTGAAGGGCTTCCTATATAATTTTGGAAAAGATTTTTTGAAAAAAAAAAAGTTTATGTAGTTGGATCTAAAACTTTTTTTTTTCTAAAAAATTGTGGAATTTTTTCCTTTATTTTTAGAAAAAATTATGTTCAAGATCTTATGAATGAAATTTTTAAAAAAAAATCAAATCAATCTTATGATTGGTTTTGTGGAAAAAAGAGTAGTATGAATAAATGGACATTTTTTGAAAAAAAAAATATTTTTCTGAATCAATATGAAGTTTATCAAACTTTATTTCTTCCTAAGAAAATAAAAAATTTATCTAGTTATCATGGAATCATATTTTTTAGTCCCTCTGGAGCAAAATCTTTTTTTATAAAAAATAGAATACAATATAATTCCAAAACGGAATTTTTCGCTATAGGAAAAACAACAGCTAAATTTGTTTCAAAGTTTTTGGATAAAAAAATATGGATTCCGGATAATCCTTCTTTAAAAGAAATTTTTATTCTTATAAAAAAAATTTTTTATTTTTGATTTATTAATCAATAAAAGAGAATAATAAAACTATTTTTTTTACATAAAATTTTATAAAACATCCATAAAAAATTTAATCTTATCACTAACTTATAATATAAAAAGATGGATTTTATTACAAGTTCTTTTTTTTACATTTTTATATATAAGGATATTTATATTTTTTACTTTCTTGAAAAAAAGGATGTCCAATAGAATTGAGTTTTTTTCTATTTAAATTTATAAATAATATATAAATAAAAATATTTCCTATTAGTAATAAAGCTCCTATTTCATGTAATCCAAATTTTGGATAAAAGGGGTCATTGACAATGACATCTGGGGCTATTAAATTGTATATATCTATATAATGCCCAACGAGTAAAGAAGAAGAAACTATAAGTACTATTTTTGGATTAATTTTGCTTTTACTACTCATTAAACCAAAAAAAGGAACCAAAAAATTTAGAATAAGCATCCAAAAATGGATATTTCCATATAGTTCTTCTCTTTTCAAGAAATGAGATACTTCTTCTGGAATATTTCCGTACCAATAAAGTAAAAATTGTGAAAACCAAAAATAACTCCACAATAAACTACTAGAAAAAAGATACTTACTTAAGTCATGCAAATGATTTTCATTAAAAAAAGGAAAACATCCTATTTTTTTTAGATAAATAGAAAGGATAGTAATAGTTCCAATCCCAGTTACCATATAAGAGCTTAAAACATACCAACTAAACAAAGTACTAAACCAGTGAGGATTCAAGGACATAATCCAATCCCATCCCATAAAAATAGATGTTATAGAAAAAAATATTATAAAAATAATGGAAAGAAAATTTAATTTTTTGTAATCGTTCAAAGAACGTGTCATATTCAAAATATGAGACGTTTTTTTTATTTTAAAATAAAAAAAATTCCAACCTATTATATAAATTAAACTTCTTATTAAGAAAAAAGGGATGTTTAGAAAAGCTCTTTTACTTGAAATAAGTTTATCATATTTTAATGAAGTAGGATCATATAGATTAATATCCATCCAGTGAAATATATGAATAATATCCATGGAATTTAATAAAAAAAATATTAGAATCATAAAACATCCATATGGAATAAAAGAAGCTAATTCCTCTATGATAGGATGAATTATGATGGACCATCCTGATTGTGATGCATATTGTATTCCTAAAAATAATAAAGATCCTAGAGAAATAGTAGTAAAATAAAAAATAGCTATATATAACCCTATCCAAGGTTTATTTTCTTTTTTTTCTTCTTTTTTATTCGAAATCGTTTTTAGAAAAAAAAATTTTTTTTGGTTAAAATCTATTCTATTTAAAATAGGAATTTTATCAAAAAAAAGAAGAAAAAAACCTAACGTCATTAGAAAAAAAATAATTTTTTTTAATTTTTTAGAAAATTTATACATTGTATTTCATCTATTTATTTTTTTTAGATACATTACATATTCTGATAATTTCCATCTATCACTTTCATTTAATTGAGAAGCATAAGAACTCATATTGTTTTTACCATAAGTAATAACATGATAAATGCTTCCAATAGTAAGATCCCTATCTTTATAATTAGGAATCCCAAATATTTTTTCATTTTTGACTAAAATTCCTTGTCCATCTCCATTATCTCCATGACATATAGAACAATTTATTTTATATAGTTTTTCTCCATCTTCTATGTTTTTCTTGTATTTATCCTCGTTTTTTTCTTTTTTTGAAAAAGTATTATATTCCTTATTTTTTTTTCTTATGTAAGAAAGAATTTCATAAGAATTTCTTGGAATAGTTCCTTTCACTGGTAAAAGAGAGGAAGTTTTTTCTTTTAAAAAAAGAGAAATTTTAATTTTTCTAACAGTTTTTTTGTAATTAGGGTATGGTTCTGAATAAGGTTCATAAGCATCCGAATAGTACATATCTGGCATATATACTCTATTGGGTTTTGATTTATCAAACCAACAGGAATTCAATGATCCATTAATAAATATAAATAAAAAAAGTAAAATAACATAAAAATATTTATTATTCATAATCAATCTTTTTATGTTAAATTATTCTTTTTACGTTTACTTCCATAGCTCCATTTTCTTTTAATAAATTCAATATTTTTTCAACATTGTTTTTTGCATAAATTTCTATTAGAAACATATTATCAGTAGTTCTTTCATCTGGATTTTTTGGAGAAGACCCAGGGAATAATCTACATTGGATAAGATAAGTGATACACATAAAATGTGCAGAAAAAAAAATGGAAAATTCAAATATTACAGGAATAAAAGAGGGTAGATTCCTAATCCAAGAAAAAGAAGGTTTTCCTCCAATATTTTGTGGCCAATCATAAATCATGGTATACCAAGTAAGTAGACTTGCCATAAAAAATCCAAAAAATCCATATAAAAAGGATAAAAAAGATAAATTAGTTTTTTTTAATTCAAGTATTTTGTCTAAACCGTGAACTGGAAATGGAGAATATACTTCATATATAGTTATCTTTTTTTTTATAAGAATTTTTATACTATTGATCATTAAATCATCATTATTGTATAATGCATGAATATTAAATTCGGATTTATTCATTTTTATTTTTTTGTAATACTGGTACTTATTTTAGAAGATTTCAGTATTGTTTTTAATTCCGACTGTGATATAACTGGAAATACACGTATGTATAGCAAATAAAGGACAAAAAAGAAACCTATGGTACCTATAAAAATACCGACATCTACAAATGAAGGAAGAAAACCTGTCCAAGATGAAGGAAGATAATCATGACTAAGATTTAAAACGATAATATCAAATCTTTCAAACCACATTCCAATATTTATGATAATAGCTATTATATAAGACCAAAAAAAACTTCTACGTATTGATTTTATCCATAATAATTGTGGAATTAAAACATTACAAATTATTAAAATCCAAAAAGCCCACCAGAATGGACCAGTTGCTGCTTTTACAGAAAAATAAATAAATTTTTCGTAGGGATTACTAGAATACCATGCTAAAATAAATTCGGATATATATGCTAATAGAACTATTCCCCCTGTTAATAAAATGATCATATTCATATATTCAATATGATTTCTCGTAATATAACTCTCTAGAGAGAGTACTTTTCTTGCCACACCTAATAAAGTTTGGACCATAGCAAAACCAGAAAATATAGCTCCAGCAACAAAATAAGGAGGAAAAATAGTACTATGCCATCCCTTAATTACAGAGGTTGAAAAATCAAAAGAAACAATTGTATGTACAGAAAAAACTAATGGAGTGCAAAGTCCTGCTAAAACTAAAGAAATTTCTTCAAATCTTTTCCAATCTTTGGATCTTCCTCCCCATCCGAAACTAAGAATACCATATATTTTTTTTTGGATAGGATCTTTTACTCTATCTCGTATCATGGCAAAATCTGGAATTAATCCCATAAACCAAAAAACAGTAGAAACGGAAAAATAAGTACTAATCGCAAATACATCCCATAAAAGTGGAGAATTAAAATTAGGCCATAAACTTCCAAATTGATTAGGAATAGGTAATACCCAATGGGCATTCCAGGGTCTACCCATATGAATAATAGGGAATAATCCAGCTTGTATAACCGCAAATATTGTCATAGCTTCAGCTGATCGATTAATAGATAAACGCCATTTTTGACGAAATAATAATAAAACTGCGGAAATTAAAGTCCCTGCATGACCAATACCTACCCACCAAACAAAATTAGTTATATCCCAAGCCCAATTAACGGTTCTATTTAACCCCCATACTCCTATTCCTGTACTTACAGTGTAAAAAATACATCCTAATCCCCAAAAAAAAGCTAAAATTGAAATAAAAAAAGAAATCCACCATAATGATCCAGCTTTTTTTTCTATAGGATTCAGGATATCTTCAGTAATATTTTGAAATGTTTTATTTCCGATAATTAATGGTTCTCGTATAGGGTTGGATTCACGGTTATTTAGCATAAATTTTTTCTATCTATTTCAAATTTTTAACTTTTAATTGATAGGATACATTTGGTCGTATTCCAAGAAAATCAAGAAGTTTATAATTCCTTTTATCTTGAATTTTTTTTGAAATCTGACTATTTTTTTCATTGATATCTCCAAAAACAATGGCATTGGTTGGGCAAGAAATACTACAAGCTGTTTCAAATTCATCATCTTTTATTTTTCTATTTTCTTTTTTTGCTATTCCTATAACAAATTGTGTTCTTTGTATACACAAAGAGCATTTTTCCATAACCCCTCTGGTTCGAACAACTACATCTGGATTTAGGACCATTTTACCTAAACTATTATTCATATTATAATCAAATTTTTGGTTATTAACATAATTGAACCAATTAAATCTTCTTACTTTATAAGGACAATTATTTGCACAATAACGTGTTCCTACACAACGATTATAACTCATCATATTTTGACCTTGCATTCCATGAGAGGTAGCTCCAACTGGACAAACTGTTTCACAAGGAGCATATTCACAATGTTGGCACATTATAGGTTGAAAAGAAACTTTTGGATTTTTAAAAATTTCCTCTTCATTTTTTGATGAATTTATTTTTTCTGAATAATATCTGTCAACTCGTAACCAATGCATATCTCTAGATTTTCTTATTTCTTCTTTTCCAACAACAGGAACGTTATTTTCTGAATGACATGAAATAACACAAGATCCACAACCGATACAAGCGTTTAAATCTATAGATAAGTTAAAATGATGTCCATTTCTTTCTTTTTGATTATTTTTTTCTTCCCAAAGAGAAATTTTTTCTGGAGGGAGCATTCCTTTATGAGTAAGGACCTTTTCTTCTTCATTCCAAATTTTTTTAGATTTTTTTAAAAAAGTTTCTAAATCTGTTTCTTTGATTAAATTTCTTCCTACCGTTGTATTTTGTACTTGAAAACAAGAAAATTTATGTATTTTATTTGTTTTTTTTATCTGTATATTTTTTTGTATTAAACTGAAATCTTCATAGACTACGTAGGCATTTTTTCCTTCGCATATTTTAGATAATTTTCCTATTTTTTGTCCATATCCAAAAGATAACCCTATAGAACCTATACCTTGTCCATGTTGAATGTATACAGGAATATCTTTAATTAAAATTTTATGGTTCTTGATTAAATTCACGCAATTTCCATTCATAGCTCCACTTCCTGTATACCAATTTTTTAGTCCTATTTTTTTTGCATCATATGATGATATAGTTAGATAGTTTTCCCAAGTAGTACGTGTAATAGGATCTGGAAACTCTTGTAGCCAAGGATTGTCATGTTGATGTCCATCTCCTATGCTTATTTTTGTGTATAATCTAAGTTCAAAATTTTTTTCCACTTTTTTTCCACTATTGATTAATTTTATTCCATATTCATGGATTTCTTTTTGATAATCATATGTGAGTTTATTATTTTTTCTATTTTCTTTTTTTTCAACAAATCCATGAAATAAAGCTTCATTAAAAGAAGAAACATTAGACTGTGGAATTATTTTTTTTTCCCAAATTTTTTTTAAATATTCGTAATAATTTTTTTCTGGAATTTTTCCCCAAATTATTAAAGATTCTTGAAATTGTCTTGTATTAAAAAGGGATTGAATGGTAGGCTGAATCAGAGTGTAAAAGTTGGTAATAGGATTAGTATCACCCCAACTTTCAAGCCAATGAGGAATAGGAGCTAATACATTCATAATTTCATTAGTTTCATCTTTTTTCATAGAAAAAGAAATAGTAATTGGAATTTTTTTTAAAAATTTTTTTATTTTACTAGAAAATGGAAGACTATAAATTGGATTGGTATTATGAATTAAAATAGCACCAATTTTTCCTTTTTCTAAATCCACTATGAATTTTTTTAATTTTTTATCATTACTTTCTTTTGATAAAATAAATTTATTTTGTAGAGCATTACTTCGAATTTTTTGGTTTATTAAAAAAGATAGTATGTAAGATTCCTTATCCCCATCTGCAAAAATCACACTTTTTGATCCTTTTTCTGCAATCAAATCGGCTATTTTATCAATTTCCTTATCTTGATTTATTCTTTTCCCAAAAAAAAGTTTTTGGTAAATTTCAAATAATATTTTTTTAATATCGGAAGGGGTTTTTGAAATACGAATATCTGCATTTGCTCCAGATAAAGTCATATTACTTTCTATCTGAACATGTTTTAACATTGATTTTTTTGGATTTTTATTCTTTACATAAGATTTTGCCATATTTTCTGGACTCCAATCTCCTAAAAAATCAGCATCGAAAGATACTATTAATTCCGTTTTTGACAAATCAAAAAGTGGAAAAGCACGAATTCCAAATATTTTTTCTGAAGCATCTAAAGCTACAGAATAGGAAATCGCATCATAAGTAATCCATTTAGTAGTAGGATATGTATTTGTAAAATCCTGAATTAATTTTTTTGTAGAAAAGCTTGGATAAGAAGAGGAAAGAATAACAATATCTTTTTTTATTTTGGATATTTTTTCTAAATGGTTCATTACATAATTGTCTATTTCCTTCCAAGAACATTTATTTCCATTAATAAAAGGATTTTTTAACCTTTCCTCATCATAAAGGGATAATAAGGAAGATTGTATTCTAACTGATGTTGTATTGAAATATTTTGAAGTTAAATTAGGTTCTATTTTTATTGGACGTCCTTCTCTTGTTTTCACCAATACACTTCCAATATCAAAAGAATCTATCATAGTCGAGGCATAATAAGTAGGAATACCTGGAGTTATAACATCTGGTTTTACAATGTATGGTATAGATTTTATAACTGGGCCTTTACATGCTGCTAAAGCTACTGAAGCGGTACTAAATCCTACCCATTTTAGAAAATTTCGTCTGGATGTTTTATTTTTTTTTACAAATACTTTAACTAGAGTATTTTTTTCAGAATGAGAAGGAAAAACGTTTTCTTTTTTATTATTTGATTTCATCATGAATATTATTTTTAATAGAAAAAAAACTATAATATCATTAGTCAGTTTTGTCAATAATGACATTTAGCACATTCCAGACCACCAATCATATCTACTGTTATTTTTCTTTCTTTTCTTTTTTTTATAAAATTTGGAAAATATTCTTTATAATATTGATTTTCAGTATCTATTTCTGTATTCTTATGACAAGATATACACCATTCCATCGTAAAACTATTGGCCATTTCTACTTGATCCATATCTTGGACTTTTCCATGACAGGCATTACATGATAAATCTACTTTTTTGGATTTTTTGATCATCTTTTCTCCGGTTATTATATGTTGAGAATGATCGAAATATACAAAATCAGGCATATTGTGTATACGTATCCACTGAATTGGATGAGTTTTTTTAGAAAATTCTCTTAATTCTGGATTCCAACCTACTGAATCATATATTTTTTGTATTTCTTTATTGTATTCATCTCTACTTTTTCCTTTTTCTATATAATTTCCTTTATATTCGTTGATAGTAATATGACAATTCATACAAATATTAGCCGAAGGAATTCCAGATACTTTGCTATATTTTGCGGAAGAATGACAATATTGACAATCAATTCCATTTATTCCAGAATGAATTTTATGAGAAAAGTAAATAGGTTGTTCTGGTTTATATCCTTTATTCACATCTATTTCCATTAAAAAAATCCATATTCCATATATTCCTAATATGAAAAAAAATCCTATAAAAGAAGAAAGGAAATACCAATTTTTCTTTTTATATCCTAAAAATTTATATAAAAATAAATAGGATAATATCCAAAAATTTTTTTTCTTTTTTTCTGTAAAAATAAAATCATTACTTAGTAAATGAGTTAAAATATAAACTTTATATAGAATCCAAAATAAAATTGTAGAGATAATAAAAAGGCCAAAAAAAATTATTTTTATTAGAAATTTATTTTTTTCTAGTTCTAGATTATTATGAAATTCTTGTTTATTTTCTTGTTCTTGTTTATTATCTTGTTTTGGTTTTTTAATAAAGGATAATATATCGTCTATTTGTTGTTCGGATAATTTAGGAAATGAGTTCATTTCTACGTTTCCATATTCTTTATAAATAGAAATGGCCTCTTTATCTCCACTATTTCTCAGTGATTTATTATCAATTATCCATTTATGTAGCCATTCTCTATTCCTTTTTTCGGTTACACCATATAAAGCTGGTCCTATCATCTTTTTTTCTAAATCTAGAGAATGACAGGATGTGCAATTTTGTTTAAAAAGTTCTTTTCCTTTTTTGAAATTTCCTTCTATATTTTTTGCTTCAATTAGAAATATAAAAGTAGAAAATGAAAAAAAAACAGAAAATAAAAAATTTTTCATAATTGATGAATAAATTCATAATATTTTTAATCAACAAAAATAGAATAAAAGAAAAAAATTCGTAAATTCCTTTTTTGAAAAAAAGAATAAAATAAATAGAATATTTAATTTTATATTTTTATTTATTCATATACATAACATGTATAAATTTTCTTTCTTAATATTACTAATCATAACAATAATAATGTTCAATTCTAATCATTTGAAAGCAGATAACGAAGCTACGAAAATTAGATTTTTTGAAGAAAAACTGATAAATGGACTACATGTAATCTTACATCAAGATAATACAAATCCTTTGGTTTCTGTTTCTGTTTTATATCATGTAGGAACTAAAAATGAATTTCCTGGAAAATCGGGATTTGCTCATTTTTTTGAACATCTTATGTTTGAGGGATCTAAAAATATTAAAAAAGGAGAATTTTTTAAATATATAGCTTCTAATGGAGGGAAAAATAATGCTTATACCAATCATGATGAAACTTGTTACTACGAATTGCTTCCATCTGATCGTCTTCCTTTAGCTTTATGGTTGGAATCTGAAAGGATGCTTCATGCAAAAATAGATGAGGAAAGTATTAATATTCAGAGAGAAGTAGTAAAAGAAGAAAAGAAGATGCAAATTGAAAATCAACCATATGCTAAAGCTATTTCCGAAGTTATCCCTTCTTTATTATTCAAAAAACATCCTTATAAATATCCTATTATTGGTTTTGAAAAAGATTTGAACACAGCAACAGAAAAAGATTACAAAAAATTTTATGAAACTTATTATGTCCCAAATAATGCAACGTTGGTAGTGGCTGGTGATTTTGAGATGAATGAGGCTAGGAATCTTGTTTCTAGATATTTTTCTTCTATCCCTAAAGGGAAAATAGATTTTAACATGAAAAAAATAGAAGAAGATCCCATAAGTAAGGAGATTTTATCTACATATGTAGATAAAAATACTAAAGTTCCCGGAGTTTTTTTATCATATAGATTTCCAAAAATAACTGATGAAGATTCTTACGTATTAAAAATTATAGATCATGTCCTTTCTTCTGGAGAAAGTTCACGTATAATGAAAAATGTAATAAATAAAAAACAATTAGCTTCTTATGCTGGATCTTTTTTAGATTCTATGGAAGATTATGGTATTTTTATTATATACGGATTAATCAATCCAGGAATAACTTTAGATCAATTAACTAAAGTTATAGATGAGGAAATAGAAAATTTGAAAGAAAAAGGGATTACACAATATGAATTAGATAAACAAAAAAACTTTTTTGAAAAGAAATTTCTTTTCGATAATTATTCTATGAGTGGAATATCCGCAAATTTAGCCCATTATTTTCTATACTATCAAAACACCGATTTAATTAATACGGATATAGAAAAATATCGTAAAGTATCTGTAGAAGATATTAAGATTGTTGCTAATAAATATTTAAATAAAAATTGTAGAGTACGTTTGTATAATGTCCCAATTAGTTAATTTTTTAAAAAAAATTATTTTTATCATAATAATTAACCTTTTTTTTCAAACCAATATGTTTTCTCAAATATTCGATCGAAATTTACCACCTAAATCTTTAAAAAAAAAGATTTTCATTAATATTGAAAAACCAGTTTTTTTTCAAATGAAAAATGGATTAAAAGTTTTAGTTGTGGAAAATCATAAACTGCCTTTAGTTAGAATAGGTTTAGAATTGGATTATAAACCATTTTTAGAAAAAGATAAAGCTGGAATCAAAAAAATTTTTGGGCAAATGCTTCGTTCTGGAACAAAAAATTATTCTAAAGAAGAATTAGATGAAACTATTGATTATATTGGAACAACTTTATATACTTCGTTCTCAGGAATTTCTATTTCTACTTTAAAAAAAAATTTGGAAAAATCGATTTCTATTATGAGTGATATTTTGTTGAATAGCAAGTTTGATAATTCTAAAGAATTAGAGAAAATAGTTAAACAAAAAATTATAGATATCAATCTATCCGAAAAAGATCCAAATGCTATTTTACAACGTGTACGAAATGTTTTATATTTTGGAAAAAATCATCCTTATGGAGAATATGAAACTTACGATACTATAAAAAATATCACTCTTAATGATTTAAAAAAATTGTATCATAAATATTACATTCCGAATATTTCCTATCTTTCTTTTATAGGAGATATTTCTTCAAAAGAAGCAAAAAAATTATGTGAACGTTATTTACATAAATGGGAAAAAAGATTTTTTTTTCATGAAAAAAAAAATATAAATGGATTGATAAAATCTCCGAAAATAGAAATAGATTTAGTCGATATTCCTTCTCTTACACAATCTACAATTTGTTTTGGAGGACCGGTTTTTTTTAAAAAAAATGATTCTACTTATTTTTCTTCCATTTTAGCAAATGGGATTCTAGGAGGAGGAGCTCAAAGTCGTTTATTTTTAAATCTTAGAGAAAAAAAAGCTTATACATATGGAGCTTATTCAATTTTAAAATCGGATAGAAATATAGGTTATTTTTCCATTTATACTCAGGTAAGAAATGGAGTTACTGATAAGGCAATCGAAGATATTTTAAAAGAAATTATAGAAATAACAAAAAATAAAGTTTCCTTAGAAGAATTAAAAATTAAGAAAGAAGAAATATGCGGTCAGTTTATCATGGATTTAGAAGATCCTAACAGAATTAGTGATCTTTTTATTAGTGAATTAAAAAATAATCTTCCAAGTAATTTTTACAAAAATTATTTGAAAAATATTCAGTCTGTGACTATCTATAATATACATTCCTCATGTAAAAAATTTTTTTCTGTAAAAAATGGAAGAATTTTAATTATTGGAAAAGTTAATGATATTTTACCTAATCTTAAAAAATTTGGTTATCCTATTCGTTTTTTTGATAAATTTGGGAAAATATTAAAATGAATGAAATAATGAATGAAGATTCATTTTTAGAAGATCGTATTATTTCTTTATTAAAAAAGATATATGATCCAGAAATACCAGTAGATATTTATGAGCTTGGTCTCATTTATGATATTCAAATTTCTCGAAAAAAAGATGTTAAAATTGTAATGACTCTTACAACATTAAATTGTCCAGTTGCCGATATTTTACCTGTAGAAGTAAAAGAAAAAATTAAATCTATTGAAGAAATTAAAAATGTAGATGTTATTTTAACGTTTGATCCTCCTTGGGATAGAGGATTTATGAGTGAAGAAGCTCGTTTAGAGCTTGGAATGTTATAAATTTTAATATATAAAAGATAACTATGAGCATTTTTAGTTTACTATTCTATGGATTATTAATTCTTTTGATCTTATCTCTTTTTTCTAGTTTTATTTTCATAGTTCATCAGGAAACAGCATCTGTTATTGAAAGACTTGGAAAATTTCATAATATTCGTCAGGCTGGACTACATTTTAAAATTCCTATCATAGATAATGTAGTTGGAAAACTTACGTTAAAAATTCAACAATTAGATATTTTGGTAGATACAAAAACTAAAGATAATGTTTTTGTGAAAGTAAAAATTTCTGTACAATTTAAAGTCATCCAAAATAAGGTATATGAAGCTTTTTATAAATTGGATAATTCTAATACACAAATTACATCCTATATATTTGATGTAGTAAGAGCAGAGGTTCCAAAAATGCGTTTGGATGATGTTTTTGAACGAAAAGATTATATTGCTATTGCTGTAAAAAGAGAACTAGAAGAATCTATGTTAGATTATGGATATTCCATTATTAAAGCATTAGTTACAGATTTAGATCCTGATGATCAGGTAAAACAAGCAATGAATCGTATTAATACTGCTGAGAGAGAAAAAGTAGCTGCAGAATATAAAGCAGAATCAGAAAGAATACAAATTGTAGCTAAAGCTAAAGCGGAAGCTGAAAGTAAAAAATTACAGGGAAAAGGAACAGCGGATCAACGTAGAGAAATAGCCAGAGGTATTTTAGAATCTGTAGAAGTGTTAAATAATGTTGGAATCAATTCTCAAGAAGCGTCTGCATTAATTGTAGTAACGCAACATTATGATACTCTTCAATCTATGGGAGAAAGTTCAAATACTAATTTAATTTTATTACCTAATTCTCCGGGAGCAGCTAATGATATGTTGAATAATATGATAACTTCATTCAATATATCTAATCAAATTGGAGAATCTCTAAAAAAGAAAAATGAAAGTAAAGATAGTAAAAAAAATAAATGATAAAATCATAAAATTCCATGGAAATAATAGGAATAGTAAAAAAATTGTTTGATACTCAAAAATTTGATAGTGGATTTCGAAAAAGGGAGATGGTTATTACGACAGAAGAGCCATATCCTCAAAATATATTGATAGAATTTATTCAAGATAAAGTAGATTTATTGGAATCTATAAGACCAAAAGATAAAATAAAAATTTTTATTAATCTTCGGGGAAGAGAATGGACTAATCCAGAAGGAATTATAAAATATTTTAATTCTATACAAGGATGGAAAATTGAGGAAATACAACATTCTTTAGGATCTTCAAAAAAAACCTCGACTATATCTCCATCTTTATCTTCCGATGATTTTGATGATTTACCTTTTTAATTTTATAAAAGATGATTGTTTACTAATTTTTGATAAATAATATCTTTTTTAGGATTCCATCTCCTGGATGGAGAATAATTTTTTCCATAAAAAATTATTTGAAGATGTAATTTTTTCCATTTTTTTTTTGGAAATACACGTTTAGCATCTTTTTCCGTTTGTTCTACATTTTTTCCGTTGCTTAATTTCCATCGGAACATCATTCTATGAATATGGGTATCTACAGGAAATACAGGTTTTTTCGATCTGTGAAATAAAAAAACAGAAGCGCTCTTATGACCAATTCCAGGTAAAGATTCTAATTCTGAAAAATTTTTTGGGATAACTCCATGATATTTATCTATTAAAATATTCGATATATTGTAAATATTTATAGCCTTTTTATTATAAAGTCCTATATTTTTTATTGAATTTTTAATATCATTTATAGAAATTTTAAGAATTTCTTGAGGATTTTGAATTTTTTTAAAAAAATGTTTTGTCAATTCGTTTACTTTTTTTTCCTTACTTCTGGAAGTAAGCATTATAGCTAAAAGTAAAGTATATTCATTAATATGATAGAGTGAACTGATTGGATTAGGATAAAGAAAATCTAAGGTATCTATGATAATTTTTATTTTTTTTTTCGTTTCTAACACTAAATTAAGTTATGATTTTTGAATAGAAATCTGAATATCATTTTTTTTATCGTTCATTTTCAATGTGATCTTATCTCCTTTTTTTAAGGTTTCACTAATGATACATTCCGATATGGGATTTTTTACAAATTTTTCTATTACTCTTTTTAATGGACGGGCTCCATATTCTTGGTCAAATCCTTTTTCCTTAATAAAATCTTTTACTTCTGGAAATAAAATTAATTTATATCCTAAATAAGACATATGAATACTTATTTTTTCTAATTCTAGATAAGTTATTTTAGATATATCTTCTTGGTTAAGAGTATTAAAAATGATAATATCATCTATTCTATTTAAAAATTCTGGAGAAAAAGTTTTTTTCAAAGTTTTTTCTAAAATATTTTTATAATCATTCGATTTTTTTGATTTAGTATAAAAACCTATTTCTTGACCAAATTCTCTTAACTTTTTAGTATCCGTATTTGAAGTAAAAATAATTACAGAATTTTTAAAGTTTACTTTTCTTCCAAGACTATCCGTTATACATCCATAATCAAGCATTTGTAATAGAACATGAAATACTTCATGATGGGCCTTTTCTATTTCATCTAATAAAATAACAGAATAAGGTTTACGACGTATAATTTCTGTTAGTTGTCCTCCTTCTTCGTATCCAACATAACCAGGTGGTGCCCCTATTAATCTAGAAACAGAAAATTTTTCCATATATTCACTCATATCGATACGTACTAATGATTCTTCTGAATCAAAAAGTTCTTTTGAAAATACTTTTGCCAAATAAGTTTTTCCCACTCCTGTTTTTCCAAAAAAAATAAAAGATCCTATAGGACAATTAGGATCTTTTAAACCTGTTCTATTCCTTTTAACTGCTTTCACTATTTTTTCTATAGCTTCATCTTGTCCTATTATTTTTTCTTTTAGAATGCTCATCATTTTATTCAACTTTTTCATTTCCGCTTGAGCTATTCTATTTACTGGAACTCCACTCATCATGGAAACGACTTCTTCTACATTTTCTTCAGAAACTATTTCTTTATTTTCTTTGGATAAATTTTCCCATGATTTTTGTTCTTTAATCAATTGTTTTTCTATACGTTTTTCTGTATCACGTAGCTGCGCTGCTTCTTCATATTTTTGTCTTTTAACTACTTGGGATTTTTTTTCCCTAATATTTTCCAATTCTTTTTCCAAAGAAACTATTTCTTGAGGAACTTTAATATTTTTAATATGTACACGAGATCCAGCTTCATCTAGGGCGTCAATGGCTTTATCTGGTAAATAACGATCAACAATATATCGTACAGTTAAATTTACACAAGCTTTTATAGATTCTTCTGTATAAATTACATTATGGTGACTTTCATATTTTTCTTTTATTTTTTTTAAAATTTCAATAGTTTCTTCTTCAGAAGATGGTTGTACTATAATTTTTTGAAATCTACGTTCTAATGCTCCATCTTTTTCTATATATTGTCTATATTCATTTAACGTAGTGGCTCCAATACATTGAATGGAACCTCTAGCTAAAGCTGGTTTGAATATATTAGAAGCATCCAATGAACCGGTTGTTCCTCCTGCTCCAATCATCGTATGAATTTCATCTATGAAAAGAATTAAATCTACATCTTTTTCTGACTCATTTATGATAGTTTTCATTCTTTCCTCAAACTGACCTCTATATTTAGTTCCAGCGACTAGACTTGCTAAGTCTAAAACAACTACTCTTTTATTATATAAGACTCTGGAAACTTTTTTTTGTACAATACGAAAAGCTAATCCCTCTGCAATAGCAGATTTTCCTACACCTGGTTCTCCTATAAGAAGAGGATTATTCTTTTTTCTTCTGCTCAATATTTGAGATACTCGTTCCACTTCCTTATCTCTTCCTACTATTGGATCTAATTTACCTTCAATAGCAATAGAATTTAGATCAATTCCAAAATTGTTCAATACTGGAGTATTGCTTCTTATAGAAGTTCCTTTATAATAACTGGAACCCATTCTGATTCCTCCAAATCCACCACCAAATCCACTACTACCATAAGAAGAAGTGGAGCTCTCATTTTCAATATTTTCATCTGAATAAGTAGAAGAAAAAAAAAATCTATTATGATTCATAAATAAAAATGTTTCGAGGAAGATAAATTATCTATTTCATTTGTACAAATGAAATAGATAATTGAATATCTTCAATTGTCTTTTTTTTGTTTATTTTATTGTATTGGTATAATAGAAGATGAAAATTTCAAATTTAATCTTTCTATCAATTTATCTACACACTTATTTTTTTTGGATAAAAAATTATATTTTTTTTTTGGAAAATTTTCTAATTTTTTTGTTAAAGTTTTAAATTTTAAATGAGGGTTATTTAATTTTTTACGTAAGTATTTTATAAAATATGTTTGGATTAAGAAATATTCACGATTTTCTAATTTTGAAGGAATTATTAAAATTATTCTATTTTCTAAAATTTGGAATTGTATTTCATTTTTTAATGAATTTAAATAAATTGGATTTATTTTTTCGGAAAATTTGTGTATAAAAATTTTCCAATTTTCTTTTAAAAATTGAATTTTTTTATTTTTTAATTCAGAATAATTACGATTTAAATTCCATTTATAAAAACCATTAAATAATTGTATTAAATATATTTCTATTGTTAATCTAGAATTTTTACTCAATTTAGATTCCTTTTCCATATCATGACAAATGATTAAAGCCTTAATTAAAAAAGAAGAAGATAATCTCTTTGACTGCTGTATATAAGATTGTATAATAGTTTTCTTTTTATATTTTAAAAGAAATAGGGTATCCGTATTTTTAGATAATAATAAATTTCTAAAATGAGTGGTTAATCCACCTGTAAAATTAATAGATGAAACTCCATTTTTCAAAAATTTATCCAATAATATTAATATTTTAGATATTTTTTCGTCTAATAGATAATCAATCACTTTAAAATAGGAATCTATATCAAGAATACCTAGTTTTTCCATTACTAATTTCTTAGAAATTTTTTTTTCTTCATAGAAAGTAAGTCTATCAAAAGTATAAAGGGCTTTACTAACTGAACCATTTCCATATTGAGATATGAGAAATAAAGCTTCCTTTTCTATTTGAATACATTCTTTTTCCGAAATTTTTTTCAAAAAAAAATAAATTTCTCTTAAAGAAATTTGTTTAAATTCATAAACTTGACTACGTGAAATAATGGGGTCTATTATTTCATTATTTTCTGAACAACAGAAAATTAATAATACATGTGAAGGAAGTTTTTCCATACTTTTGAAAAGGAGGTTAAAAGATTCTTGAGAAAATAAATGAATATCATTTATAATAAGTATTTTGTACTTTCCTTTTTTTGGATATAAAAAAATTTTCCTGATCATTTCAAAAATGGATTCTTGATTAAAAAATCCACTAATTTCAAATACATTCAAGGATACTCCTTCTGAAAAAGAATTTAATTCATTGGCCAAAATTTGTGCACATGTATTTTTCCCAACTCCTTTTGGCCCCATAAATAATAAAATTTGAGATAAAAAACTGTTTTTTATTGCCTTTTTTAAAATAATTGTAACTTCATTTTGACCAATGAGATCATTCCATTTTACAGGTCTATATTTTTTAGTTAATACAGTTTTGTAAGAAAAACCCTTATTATCCATTATTCTAATTTAATACTAATCCGATAAAATTTCTTTAATTTTATCAGAGGCTTCTTTTAAAGTATAAGTAGAATAAATCGGTAATTTACTAGTTTCAAGTTTTTTTTTGGCTTTTTCTTCATTGGTTCCTTGTAAACGAACAACGACCGGTATTTTAATATCATGGTCAATATGATGATAGGAATTAATAATTCCATCTGCAACGGTATCACAACGAACAATTCCTCCGAAAATATTTATTAATATAACTTGAACCGATGGATCTTTCAATATAAGAAGAAAGGCTTTTTCTACACGTTTTTTATCAGCATCTCCTCCTATATCTAAAAAATTAGCTGGATAACCTCCACAAGATTTAATCATATCCATAGTAGCCATAGCTAATCCAGCTCCATTTACCATACACCCTACATTTCCTTCCAATTTTAGAAAATTCAATCTATATTCAAGAGCTTCTATTTCAATAGGCTCCTCTTCTTCTCTATCACGTAGATTAGCATATTTTTTTTGACGAAATAATGCATTATCATCTATAATTATTTTTGTATCTACTGCTATAATTTTATTATCAAAAGTATAAATTAAAGGATTTATTTCTAACAATGTAGCATCACAAGATAAATAAGCATTGTAAAGAGAAATTAAAAAAGAACTTAAATTTTTTATTCCTAAATTAAACCCAATTTTTCTGGCTTGAAATAGATGTAATCCCCATGATGGGTCTATTTCTTCTATATATATTTTATTTGGATATTTTTTTGATATATATTCAATATCCATTCCTCCTTCTTTAGAATAAAGAATTACATTTTTTTCTAGATCACGATTTAGAAATATTGATAAATAATATTCTTTAGGAATGTAGTAAGGAGAAGGAGAAGAATATACATCTTCAGAAATTAAAACTTTATGAACTAATTTTCCTTTTTTTGAAGTTTGGGGAGTGATTAGATAATTTCCCAAAATTTCTTTGGATTTTTTATATACTTCTTCCAAAGATTGGACAACTTTTATTCCTCCACCTTTTCCACGACCTCCTGCATGTACTTGTGCCTTAATAACTAAAGATTTTTTATTAGTTTTCTCAAAAATAATTTTTGCAGCTTTTACAGCTTCTTCTGGAGAAGAAGCAATGATCCCATAAGGGACATGAACTGAAAAAGAATTTAATATTTCTTTTCCCTGGAATTCATGTAAATTCATTTAGAATACTTTTTAAAAGTAAATTTAAACTAAAATTAGTTTATTTTTGAAAAGTTTTTTTTAGTTTCTTAATGATAAGATTACTAAATTTACATAAAAATTTATGGTTCAATCTGAAAATATTTATAAATCCTTTGGAAAAGAAGAAATTTTGAAAGGAGTCAATCTTATAGTTAAAAAAGGAAGTATAGTATGTATATTAGGTGAATCTGGATCTGGAAAGAGTACTTTATTGCATATACTGGGAACTTTAGAGAATCCTACTTTAAAAAAAAAGGAAAAAACAGTTTTAAAAATAGATGGAGAAAATGTATTGTCCATTTCGGAAAAAAGACTATCTATTATTAGAAACGAAAAAATTGGATTTATATTTCAAACACCACAACTTCTTCCTGAATTTACAGCATTAGAAAATGTTTGTTTGCCAAGATTGATAAAAATTAGGGATAAAAAAAATGTAAAAAAAAAGGAAAAAAATTATTGAATAAATTGAATATTTCTCAATTTGAAAACTCAAAACCTGAAGAATTATCTGGAGGTCAAAAACAAAGGATATGTATTGCAAGAGCATTAATTAATGATCCTAAAATAATTTTTGCAGATGAGCCTTCAGGTAACCTGGATATGAAAAATGCTAAAAAATTACACGATTTTTTTTTTTCCCTAAGAGAAGAATTTAAACAAACTTTTTTAATTGTAACACATAATCTAAAATTAGCAGATATGGCAGATGAAAAGTTGAAAATAGAAAATGGAATAGTAATTAAGTAAAATTAACAAAAATGCTTTTAAATAAACTTTCTATTAAACATATTATCAAAAAACCAAAAATAGTCAATCAATATTTACCTCCTCTTTTTTTAATGATTCACGGATATGGAAGTAATGAAAAGGATCTTTTCTCTTTTCAAAAAGATATTCCAGAAAATTTTTTTATAATTAGTATTCAAGGATTTTATTCTTTTGGATCAGATAAATATTCTTGGTATGATATAGATTTTTCTAATGAAGATCGATTCATAAATATTTTACAAGCTAAGAAAACTATTGAAAAAATATCTTGTTTTATAGATGAAGCTATTAAAGAATATCAATTAAACAAAAACCAAGTATGGTTATGTGGATTTAGTCAAGGGGCTATTCTAAGTTATGCTATTGCTTTTAAAAATCCTGAAAAAGTAAAAAAAGTCATTGCTTTAAGTGGATATTTAGAAAAAAAACTTTTACCAAAAAAAATGAATTGTGCTTCTTATAAAGATTTAGAATTTTTTATTTCTCATGGAAAATATGATACCATTTGTCCTATTAATTTGGTAAAAAAAGGGATTCACTTTCTTAAAAATAAGAAAATACTTTCTTTACAATACAAAGAATACGATTCGGGACATTCTTTAAACAATTACAATTATCAGGATCTCATTAATTGGATTAAAAAATATAAATATTTTTAATAAAAATTTGATGAAAAAATCCACAAAAATACTTTTTTCCTTATTTATTTTTATAGGATCTATTTATTTTTTTTGGAATAAAAATTATTTATTTGGAATAATTATAATTTTTTTTGGATTACTTCCTATCTTTTTTTATTTCAGGAATGAATTTTTATTATTAGCCTTTTTTAAAATAAAAAAAAAAGATATGAAAGGATTAAAGAAGTCTTTAGACTTTATAAAAAATCCAAAATTACAACTAAGAAAAAATCAAATGGCCTATTACTATTTTCTTCATGGAATTTTATATTCAGAATCGAATATGCATCAATCGGAAAATTATATGCAAAAAGCTATAGATTTTGGGTTAAAATTTAAGCAAAATATAGCTATAGCTAAATTAAACTTAGCAATTTCCTCTTTATCAAGAGGAAATAAAAAAAAAGCTGAACTATTATTATCAGAAGCAAAAAAGATGGATACAAGAGGTCTATTGCATGATCAAATTCAAATAATAAAAATACAAATGAGAAAAATGAATATGGTAGATAGACAAAATCCTTATATCAGAAAAAATTTTTAAAATATGGTAAATCCATAATATAATCCTTTAATGGTATTTTATTATTTATACTAAAAAGGTCAATTTTCTATTGAAAAAATTGATAGAATTCTATCCAATAGGTTTATAAGTTTCCCCTATATTCTATATTCCAAAATTTTTTTTTAGAATCATAATTCCAATATTTTAGGAATGTTTTTTTCATTTTCTCCCATTAAAAATTTTATTGGATTTTCTATTGATTCTTTCACAGATACTAAAAATCCAACAGCTTCCTTACCATCAATTATTCTATGATCATAGGATAACGATAAATACATTATGGGACGTATTTCGATGGATTTATTAACAACTACAGGTCTTTCCACTACTTTATGCATTCCTAAAATAGCACTTTGTGGTGGATTTATTATTGGAGTCGAAAGCATAGATCCAAATATTCCACCATTAGTAATGGTAAAAGTGCCTCCTTTCATTTCATCTATAGAAATTTTTCCATTTCGAACACGTGTAGATAATCTACTAATTTCTTGTTCTATACCACGAAAAGATAAATGTTCTGCATTTCTAATGACTGGAACCATCAAACCTTTAGGTCCTGAAATAGCAATACTAATATCACAATATTCAAAATTAATTTTTTGTTCTCCATGGATTATTGCATTAATATCTGGATATATATATAGACCTCTAACACAAGAAATAGTAAAAAAAGACATAAATCCTAAATTAACTCCATGTATTTCCTTAAAAATACTTTTGTATTTTTCTCTTATTAAGAAAATTTCCTGCATATCTACTTCATTAAAAGTAGTTAGCATCGCCGTTTTATTTTTTACAGAAACCAATCTCTCAGAGATTTTTCTTCTAAGAGGAGAAAGAGTAGTAACTCTTTTTGAACGATACACTGGAGTAGATTTTCCTCCTATAATATAAGGGAAATGTATATCGGTCGTAGTCTCAGAAATAATACAATCTTTTTTTGTTATTCTTCCATGTTTCCCCGTTCCTTGAATGGATTCTATAGGAATATTTTTTTCTGCCAATATTTTTTTTGATGCTGGAGAAGGCCAGTTCTTATTATAAGAAACTGTTTCCTTTTTTTTATTTTTATTAATCTTATTTTTTTTTTCTTCAGGATATGGTTTTTTAGATTCTTCCTCATAAATTTTTCTTTTTTTAGAAGTGTCTATAGTACATAGAATATCCCCTACTTTTATTTTTTTTCCTTTTTTTTCCATTAAGGTTATTACACCATTTTCTTCTGCAGAAATTTCTAAAGTTGCTTTATCTGAATCTAATTCAGCTATTACCTGATTTTTGGAAACGTAATCCCCATCTTTAACAAGCCATGAGGTAACTTCTACCTCTGTAATTGATTCTCCTGGAGAAGGGGTCTTGACTTTTATTATCATAGATAATTTAAATTTTAAGTATTATTTTATAATTTTAAAACTATAGAAAAGCCTTTTCTAATATTTTATTTTGAATTTTTAAAAAATCTATATAAGATCCTGTAGATGTACTAGAATTTTCATATGGTGCTATTAAATGAAATGACAGACTATTCCCTATTTTTCTAAAAATAGAACTCCATAATCCCATATTTTCTGGTTCTTCTTGGACCCAGAAGACTCTTTTTTTATTTTTGTATTTATTAAATAATTCTATAATTTTTTTTATTTTCAAAGGATAAATTTGTTCTATACGAATTATAGCTGTTGTTTCATCCTTAATAGATTCTTTTTTCTTTAGCAAATCATAATATATTTTTCCAGAACAAAAAATTAATTTTGTTACTTTATCTATATCTATAACCGAAGTGTCGTCCAAAATTTCTTGAAATTCTCCTTCAGAAAGTTCTTCCATTTTTGATATACATTTTGGATGACGAAGTAAACTTTTAGGGGTAAAAACTACAAGAGGTTTCCGAAAATTTAATTTCATTTGTCTTCTCAAAAGATGATAAAAATTAGCAGGAGTAGTACAGTTAACCAAAAATAAATTATTGTTAGCACAAAGTTGTAAATAACGTTCAATACGTGCAGATGAATGTTCTGGACCTTGTCCCTCGTATCCATGAGGAAGGAACATTACAATTCCATTTCTAATTTTCCATTTATTTTCTCCAGAGGAAATATACTGATCTATAATAATTTGTCCTCCATTTCCAAAATCACCAAATTGAGCTTCCCATAAAGTCAAAGTATAAGGAGATAACATCGCATATCCATATTCAAAACCTAAAACTCCATATTCAGAAAGTGGAGAATTGTAAACTTGCATTTTTCCTTGTCCTATTCGAATATGATTAAGTAAAAAAATATCCTCTTCTTCTTCTGTTTTTACAATTGCATGTCGTTGAGAAAAAGTCCCTCTTACAACATCTTCTCCTGATAGACGAATATTAAATCCTTCATCTAAAAGTGTTCCATAGGATAGCAATTCTGCAATACTCCAATCTACTAATTTTTTTTTAACCATTTCTAATCTTTGTTGAAAGATAGATTTTGTTTTTTTAAAAAATATTTTATCCGTAGGAAGAGTAAAAATTTTATTGGAAATTTCTATAAGTCTTTCAATTGAAAATTGAGTATTTACTTTATGAAAAATTTCCTTATTTTTATAAGGAAAGTTTTTCCATTCTTCTTCTAAAAATGAATTTAGAATATTCCATTTAATAGTTTTTGCTTCATCAAATCCTATATTTAGAATTTTTTCATATTCTTGTTCCATTTTTTTTATTTCAATTGAATTAATGATCCCTTCTTTCTCTAATTTTTCTTTATACAAATTATATGAATTTGTATGTTTGGAAATAACTTTATATAAAGTAGGTTGAGTAAAACGAGGTTCATCCGCTTCATTATGTCCATATTTTCTGTACCCAAGTAAATCTATGAAAATATCTTCATGATAATGCATTCTAAAATCTACTGCAAAATGAATTGCTCGAATAACAGATTCTATATCATCTGCGTTAATATGTAATACTGGAGAAAGAACAATTTTTGCTATATCAGTACAGTAGGGACTAGAACGGCCTTCTGTGTTATTTGTCGTAAATCCTATTTGATTATTAATCACGAGGTGAATGGTCCCCCCTGTTTTATAACCTTTTAATTTAGATAGTTGTATTACTTCGTATACAATTCCTTGTCCTGATAAAGAAGCATCTCCATGAATAAGAATGGGAATTATTTTTTTTGAATCACTATATTGATTATAATCAATATCTATTTTAGAACGAGTGAGCCCTTCAACAATAGCGTCTACTGATTCTAAATGAGATGGATTTGGAACAAGACTTATTTTTATATATTTACCACTAAAAGTTTTTCTAATTTTTGTAAAACCTAAATGATATTTAACATCACCGGAAAATGATTTTTCTTTATATTTTTTTTCTTGGAATTCACTGAAAATATGAGAATATTCTTTTTTTAAGAAATTAGAAAGAATGTTTAAACGTCCTCTATGAGACATACCTACGACAAAATATTCGGTCATATATTTATTGGAAGTGTAATCTATCATTTCTTCCAATGCCGGTAATATAGATTCATTTCCTTCTATAGAAAATCTTTTTTTACCTACGAATTTAGTATGAATAAAATTTTCAAAGGAAACTGCTTCATTTAATTTTTTTAAAAAAAATTTTTTCTTTTCTTTGGAAAATTCGAATTTTTCTTTTAGAAACCAATTTTCAATCCATTCTATTTTTTTAGGATCCGATATATACATATATTCTATCCCTATAGAATTACAATAAATACTTTTTAGATGTTTAATAATGTTTTTTAAACTATTTTTTCCAATACCAATTAATTTTCCTGCTTCAAACGAAAGATCAAGTTCTTTTTCAGATAATCCAAAATTTTTTAAATCTAAAGAAGGTAAATGTTTTCTCCTTTTTCGTATAGGATTTGTATTAGTAAAAAAATGACCAATTTTTCGATAAGCTTGAATCAAATTATAAACTAAAAATTCTTTAGTAATTGTGTTAATAATTGGAACATTTATGGGACTACTCTTAGTAGAGAGTTGATTCATTTTTTCATGAAAATTTTGATAATTTTCTTCATTAAAATCAAATCCATAAAAAAAAGCACACCAACTTGGTTCTACTGAATTAGGATTTTCTTTATATTTCTTATAAAGAAACTCTATATTATGGATAGAGTTTAGAAAAGAATATCGATCATCACTCATATACAAATTTTTACCAAAAAAAATATTTATCAAATTTAAACAATTTTAAAAAAAATCTCTCAAAAAGAAATTCTATCATCATTTTTAAAAAATTTTATAAATTCTTTCGTTTCTTTCAAAACTAAACTTAGTCCATTTATATTGCTTCCTATTGCCATAGAAAAGAAAGATTTACCCCAATATTTTCCATGGATATAATCCGCCATTTTACGGATAATTTTATGAGCATGAATATTTTTATTGTTGATTACAGAATCAGAAATAGATATAAAAATCATTATTTTCTTATCTTTGATAAAACTTACTACCATAAATAAATTCGATACTTCGTTTCGTAAATCTAAAACAATTTTCTTAATAAGGTTGGGATTTAATTTTTTATCTTCATTAGATATATCACATATATATGTGATATAAGATAGTTGGATCGATTTTAATAAATACTCTTTTTTTAAAATTTTAATTTTCTGTGAAAACCCTTTTTCAAGTTCTTGTTTTAATTTTTTATTTTCTATTTGTAAACTAAGAAAACTCTTTATCGGGGATTCCGGATATTTTAGAATTTTTTTTAATGATTTATGTTGAAAATGAATAGATTTTAAATATTGAATAGCTTTTTTAGAAGTTATAGCCTTTATCCTACGTATTCCATACGATATAGAAGCCTCTGATAAAATTTCAAAAACTTGAATTAATCCAGTACATTTGACATGTGTACCAATACATAATTCGGAAGAATTTCCGAAAGTGATTACACGTACTTTTTCTTTATATTTTTCATGAAATATTCCGAAACAACCTTTTTTTATGGCTTCTTTCAATGGAAAAGATCTTTTTTCTTCTAGAAGAAGATTAGAAAAAATTAATTCTTGAACTAATTTTTCTATTTTATTTAATTCTTCTGTAGTTATTTTTTTATAATGTGAAAAATCAAAACGTAAATAATCTTCTCCAATATAAGATCCTTTCTGTTGAATATGGTCCCCCAAAACTTTTTTTAATGAGAAATGTAATAAATGAGTAGATGTGTGATTTTTTTCAATTTCTATTCTTCTATTTTTATTTACTATTGCTTGAAAAGATGAATCAATATTCAAAGGAAGTTTTCGAACAATATGTAAATTCATAGAATTTTCTTTTATTGTATTTTCAATAAAAATTTTATCTATTTTATTTTTTATAAAACCAGTATCCCCCAATTGTCCTCCTCCTTCAGGATAAAAAGGTGTTTTGGAAAAAACTAACTCGTAATAAGAATTTTTTCTTTTTTTTACGGATTTATTTTCTACTTTTCTATATTTTAGAATGAAAATTTTATATTCTAAAAAATCATATCCTATAAAATTTTCATTTTCATTCACAAATTGATTATTATGAATTTTTATCCAATCACTTTTTATAATGAGATTATTATCTATTTTAGATTTTTCTTTTTGTTTTAATAATTCTTTTTGGAATGATTTTTCATCTATAGAAAAATCATTTTTTTCAGCTAATATTCTAGATAATTTTATGGGAAATCCATAAGTATCGTACAATTGAAAAATACTTTTTCCGTCAATAATTTTTTGATTTTTTTCTTTAGTTTTTATGATTAAATGATGAAATCGTTCATACCCTTTTTCAATTACTCTAAAAAAAGAGGTTTCTTCTTCTTCAATTACATGCTTTATGTATTCTTTTTTATTTTCCAATTCAGGAAAAAATATTCTAATTTCTCTTACCCAAGATTCCACAAATTTGTAAATAAAAGGTTTCTTTTTAGATAAAAAACGAGTTGCATAAATAACGGATCTTCTTAAAATTCTTCTTATAACATAACCAGCTCCATTATTTGATGGTAATTGACCATCGTAGATAGAAAAAACAAGAGCTCTTAAGTGATCGGCTATAATACGTATGGATACATCTTGATAAAATTCTTCTTTATAAATTTTTCCTAAAGAATCTTTTATATCTCTAATTATTGGAAAAAATATATCCGTCTCATAACTAGAGAACTTTCCCTGTAATATCATACATAATCTTTCTAATCCCATCCCTGTATCTACATGTTTTGTAGATAAAATCTCCAAGGATCCATCTAATTTTCTAAAAAATTCTATAAAAACTAAATTCCAAATTTCTATCATCTTAGGATGTCCTTTATTGATCAGATATTTTCCTGGTAATCTATTTTTTTCTTCTTGATTACGAAAATCAATATGAATTTCAGAACAAGGACCACAAGGACCCGTAGACCCCATTTCCCAAAAATTTTCTTTTTTTCCAAAAAAAAGGATATTATTTTTACTTGTTAACGAATTCCAATATTGGTAAGTTTCTTTATCCATGGATAATCCA
Organism: Blattabacterium sp. (Cryptocercus kyebangensis); assembly: GCF_003226855.1. Classification (NCBI taxonomy): domain Bacteria; kingdom Pseudomonadati; phylum Bacteroidota; class Flavobacteriia; order Flavobacteriales; family Blattabacteriaceae; genus Blattabacterium; species Blattabacterium sp. (Cryptocercus kyebangensis). Next base: position 597,838 of record NZ_CP029820.1, read on the forward strand.
TCTTTTTCATCTCCAATAAAAACGGATATGTAAATATTTTTTTTTGGAATATTATATTTTTGTATTAATAATTCCCAAGCCCATTCTATAGTTTCTTTTCTAGAATAATCTCCAAAAGACCAGTTTCCTAACATTTCAAACATAGTATGATGATAATTATCATATCCTACATTTTCTAAATCGTTATGTTTTCCAGAAACTCTAAGACATCTTTGAATATTAACGATTCTTCGAAATTCCGGATTTTTATATCCTAGAAAGTAATCCTTGAAAGGATTCATGCCAGCATTAATAAAAAAAAGTGTAGGATCGTCTTTTAAATAAATAGGGAAAGAAGGAATAATTTTATGTTTTTTTTTTTGAAAAAAATCAAGGAAAGTATCTATTACATATTTGTATTTCATAATTTAGTTTTTTTTCTGTTGTAATATTTAGGAGATTGTTCTATAGCGTCCATAATTTTTTCCATAATCATATTCGTAGTATCATTCTTTAAATCCAATTTAATAGGTTCTTTAAAAATCATTTTTTGTAAAACCCCTTTTTTTTTGATTCGAATTCCTTTTTTATCATAAGCTTTTTGAAATCCATCTATAACAATAGGAACTACAATAGGATTAAATTTTCTTATAACATGAACAATACCCCTTCGTCCAGGAGCAAATTCTTTAGTAGTTCCTTGCGGAAAAGTAATGAGCCATCCATCATTTAAAGCGGTCCCCATACGAGTAATCTCAGATATATCTACGGATCTATTTACTTTTTTATTCCCCTCTCTCCATGTTCTTTTTACAGTAATAGCTCCTGAATAAGTAAATAATTTTGTAAGTATTCCTTTATTCATTGTTTCTTTAGCTGCTACATAGTATAGATTAACTTTAGGATTTAAAAGATAAATAGGATTTTTTATCGTATTTATAAATCCATTTTTTACACTACAAAATACATGAAACATAGCAAACACATCTGCAAAATAAGTTTGATGATTAGATACAAAAAGAACTCTTTTATCAGGAAGAGCTTTAATATATTCTGTTCCTTTTAATTGTAATTGATTAAATCCATTATAACGATTGTAAGAAATACAACCAAAGGTGAAAATTAAAAAACGTTTTACGAAATGAAAATTTCCAAACGCGTCTCTAAATAGAGTACCCCCCTTTTTTTTCAAATTTTTCTTTTTTTTACAAAAAATATATAAAATAAGGAATATTACTTATCTATTTTTCCGTAATTTTGTCATTAAATTTATTCGAATAATATGAATAATAGGATAAAAGAGAAATGAATCCTAAAATTAGTAAACTATAATAAACCCAATAAGGAATAGAAATTGGCTCTCCCCTAGCATAAGAATGTAATCCAGAAAGATAATAATTCACTCCAAAATAAGTCATAATAATAGAACTTATAGACAATATACTGGAAAAATTAAAAGAAAATATACCTCTAATTCCTGGTATTAGACGCATATGTAATACAAAAGCATATAGCATTATGCTAATGAATGCCCAAGTTTCTTTTGGATCCCAACTCCAATAACGGCCCCAACTACTATTAGCCCAAATAGATCCTAAAAGAGTTCCTATAGTTAATAGAAATAGGCCTATAGTGAGGCTCATTTCATTAATAATAGTTAATTTATCGATATGAATTTTAATTTTATTCTTATATTCTTTTTTAGAATTATATTTTAAAAGAATATATAAAAGAAGAACTAAAATTCCTAAAAAGGATCCTGTGAAAAAAAATCCATAGCTTGATGTAATGATAGCTACATGTATTATCAACCAATGAGATTTTAAAACAGGTACTAAATTAGTAATTTCTGGATCCAGAGTATCACTATGTGATGCTATCATCAATAAAATAGAGGCAATTAATGCAGTAATTCCTGAAACAAATTGATTTTTATAAAAGATTAATCCTATACCTACCAAACACCAACTAATAAAAATAGATGATTCATATCCATTACTCCATGGAGCATGACCAGAAATATACCATCTTAAAATTAAACCTAAAGATTCAAAAATAAATAGAATGAATAAAAATGAAATTAAAATTCTATAGATCCAAAATATGTATTTTTTTTCAAAGAAAATTTTTATAAAAGAACTTATAAGAATTATTATTCCAATAACGGAATAAAAAAAAGGCAAAAAGTAAAAAATATTCAATTTATTATAAAAAATTTCTATATCTATTTTTCTCTTTGAAGGTAAAATAAATTTAGAATTTTTCAATTGATACAATTGTATCTTTTTTATTTCATTATCCGAAATATTCCAATTATTTTCATTTTTTGCATGAAACAAAGATTTCAAATAATTTTTGAACATCAATAATCCAATTGGATTTAAACTATTGGAATCTGGAATTATCCAACTAGACCATGTATGATTTATATCGTTTGGAATAGGGAAAATACGAAGGTATTTACCTTGAAAAATTCCATGAATAACTCCTACGCGTTCACTAAGGTTAATAACGGCTTTATCATATTCATTTCTTTGAATGGGACTTTTAGAAAAAGAATTTTCATAATCTTTTTGTAGAATAAATTTTAATTTTGATGTTTTTGAATCTACAGTATAAAGATCTATCATAGATACATAACCTTCTTTATTGGCTTTTGTTTGAATTAAAAATTCAGTACCTCCCTTTTTATCCACTTTAATAAAAGGAATTTTTGCCCAAAATATATTATTTTGATGTATAGATATAAACCATTGATTAGCATCTAAAATTCCTATATGACTTTTTTTATGAATCTTTCGAAGAAGGTCTAACGCCATAGTATTTATAGGTTTTATTCTTCCTTTATTATCTTGTACTAGTAAACGCCCAAAATTCTCTCCATGTTTTTTAGGAATATGAATATTATAGGAAATTTCTTTTAAAGAAATTTTTTTGAATTTTTTCAATTCATGAATATGAGAAAAAATAAAATGGCTGTTGATTAATGAAAAAAAAATAAAAAATATAGAAATTTTAGATAAATCTTTTAATTTCTTTTTAAGAAAACTAAATCGAGTTCCTTTCCAAAATAAAGTAAGAAACATTCCTAAACTCATCAAAAAGTATCCAAAATAAGAAAAATTAGTACCTAAATAATCATTATTTACAGAAAAATGGGTCCCCTTTTCATCTGGATCATATCCAGATTGAAAAAATCTATATCCTTTGTAATTAAGAACATGGTTCATGTAAATGAAATAATTTTTCTTTTTTTCTTTATCTATTAGAGTTATATGACTAATAAAAAAAGATGGAAATCCAGAACCTGGATAATTTTCGACCTTAAACTTATTTAACTTTAAAAAAAAAGGAAGATTCAAAAGAATAGATCCATATCCAATGGAAATTTGGTGATTATTGAAGAATATAGGTTCACTCATTTCCGTTCTATTTTTTCCTCCTAAAAAAGTGACCAATTTATATTTATTTTGAAAGGCTATCTTAGCCGTAATAGCATCTAATAAATTATCATTTTTTTTATCATCATTACAGGACTTAATATATTCTAATTTTCCTTTTACAATTCCTTCAGGAATAACCCATTGAACTACTTCTTTATTTTTTTCTATTTGATATAAACTTCTTATTTTTATAGGTGTAATAGTATTTCTTGATAAGAATGTAATTTCTTTATTGATCATATTCATTCTTCTCCCTAAAAAAGGAGATTTTACATAAAGTTTATCATTTTTTTCAAAAATTTGAATTCCAAAAGGAATATCCTTATTTAGGGAAAAAAAAAATCCATTTATTTTTATTATTTTTCCATTTTTAAGAAAATTTTCCGTTCTCCCTTTTTTATTGGTTGAAACTATTTTTATAATTTTTTCCCCCGGACTTTTTTTAGAAAGAAATACTTTTGCACATGGAATATAGTTTATAATATTTATTTTCAATAAATCTCCTTCAAAAAAAAATTTTCCTTTATATCCATTATGAAAAGAAGATAAAATATAAGGATCATTATAAACCATTGTGTTCATCCCTCTATGTACTTTCAATTTTATATAATTTTTTCTAGAAATAATTTTTCCATTAGTTTCTCCTTCTCTTAAAGACATCATTCCTTCAAAACTATAGTATCTAGAAATAACTCCTCCCATAAAAATAAATACAAATGATATATGAAAAATTAATAAAGGAAATTTTTTTTTATTCCAAAGCTTATATTTCCATATATTTCCTATTAAATTTATTATAATTAGAACAATAATAGTTTCAAACCAAGTAGATTCATAAATAAATATTTTTGCTATATCTGTAGAATATTTCTTTTCTAAGAAAGTAGCTATTGCCATAGATAAGGCTAACAATAAAAATAAAACAGAAGTAATTTTTGTGGAAAAAAGAAATTTTTTTAACGTTCGCATACTGATATCTATTTAATATTTTTTTTCAAAAAAATTTATAATATAGTTATAATGTCTGAACTTCTATTTATATAAATAGGAGATATTCTATGATAAGAAAGATGAGTTAAAATTATATAGTTAATAGTAGTTTATATATAATCAATCAGTCCATCATAAGCTAAATAAACATTTTTAGGTAATTGATTTTGAATTTCATCGTGAAATCCAAGTAAAGGGCTTATATGTGTAAAATAAGTTTTTTTAGGTCCAATTTTTTGGATTAGTTCCAATGATTCGGATAATGTAAAAGGAGAGGAATGTTTTGAAACTTTTCTTAATACATTTAAGACTAAAATATTCAAACCTATTAATTTTTCCATGGTATGAATAGGAACACTACTTGCATCTGTTATATAGGCAAAGTTTTCTATACGAAATCCTAAAATAGGAAGAGGACCATGCCATATATATAAAGGAATAACTTTAAAATATTCTACTATGAAAGTATCCATATAATTATCCAATTCATAGATAGAAATTTTGGAAGTATTTGAATTTTTATTTTTTGAAAAAATATAGTAAAATCTTTTTTTTAAATTTTCTAATACACGACGTAATCCATAAACTGGAATCGTTTTTTTCATTTTAAAATTAATAGATCTTATTTCGTCTAATCCCCCTACATGATCGTGATGTTCATGTGTAATAAAAATCGCATCTATTTTTTCATGATTACTTCTTAACATTTGATAACGAAAATCAGGGCTGCAATCTATCAAAAATGATTTTTTATCTTTTTCAATAAGAATAGAACTTCGAAGTCTTTTATCTTTTGGACTCTTTGATAAACATACTGGATGTTTGGACCCAATGATAGGGACTCCCTGTGAGGTACCAGTTCCTAAAAAAGTAATTTTCATATATTTTTACTATTGAAAATGCTGATTTATTATATTTTTTTGCATTTCATTTATAATATTTTTTTTCCCTTTTAAAAATTCTTTTACGGAATCTCTTCCTTGACCTAATTTCATATCTCCATAATTAAACCAAGATCCATTTTTTTGAATAATTCCCAAATCAACTCCTATATCAAGAATTTCTCCTATTTTTGAAATACCTTCTCCGTACATAATATCAAATTCAGCAGTTTTGAAAGGAGGAGAAAGTTTATTTTTTACCACTTTTACTTTTGTTCTATTTCCTAAAATATTTTCTCCGTTTTTAATTTGATTTCCTTTCCGAATATCCAATCGTATAGAAGAATAAAATTTTAAGGCATTACCTCCGGTAGTTACTTCTGGATTCCCATAAACCCCAATTTTTTCTCTTAATTGATTAATAAATATAAGTATACTCTTAGATTTACCTATGCTAGAAGTTAGCTTTCTCAAAGCTTGAGACATCAGTCTTGCTTGTAGTCCTATTTTGGATTCTCCCATTTCTCCTTCAATTTCACTTTTCGGAGTTAAAGCTGCTACTGAATCTACTACTATCATATCCATAATCCCTGATCTGATTAAATTATCCACTATTTCAAGTGCTTGTTCTCCATTATCTGGTTGAGAAATGATTAATTCTTTTATATCCACACCAATCTTTTTAGCATAAACACAGTCAAAAGCATGTTCTGCATCAATAAATCCTGCAAATCCACCTATTTTTTGTGATTGACTAATAGCATGTAATGCTAAAGTAGTTTTTCCAGAAGATTCTGGTCCAAATATTTCTATAATACGACCTTTAGGAAATCCTTTTATCCCTAATGCTATATCTAAACTAAGAGATCCAGAAGAAATTATTTCTAAATTTTCTATACGTGAATCTCCCATGCGCATTACTGTACCTTTTCCATATATTTTATCCATTTTATCTAATACAAGTCTTAGGGATTTTTTTTTTTGTTCAAATTTTTCGTTCATAATCTTGTAAATAAAATGGTATCTGATAGTAGAAATTCATCCATTCATCATCAATTAATTATTATTTTTTTTTTTTCTCAAAAAGTCTTCCTTCTCTTTCTCTTTTAAAAGAGAAATTTTTCCTTTTGGTAATCTTAAAAAATATTTATTTCCATCTTCAGGAGTAATAATATCTACAAGATATTGTGGATTTAAAAACATTAAATCTTTATAGGAAATATTTAATTCGGATGCAAAAAACCTCAAAGATATTTTTTCTTTTATTGGAACTAATACGGTATCATTATATCTAATACAAAAATGGGAACATGGGGGTAGTTGTTGTATGTTATGTTCTTTGTAATAATTCATTACATAATTAATAGCAATGAATTTTGGAATATAATTTTTGGTTTCTTTCGGGAAAAAATCCCATAAACTCCAAAAATCTTTTTTATTATGAAGCCGTATTATTTTATCTATTGTACTTGGTCCAGCGTTATAGGCCGCTAGAACCAATTCCCAATTTCCTATTTTATTATATAAATATTTAAAATATCGACAAGCCGCTTCTGTAGATTTCATTGGATCATTTCTTTCATCATAAATATTATTGATATGGAGATTGTATATTTTTCCAGTTTCAGGCATAAATTGCCAAATTCCTTGAGCTCCAGATTTAGATGTAATGGTAGAATTTAGATTAGATTCTATGATAGCAATATATTTTAATTCTTTTGGTATACGATATTTTTCTAATTTTTCCTCAAACATAGGAAAATAAAAATTAGATAATGAAATAACTTTTCCTATATATTTTCCCATACGAAGATAGCTTTCTACAGATGCATGTATTATGGTATTATATTTAAGTATTTTTATTTGAGATTTTTGATTTAGATTATTTATTCTAGATCTTAATTCATTTGCATCTATATTTGTAATAATAAGAGTTTTTTTATGTGGTAAGGAATTTCTTCTTCCAAAGAAATATTTTTTTTTGATTCCGAATATTTTTTTCCATAAATTATCTATATATATATGATTTATATCAAATTTTTGAATAGGTAGGCTTTTATTATAATTTATTTTCCTTTTCTGTTCAACAAATGATTTTGATACTGATTGTATAATCAGGCTTTTGAATATGAGCATAAAAAACATAATATTTCTTATCTTTTTCATTCATTAATTATTAGTTAAAAAAAAGTGCTAATAAAAAAAACAGAAAATGAAAGAAATTTCTATTCTTCTTCTGCGGAATTTTCCTTTTCAGAAGCTTTTTTGAACTCTTTTAATCCTGTCCCCAATCCTCTCATTAATTCTGGTATCTTTTTACCACCGAAAAGTAATAGTGCAAGTATAACAATAACCACAATTTCCGTGGTTCCAAATGTTCCAAGTAACATAAAAAAAATAAAAAATAAATCCATTGAATGGAAATTTTACTCAAATATAAAAAAAATTATGAATTTTTCATTTAATATGAAGGTTTTACTTTAAAGCCTTTTTTTTAATTTAAATTTTTTAAGTTAATTATATTGGTTAGTTTTTTATTTATATAAATAAAAAACTAAAAATTTAAAATAGAATGATCTCCTAAATTTACTTCTTTTGCCATTTCTATATAAGAAGTATAACTTCCAATCATAGAATTGTAAATATTCACATGTTGTATTTTTGTATAATCTTGTATTAAAGATTTTTTTATGTTACTGTTCTTTATTTTTGTGAATTTTCCTATTGAAACATAAGGACCAATAATACTATTTTCAATAGTTGTATTCTCTCCTATAAAACAAGGTCTTATAATTAAACTATTTTTTATCATCGTTTTTTCATGAATTAATTCTAATTTTTTGGATTCAATGGATAATATTTTTGAATTAGAGGAAATAGTTCTTTTTTTATTTCCAAAATCCATCCATATCTGAACTTGTTGACTAGTAAATCTAATTCCTTTTTTTCTCATATTTTCTAATGCAGAAGTCAATTGATATTCTTTCTCATTTTTAATATTATGGTCTAGGATATATTGTAATTCTTTTTTCAATAGAGAACTATTTTTAAAATAATAAAGACCAATAATAGCCAAATTAGATACGTTACTTTTTGGCTTTTCTATAAAACGAGTAATTAATCCTGATGGTTCACTTTCTACAATTCCAAATAAATTAGGATTTCTAACCTGTTTTGTCCATATAATATTCTCTATTTTTGTATTTTTTATAATTTCAAAATCATCATTGTAAAATAAAGTATCGGAAAAAGCAATAATTATGGGGCCTATTAAAGAATTTTTTGCTTTAAGAAGAGCATCAGCAGTTCCTAATGGTTTTTCCTGATAGTATATTACAATTTTGTGAAATCCTATATCATTAGATATTTTTATTAATTGTTTTTCTATTTTTTTCCCTACTTTTCCTATAATAAAAACTATTTCTTTTATTGAGAGAATTTCAATAGATTTAAATAAGTTTTCCAACAATCTTTTCAAGATCGGTTTTCCTACGATTGAAATCAAAGGTTTAGGAGTTCTTAGAGTGTGTGGCCGAAGACGTGATCCTTCTCCGGCCATAGGAATTATGATTTTCATACATTGAAATAGATTAAGTTTAATCCACAATTTTATATTCCGGTACTTCCAAAACTATTATTTCCTCTTTTACTTTTATTTAAAATGGAACATTTTTTCCATTTTATTTCTATTTCTGGATAAACATCCATAATTGCAATTTTTTCGTTAGGTTGAATTAAAATATTCTTTAAAGAAATATTTATTATAATTACTTTTAATTCCTTATAATATTGGTTATCCCCTTTTTCTATTTCTTTTTTTTTATCCGAAATATGGATAATACAAATTGTTCCAGTATCAATAAATTTTTTTTTTATAAAAAAATCTTTTTTAATATTTTTAGAAAATTTTAAATAAAAACCTGTTGAAATTAACTTTCTTTCCAAAAAAATTATGAAAATTGGTTTTTGAATATTTGCTTTTAAAATGAATGTTGATGGATAACTTTTTTTATGCAAAATATTCCTTTTTTTTTTATTTTTCTATTTTAGTTTAGAAAAAAAATTATTTTTTTCGAATAAAAAAACAATAATTATATATAAAAATTGTAAAAAAAAGTGAATTTCTATCCTATTTTTATGATTAATTATATATGAAACTAGGAAAAAAGCAAATAATAAATGAAGGATAATATTCCACGTTTTTTTATAGAATTTAAGAAAATTTTTTTTACCCCAAAAATATAGAACTAATACCATACTTCCATAAGAAGTTATAGTTCCCCAAGCAGGTATCATAAAACTGCTATTAGGAATTAATATAAATGCTATATTGAATAAAATTGTAATAAAAACACCTATTAAGGATATATAAGTTCCAATAATAGGTTTATCTATAATTTTATAAAAAATGGATAAATTTGTATAGATTCCTAAAAATAAATTTCCCATCATTACTATTGGAATAATAGATATTGCAATATGATATTTTTTATCGATTAAAAAATCTATGAGAATGGAAATATTCCCACATATTAATACGTAAAATATTAAACCAAGTATAATAAATATATAAATAATCTCTTCGTAATAATATTTTGCATCAGCATCTTCAGATTTTTTAAAAAAAAAAGGTTCAATTCCTAATCTAAATGCACGAATGTATAAACTCATAAAAGATGCGATTTTATAACAAGCGGAATAAGCCCCGTTTATTTCATCGGAAAGCCATCTTTTAATTAATATTTTATCAAGATTTTCATTAATAGAAAAAGCCATAGTTCCAAGCATAATAGGAATTCCATAATTTAACATTTCTTTAGCTAGAATTTTATTAAACTTTTTTATGGTTACTTTCCTTAAAAGAATAGGAATAATTAAAATAAAATTGCTTAAAGAAGCAATCATATTTGCAAAAAATATATATCCTATTTTATCTGTAAAAGAATTAATCCATTCAAAAATGTAAGAATAGGATTCTGGGATAAAAGGTGTTTGTTTTAATGGTGTATAAAAAGAAAACATATATATTATAAAAATAGATTGTACTAATATGTTTATAACATTTATAGTAGTATATCTTAAAGCCATTTCATGAGCACGAATCCAAGCCATAGGTAGAATGCAAATAGTATCAAAAAATATAATTATAAAAAACATGAAAAAATATTCTGGATGATTTTTATATCCAGCAATAGAAACTAAGTATTTTATTGAATTTATAGAAAATATTAAAAATAAAGATGTTATAAAAAATTGTATAATAACTATTGTTGAAAAAATAACTTCCTTGTTGTGATTTTTTTTAGATAAAAATCTAAAATAAGTATTTTCTAATCCAAAAGAAAGGAACCCTATAACTAAAAAGGATAACGCATACATATCTGTATAAAGAGAAAACTCTTCTCTTTTTAAAGATTTAGTAAAAAATTTTAGAAAAGCATAATTAATAATCTTTGGGAAAAGGAATCCTATAGAATAGATTATGGTTTGAATCAATAATTTTTTGTACACAAATTCAAAACTTTTTTATCAAAATTAAAGGACTTTCTAAGTTCTGCATTATTTTTTTTAATATATGGATAGATAATAGTAATTATGATTAAATTTGATAAAATATTATCCATATATATAAGTAAATAAAAATGAATTATCATAAAAAAAATTCTGAAGAATTTGTGAGATTTGCTGTAAAAGATCAAAGGATAAATAGTTTATTTATAGATCAATATATTAAAATGATGACTCCTTATATTGTTGAAGAACGTAAATTAAATGTAGCTCAAATGGATGTTTTTTCTCGTTTAATGATGGATCGTGTGATTTTTTTAGGAACTCCTATAGAAGATCAAATAGCTAATATAGTTCAGGCACAATTGTTATTTTTGCAATCGGTAGATACATCAAAAGATATACAAATCTATATTAACTCACCTGGAGGTGATGTTCATGCTGGATTAGGAATATATGATACAATGCAGATTATTGAACCAGATGTAGCTACTATTTGTACAGGAGTAGCTGCTTCTATGGCCGCTGTTTTACTTTGTTCTGGAGTTAAAAATAAAAGATCTGGATTGAAACATTCTAGAATTATGATTCATCAACCTATAGGAGGGACCCATGGACAAGCTTCAGATATTGAAATTACCGTTCGTGAAATTTTGAAATTAAAAAGGGAACTTTATGATATTATCTCCATACATTCAGGATCTCCAATTGAAAAAATTGAAAAAGATTCAGATAGAGATTATTGGATGACTTCTGAAGAAGCTAAAGAATATGGGATGATCGACGAAGTACTAAAATCTAAAAAAATATAATAAAAAAATGATCACGACAGGATTCGAACCTGTGACCTACTGCTTAGAAGGCAGTTGCTCTATCCATTTGAGCTACGTGACCCATAAGAATCGGGGTAGCAGGATTTGAACCTACGATCTCCTGGTCCCAAACCAGGCGCGATTACCAAACTACGCCATACCCCGTTAAAAAGCGGAGAATGTGGGATTCGAACCCACGCGATATTTTTTTCATACCGACAGTTTAGCAAACTGTTCCGTTAACCACTCCGGCAACTCTCCTTGTATATGTATATATACAAATCTAAAGTAGATCTATTAAATAAACAAATTAAATAGGGTATTCAATTCTAGTATGATAAATATTTATTAATTTTTTTTTAAGAACTTTTTTTATTTTTTCTATTTCTTTTAAAGTAATATTTGCATTAGAAAATTGATTTTCTTTTTTTTGTTTATTAATAATATTTTCTACTACATTTTCTAGATCTTTGTTAGATGGATTTTTTATACTTTTGGAAGCGGCCTCTACAGAATCACAAATCATAACAATAGCGGTTTCTTTAGAAAATGGTTTAGGTCCAGAATATTGAAATTCTTTTTCATCTACTATTATATTTGGATATATTTTTTTTTGTTTTTCATAAAAAAAATGAACAATACGATTTCCATGATGTGTTCGTATAAAATCCATAATGAGATTAGGCAATTGATATTTTTTAGCTAATTCAATTCCAATTGGGACATGGTCCAAAATAATTTTAGCACTTTCTTTTGGACTTATATTTTCGTGAGGATTAAGTATGTTATACTGATTTTCAGTAAAAAATATAGAATTTTTAATTTTTCCAATATCATGATAAATAGCTCCTATTCTTACTAACAAAGAGTTAGCACCAATAGAAACGGCCGCTTCTTCTGCTATATTTGCTACAGTTAAAACATGTTGTAAAGTTCCTGGAGCTTTTTGAGATAGTAATCTTAGTATTGGGGTATTTATATCGGAAAATTCTAATAATGAAATATCTGAAGTAATATTTAACAATTTTTCAAAAAAAAATATTAATGGATGAACAAATAAAGTTAATATCCCACTAAAAAAAAATAGAGAAAAAGTATATAAGGAAATATTTTCTAAGGATCCTTTACGAATTAAAGTGAGTGAGCAAAAAGTAATGATATAAGTAATAGTTATTTTCCCTACTGAAAAAAATAAATAAGTTACCTTATAAAGGTTCTTTCTTGTTAGCATTACTAAAAAACCTGTAATAACCTGAAGAAAAATAAATTCGGAGCTATTTGGTGTAATTAAAGATAATAATAAAATTGTTATTAAATGGATAAGAAGACTTAAATTTATATTAAAAAAGGCACGAATACTTATAGGAAAAATACAAAATGGAATTAAATATAATGTTTTAGAATGATATATTATAGTTAAGATTGTTATTAAAGATATCAACAAGATATTGATTATTAAGAAATTTATTTTTCTATTATTTTTAAATATTTTGCTTTGGAAATAAAAAAGATATAATATCTTCAATATTATGCTTATCATTAAAAAATATCCTATAATTAAACCATAATACTTTTTTTTATTCCATATTCTAGATTCATTTTCGTTCTTAAAAAAAGAACATGTTCGAAATTTATATTCATCTATAATATTATTCTTTTTCCCTTTTTCAATAAAATGTTTAGTTTTAGTAATAGATTTTGTTTTTTCATATAAAAAATTTTTTTTAGAATCTTTTTTATATGAAACTGGGATATAGTATTCAAAAATGAATACTATATCTTTTTTTGGAAAAAAAAAGGTCAAGGCTAAGATAGAAATAAGTAAGATCAAAATCTTATCTGTAATATTTTTATATAAATCAATCCTTAATAATAATTTAGACATTCCCTTAATAAAAAATTGAAACTATGCAATTTTTTGGAAGGATAAATATTTTCTTAGAAAATTTAAAAAAAGGATAAAAAAAATTGGACAATCTTAAAAATTAAGAAGATTTATATTGTTTCAATATATTAGAAAGCAATCTATTTTCATCATTAATACTTTCTTCTAAACAAATTGTAGATTCTGTTCTAAGAACTCCTTTAATTTCTCCAATTTTAGAAATAACATCTCTAGCATCTGAAGGATCTCTAGCGATAATTCTACAAAAAAGATTATATTTACCGGAAGTTATATATAATTGTACAATATTTGGAATTTTTTTTAATTTTTCTTTGACTAATTTTGATTCACGAGAATCAGATAATATTCCTACAAAAGCTATTAGATTAAAACCTAGTGATTCATATCCTATTATTAATGTACTTCCTTTTATAATACCAGCTTCTTCTAATTTTTTTACTCTTACATGAATAGTTCCAACAGATAAAGGTTTAATTTCTTTACTTATTTTTTTACTTATTTCAGTATATGGAGTTCTAGCATTTAGATTCAGATTTCTGACAATAGTATTATCTATTTCATCTGTATTATATCTTGGAATCATTATTATATATATTTTTTTTTCGTATAAAAGTATTAAAAACACCAAGATACAAAACTTTCTTTTTAAGATTTATTTCCTTATTTTTCAATATATTTTTTATTATTTTTGTATAATTTTTTTTTATGGAAAAAAAATTCATAAATTTTTTTCCATAAATCATCTGATGAAATTTTGTAAACAATTCCACTTCCATAAAGTGGATAAATATCATGATTTATGGTATTTTTTTTCTTAGAAAGAAGAAAGTTATCATTTGGACGAGAAAAAATGGTGAATTTTAAGTGGCTATTTTTAGTACTATGGAGATCTAAATCTAATTGAATTTCTCCTATACTAAATAGACTTCTTTTTTCTTTTTTCATTTTTTTTAGAAGTAATTCTATATTACTTCTTATAGAAATACGATCATTAATCTCATAATATATTGAAGAAAGTAGACTTCTATATTTGTTTTTTTCTCTTTTTTTTATAAAATCGAAATTAACGTTCAATGATGGATTACTTTCTGAAAGTAGATTTCCTATCTGTTTTAAAAAAAAGTCATAAATAAAAGAGGATAAAAAATTTTTTTTTAGAAAATCTTTTAAAAAGAATTTTCCTAAGGTTAAAATAGAAAAAAATTGAATATTTTTTTCTTCATAAGAATTTAATTTTTTGAATAATTTTTTTTGGATTTCTTCATTACTATTTGGAAATAGAATATCTAGATTTAGATTAGGTTTTTTTATGTCTCCATAAATATTCATTTTTAATTTTGTAAATATTATGGGATTATAAGTACTTGAATGATTTTGGATATCTAAATAATCTATTACATTAGATACATATCTTGTATAATATGCTATCAAATTAATATTTGAGTGATCGAAATTATTTGTCCAAGTAATCAATCCACCTGATTTTATTTTAAATCTCTTTTTTAATTTAAAAATTGGAATTTTTTTTTGATTGGAAAAATGATAAAATCCATCTATTACAAAATATTTTCCACTGGTTTGGATATTTGTATCTGGATCTTTTTTTAAAAATAAAGAACCTTTTCCTTTTAGTTCTATAAAATTTTCCAAATTATTATCTAATAATATTGAAACTTTGGTATTCTTATTTATAGATGTTTTTATATTTAAAGAGAAAAAATTTTCTTTATTATCATTTTCTATTTTTTTTATTTCATTTTTTTGGATATCATTTTTATTAAAATGTTTATTATTAGGACTTACAAAGTCAATAAAATTATTTTTTTTATATTTTAATCCTTTTGGGTTGATATATAAATGAGAAGAACTTAAAATATTTCCTTTTTTCATGTAAATTTTTACACTTTTATCTTTTTTTATTATTTTAATTTTTCCATTAGAAAAAATTTTTCCAAAGAAAAAGGTATTACGTTTTTTATTTGTATTTAAAACAAGTAAATTTTTTGTATTTATAGATAAATTTAAATTCCATTGAAAAAAATTATTATGTAATAGATGCCCATTTATATAACCTTTTGTATGGTATTTTGTATCTATAAAAGAAGATGGATTTAAAATAAAAGAATTATGAATAAGATCTATATAAGTTGTATTTATCATTTCATAATCTGTATTTATGGAATTTATTTTTATTCCAAATTTTTTAATTTCTAATTTTCCAAAATAATGAAGATTATCTAAGGATCCTTTAATTTGAATATTCCCTACAATAATTCCTCTTGCTTCACTATTAATTTTTTTCCAAAAAAAGGAAACATCTCTAATATTAAAATTATGAATATTTACATTTAAATCAAGATTTAATTTTTTTTGTAATTCACTATTAATATTTCCAGATAAAAATAAAATTTCAGAAGATCCTTTTTTCAAAATTCCATTTATTTTATAATTTTTCTTATCTGGAAAAGAGTAAATATAAAAATCTCCAAGAACTTTTTTTTCAATTAAAATATTGTTAATTTTTATATTTATTTTATTAAGTTCAATTTTATTTTTTCCTATTTGTAAAATACAAAAACCGTTTGTAGTACCATCAATCATTATATTTTTTCTTGGAATTATTCTTTTTAATTCTATATTTTTTAGTATAAATTGGAATTTATTATAATTATTTTCAATAAAATAGGAATTTATAACAATTATTTTTTTTTCTTTTTCTTTTAAAGTTGAAGATAATACAAGATTATTAATGGTAAACCTCCGATTTAATAAGTCTATTTTTATTTTTCCAATATTATTATTCATATGATTAATAATGAACCAATCATATCCATTTATATTTAGTTTAGAAGAAAGAATAAAAAAAATAAGAAAATTATTTTCCTTACATTTTTTATATGGATCATTAATTTTTTGAAAAATTAAATTAAAGGTTTGTTTTTTTACTTCTTTTTTTTGGAAATTGAAAAAAAAATTGGAATAAATAAATAGAGAGTGATCTCTATCTAAAATAGATAGATCTATATTTTTAAATATAAAATTTTTAAAAAACATCTTTTCAAGAGATAGTTTTATTTTTTCTCTTAAAAAAGAATTTACCTTAATAGAAATATTTTTTATAAAAATTTCATTTAATTGAAATTTTTTGGTAAAAAAACTAATTTTTAGTTTCCTATTTTTTAATAGTCCTGATAATTGAATATTATCAGATTGTATTTTCATTTTTCTTTGTTGATTAAAAAATTTGTAAAAAGATTTATTAATTAATAAATTAAAATAAGCATTTTGTTTTTCTAAATAATTATTTTCTATTTTTTTCTTTGTTATTAAACAATATAACTCATCCTTTAATGATTTTAATAAATTATTCCATCCAAAATGCCCATAAATATGACCGATAATTATATCGGATATATTTATGGACATTTTTTTAAAAAATTTATTTTCATGTGAAAATATTTTTATAAAAAATCTATTTTCATTTTTATATTTAGCTATATTTATAGAAAATTCTTGAAAATATGAATTTTCTTTTCTATTAAAATTTATTTTTGATTCATAATTAGAAAAAAATAAAGTAGTAAAAAAGTTGTGAAAATCATTTTTAACATTCTTTTTCAAAAAAAAATTGTTATAAATTCCTTTAAATTTAAAAATCCATAAATCTGATGGAAAACTACTAAAAAATGATATTTTTGGTAGTTTTAATAAAAAAATATTTTTTTTTTCTGTTAAAATTTTTCCTGTATACTGTATATTTTTATCGTTAATACTAATACCAGTATATATATTTGCTCTAATATTATTATATTGAATATGTCCATTTAGTTTTAAAAACCTTTTTTTTATAAGTATATTTCCTCTATAAATACAACTTTTAGAATAATTTTTTATAAAATTAAATTTTGAATGAAAATTTGATAAAATGAATTTTTGTATTTCATGAGGTGAAATTTTAAGAATGGTTTTTAAAAATTGAATTTCTTTCCATTTATTTCTAAAATAGAAAATATTAATTTTTTCTGAAAAAATCTTATTTCCATAAACATTTTTTATCAAAATTTTAGAAAAAAAAAGTTTTTTATTTAACTTACCATTTATAATACCTTGAATGAAAAACATAGAATTGGAAGACCATTTTTTAGTAGAAAAAAATAGTTCCATTAAATCTATCCCTAATTTAGATCCTTCAAAAATTTCCCCTTGTATATTTCTATTTTTTTCGTAAAAAAACGGATTTTCGTATTCACTATAGAATAGAAATTTTCCTTTCAGAAAACTATTATTTGTTTTTATAAAAAAATTATGAATTTTTAATTTCGAAGGATGATATGTAAAACGGCAGAAAAAATTTTTAATTCTATAATTTTTTCTTTTTATCCATCCATTTAATTTTAAAAAAAATATGGTGGCTTTTATTTTATTATCAATTTTAATATCCTTTATATAAGTAGAAAAATTATTTCTATAATTTTTTTTAGAATTTATATTTTCGTATGTTAAACAAGCGTTTTTTACTTTCAAATTAGAACAAGTAATAATTCCAATAGGATTTTTACTCAAATTCTTTTTTATTATAAATTCTTTTAATAGATAAAATAAATTATTTTCTTTTTCCTTAAAGTATTTTTTAACAAATATTTTTGGATTATCAATAATTAAATTTCCTATATCTAAATATTTTGAATTGATTAAAATATATTGAAATAAATTATTAATAGAAATTTTACATTTGGAAAAATGAATAAAAGAAAATTCGTGATGATCTATGATACTTACATCATGTAAATAAAATTCTTTTTTAAGAATATTAAAAGTTATATTTTTTACATAAATTTTTTTACTACCAATATTCTCCTTTACTTTTTCCAAAAAAAAAAGAAACTATTTTTTCTTGTATTTTCTTTTTTTGATAATAAATAGTATAAATAGTATAAAATATTCCTATTATAAAAAAAAGTACTATTATACAGAATAAAAATATTTTTTTATTTTGAAAAATAAATTTTTTTTTAAAAAAATTATTCATTTCTTATTCTTAAAGATATTGTTATTTTTTTTATGAAAAAAAAACTTATTATTATTGGAATAGAGTCCACATGTGATGATACCGCTGTTTCTATAATTAATAATAGAGAAGTGTTATCTAATGTTATCATACGTCAAAAAATTCATAAAAAATATGGAGGGGTAGTTCCTGAATTAGCTTCAAGATTTCATGATAAAAATCTTATTTTAGCTGTAAATAAAGCTATATCCTTATCAAGGATAGATAGATATGAAATTGATGCTGTATCTTTTTCTTTAGGTCCAGGACTAATAGGATCTTTATTAGTAGGTTCTTCTTTTGCGAAATCTTTTTCAATGGGATTAAAAATTCCTCTACTAACTGTAAATCATGTACAAGCACATATTCTTGTCCATTTTATACAAAATTCGAATATCAATAATTCTTTTCCAAAATTTCCTTTTTTATGTTTAATGATTAGCGGTGGACATACCCAAATAATAAAAGTAAATGATTTTTTTAAAATGGAAATACTAGGATCTACCTTAGACGATTCTGTAGGAGATGCTTTTGATAAGATAGCTAGAATGTTTGGTCTCTATTATCCTGGAGGTCCTCTATTAGATCATTTTTCTAAAAGTGGATGTTCCAAAAAATTTATTTTCTCAAAACCATCCGTGAATGAATTAGATTTTAGTTTTAGTGGATTTAAAAGCCATATTTTACAATTTGTCAAGAATAAATCAAAAAAGGATTCCCTTTTCATTAAAAAAAATTTAGCAGATTTATGTGCTTCTGTGCAAAAAACTATATCAGAAATACTTTTGGAAAAAATACAGAAAGCTACTATAAAGACCGGAATTTTCAGAGTTGTTTTAGCAGGAGGAGTTTCCGCTAATAATGAAATTAGACGTGATTTTCTCCTTTTTGCAAAAAAAAATAAAAAATGGGAAATTTTTATTCCAAAAAAAAAATATGCAACAGATAATGGAGCTATGATAGCTATAACAGGACTACTTAAATACAAAAAAAATTTTTTTGATTCTATAAATGTTACTCCATATTCAAAATTTAAAAAATTCTAAAATATTTTAAGTGCATCTACAAATTAGATTTCTATCTCCATATCCATCATCAATTCGATCGATTGATGGCCAAAATTTTCTTTCTTTCACCCAATTCAATGGATAAGCCGCTTTTTCCCTAGTATAAGGGTATATCCAATCGTTTCCTGTTAATAAATCTAAACTATGAGGTGCATTTTTTAATACATTTTCTTTTTTTGTAAATAGACCGTCTTCTATTTCGTTAATTTCTTCACGTATTTTTATAAGTGTTTCAATAAAACGGTCTAATTCTTCTTTAGATTCACTTTCTGTAGGTTCTATCATCATACATCCTTCTACAGGAAAAGATATAGTAGGAGCATGGAATCCATAATCCATCATTCTTTTTGCTATATCGATAACTTCTATTCCAATACTTTTAAAAACTCTGCAATCTATGATAAATTCGTGTGCTACTGTATTTTTGTTCCCAACATATAATATTTTATAATAATTTTTTAATTTATTCTTTATATAATTAGCATTTAATATAGATATTTCAGTACACTTTTTCAATCCATCTGGACCCAACATACGAATATATGCATAAGAAATTGTTAAAATTAAAGAAGAGCCGTATGGAGAAGAGGAAATGGTCAATTCTTTTTTTTGGTTTGAATTTTTTTGAAAAGGATGATTAGGAAGAAATGGTTTTAAATGAGGGGCTACACAAATAGGACCCATTCCAGGTCCTCCACCTCCATGAGGAATAGAAAAAGTTTTATGTAGATTTATATGACATACATCTATTCCAATTTCTGCTGGTTTAATTAGTCCTATTTGCGCATTCATATTTGCTCCATCCATATAAACTAATCCTCCATACTCATGAATGAGATCTATTATAGATTTTATATTTGATTCATATACTCCATGAGTAGAAGGATAAGTTATCATTAATACAGATAATAAATCTTTATTCTCTTTTACTTTTTTTAACAAATCATTTTGATCGATAGATCCGTCTTTTTTAGTAAAAATTAAAATAACTTTCATTCCAGCTATACTTGCTGAAGAAGGATTAGTTCCATGTGATGAAGTAGGGATTAAGGCTACATTTCTTTTATTTTCTTGTAAAGAATTATGATAAGATTTTATTACCATAAGTCCAGCATACTCTCCTTGAGCCCCAGAATTTGGTTGTAAAGAAACTCCAGAAAATCCCGTTATTTCTTTCAGATATTTTTCCAAGTTTTTAATAATAAATTGATATCCTTTTGTCTGATTATTAGGAGAAAAAGGATGAACATTTCTCCACTCATATTGGCTCAAAGAGAACAATCCTGCAGAGGGATTTAGTTTCATAGTACATGATCCTAACGGAATCATAGAATGATTTAAAGAAAGATCCTTTTTTTCTAATCTTTTAATATAACGCATAAGTTCATTTTCTGAATGAAACTTATGAAAAATTGGATGTCCTAAAAAATTAGATGTTCTTTTTAAAAAATTTGGAATTTTATACTTTTCTTTTTCAATAAAAAATTTTCTGTTTTTTTTCTTACTAACTTCATGAAAAATAGAAACAATATGGTAAATATCTTTTTTACAAGTTGTTTCGTCTAAAGTAATTGTTAAAGAATCTTTATCTACATATCGGAAATTAGTTTTTCTACGTTCAGCTATTTTTTTTAATTTTTCCAAGAAAAAAAAATCTGAATTTTTTATTTTTATTCTAAGAGTATCAAAATAAAATGTATTCATTTGAATAATACTATTCCCAATAGTATTATTCAATAAATATTCTAATTTTTTAGTATTTTCATGAATATTTTCTGCTATTTTTTTTAAACCATTTGGACCATGATATAAAGCATACATAGATGCCATTATAGCAGGTAGTACTTGTGAGGTACAAATATTAGAAGTGGCTTTTTCTCTTTTTATATGTTGTTCTCTTGTTTGTAAAGCCATACGAAATGCTTTTTTATTTTTTCTATCCATTGATTCACCAATAATTCTTCCTGGAAGAAAACGTTTATATCTTTCAGAAGTAGAAAAAAAAGCGGCATGAGGGCCTCCATAACCCATAGGTAGACCAAAAGACTGAGTAGATCCTACCACCACATCTGCACCCCACTCTCCAGGAGGTTTTAACAAAGTTAGGGATAATAAATCAGTGGATACTATTACTGAGATATCTTTCTTTTTTGCATATTTTACTGTTTCAAGGTAG
The DNA here is from genome assembly GCF_003226855.1 of Blattabacterium sp. (Cryptocercus kyebangensis). Taxonomy (NCBI): domain Bacteria; kingdom Pseudomonadati; phylum Bacteroidota; class Flavobacteriia; order Flavobacteriales; family Blattabacteriaceae; genus Blattabacterium; species Blattabacterium sp. (Cryptocercus kyebangensis). Next base: position 619,647 of record NZ_CP029820.1, read on the forward strand.
TCATATATTTCTCCTGAAGGAGAAGGATAAGAAAGTAATAATCCAAATATTTTTTCTTTTTTATATTCGTGTAATTTTCCATGAAAATCTTTAATTAAATTTATTCCTAAACCGTAACATCTTGTTTTTAGGATGGAAAATGTCTGTGGAAAAACTTCATCTGAAACAAAAAAATAGGAAAAATTTTTTCTTATCTGTTTTTTTTTTAAACTTTCCTTATAAATCATTAACATAGCATCAGCTATAGCTGTTCCTTCATCTAACATAGAAGCGTTACTAATTTTCATTCCAGTAAGATCTGAAATCATAGTCTGAAAATTAATTAAAGCTTCTAAACGTCCTTGAGATATTTCAGATTGATAAGGTGTGTAAGGGGTGTACCAACTTGGATTTTCTAAAATATTTCTTTGAATTACAGCTGGAGTTATAGTATTTTTATACCCTAATCCTATATAAGAACGATAAATTTTATTTTTTTTACTAATTCTATAAATATGATTTAAATATTGATATTCAGAAATAGAATTTGGAAGATTTAATCGTTTTTTTAAACGTATTTCTTTTGGAATAGTATTATTTATTAAATCTTTTATGGATTTGTATTTTAATATTTTCAACATTTCGTGAATTTCTTCACAAGAAGGCCCTATATGTCTGGAATAGAATTTTTTTATAAAAAAATCCTCACTCATAAAAATAGAAATTGTGTTTAACTTCAGTAAAGTTAGAGAAATTTAGAGAAATCTTTCATAAAGAAGATCGTTAAGAACGATCGTTTAAAAAATTTATATATTAATATCAAAAAAAATTAAAAATGAAAATTACTATTATTGGAGCAGGAAATATAGGAACATCATGTGCTAGTTTATTAGCTAGAATAGATATAGTAGAAGAAATTGTTTTATTGGATATAAAAGATAAATTAGCTGAAGGGAATAGTTTAGATATATCTCAAATGTTACCTCTTGTTGGATCAAATACTCATGTTATTGGTATTACTAATGATTATTCAAAATCGAAAAATTCCGAAATAATTATTATCACTTGTGGATTGCCTAGAAAACCAGGAATGAGTCGTGATGATTTAGTAAATATCAATGCAAAAATTATTCATACTGTAACTAAAAAATCTATTTATTTTTCTCCAAATGCAAAATTTATAATTGTTTCTAATCCACTGGATGTGATGGCTTATGTATGTTATAAAACGGCTAAAATAGATTCTTCTCGTGTTATGGGTATGGCAGGAATATTAGATTCAACTAGATATCGTTATTTTTTGTCAAAAGAATTAAATTGTTCTCCTCATGATATACAAACTTTATTACTAGGAGGACATGGTGAGACTATGGTCCCTTTATATAGATATACTTCTATATCTGGAATCCCTATCATGGAATTTTTATCGAAAGAAAAAAATCAGATTATTATTGAAAAAACCAAAAATGGGGGTGGGGAAATTGTAAATTTATTGGGGAAATCCGCTTGGATAGCTCCTAGTGAATCCGTTGTGAATATGGTAAAAGCTATTCTTAAAAATTCCAAACGAATTTTATCGTGTTCTGTTTTTTTAAATGGAGAATATAATTTGAAAGATATGTATTTAGGAGTTCCAGTTGTTTTAGGAAAATATGGAATAGAAAAAATTATAGAATTACAATTGAACAAAGAAGAAATATTTCTTTTGAGAAATTCTGCTAATCATATAAAAAATATGATGAAAAAATTGAATGATATCAATTTCTAAATTTTTTATTTAATCATGAAAAATAAGATTTTATTTTTAGTAGCTCATCCTAATATAGAAAAATCTATTCTAAATAAAAGAATTATACAGAATATTCATGATAAATGTAAAGAAAATATTATTATACGAAAATTATATAACATTTATCCTGATTTCAAAATCAAGGTAGAGGAAGAAATAAGGATTATTTTGGATACAAAATTTATAGTATTTCAATTTCCATTTTATTGGTATAGTTATCCCTCCCTTTTAAAAGAGTGGAAGGATCAGGTTTTTACAAAATTATATGAAAAAAAATCTCTTTCTGGAAAACATTTATTGGTATCTATTACTACTGGATCAGAAAAAAAAACATTTCATGCAGGAGAAAAAAATAATTTTACTATAGATGAATTCTTACGCCCTATTCAACAAACAGCCCATATTTGTAATATGGTTTATCATGGATATGTTCATATTTCAATACATAGGGTAAAAATGGATGGAAATTTATGTGATTTGGAAAATCATACAGATAAAATTATTTTTAGGATTAACCAATGGATACAATAAAAAATACTGTTATCTTTCTACAAAGATTAATAGTTCTCCTTTTTTATAACTTATTTCTATTTGTGGTTCAGTAGCTACGTTTCTAATTCCTATACGTTTACCTATTTTCAATAATCCATCATTGATAGGATACTTTAGACCATGAGTTAATAATCCTTCTACTTTTGGAAATGGAAAAAGGGAAACCTTTTTATTTTTTTTCTGATAAAAAAAAATTTTTTTATCAGAAAAAAAATAATAATGATAATTGTCATGAAAAATTATGGATAATTTTTTTTTATATTTCAAAGCCGTAGATAGATTTCCTAAAAAATGATCTTGTTCGCTACCACTAGCGCCCCAAACATTTATATTTAAAAATCCTTTAGAATATATTATTCGTAAAGCTTTATCAAAATCGGAATAATTTTGATCTTTGGTTTCAAAAATTTCAAAAAATTTATTTTTTTTTCCTAAAATATCCTTTTTTAAAAGAGAATCAAAATCTCCACTAATAGAATCCACTTGTACCCCCATTTTTTTTAAATAGTAAAAAGCTCCGTCCACTGCAAATATTTTTTTGTAAAAAAAATATTTTTTGAAAAAAATATTAGGAGGATCTCCATTAAGAAACAATCCAACTTCTGGACCTTGAAAACGATGATCCATTTATTTTTTTATTTTATGATTTTTTAGAAAATGATTTCCTAAATAAACTTTTCTTACCATAGAATCTTTTATCAATTCTTTAGAAGGTCCATCTTTCAATATTTTTCCTTCAAACATTAAATAAAGACGATCTGTAATTATAAAGGTTTCCTGTACATTATGATCGGTAATCAATATACCAATTTTTTTCTTTTTTAAAGAAAGAATAATTTTTTGTAATTCTTCTATCGCGATAGGATCTATTCCAGAAAAAGGTTCATCTAAAAGAATAAATCTAGGATTTGAAGCTAAACATCTAGCAATTTCAGTACGTTTACGCTCCCCTCCAGATAAAAGATCTCCCCTGTTTTTTCGTATATGTTGTAATCCAAATTCTTCAAGAAGTTGTTCTGTTTTTTTTTTCCTTTCTTTATAAGAATTTTTTTTCATTTCTAATATGCATAAAATATTATCTTCTACAGATAATTTTCTAAATATAGATGGTTCTTGTGATAAATATCCAATTCCTTTTCTAGAACGTTTATATATTGGGTAGTTTGTAATATTTTCTTCATTAAGAAGAACTTGTCCTTGATCCGGTCTAATAAGCCCTACGATTATATAAAAAGAGGTTGTTTTTCCAGCCCCATTTGGTCCAATTAGACCAACTATTTCTCCTTGATTTAACCAAAAAGAAACATTTGTTACCACATTTCTTTTTTTATATTTTTTGTATATATTTTTAGCTATCAAAGTCATGATTATAATAATCTTTATTTTTAATAAATCAATTTGATTGTTAAATTGCAAATTTATTTATGTTTTATGATAAAAAATATTTTATTTAAGTTTAATTTTTTTCTAAAAAAAGGATATTTATATTTTTTTTTGATGATTTTTTTTAATTTTTCTTTTTCTTTAGAATTAGAAAAAGTAAATGGGATTTCTGTTATAATAGGAGATGAAATTATCTTAGATTCCGAGATAAAAAATTATTTAGATTATAATAAAAATATTTCTTCCTGTAAGGGATTAGAAAATTTGTTAATTCACAAATTAATTCTTTATTATGCAAAAAAAGATCCAAGTTTACAATTTGATGATCAAGAATTAGAAACAAAAGTATCTAATATTTTAGAAAATCAAGAAAATTTTTTAAAAACATTAAATAAAAATTCCTATACTGAGGAATTTTTAGAAGAATTAACTGAAACTATCAAAAATAATCAGTATATAGAGAAATTCTATCAAAAAATAATAGAAGATATAGAAGTATCTCCTGAAGAAGTAAAATATTTTTTTAATAAAAAAAAGGATAAACTACCTATGATTCCTAAAAAAATATGTATTTCTTATATGATTTTCTATCCAAAATTAAGTGAAAAACACAGGAATAAAATTTTTAATTTTTTGAAAAAAATTAAAAAGGAAATTCATTTTGATAGAGATTTTTCTACAAAAGCAATTTTATTATCAGAAGATTATTCTTCTGCATTGAAAGGAGGTTTGATTAAGGGATTAAAAAAGAAAGATATACCAAAAGAATTTAAACGTATAGTTAATTCTCTAAAAGAAAAACAAATATCTGAACCTTTTGAAACAAATTTAGGATTTCACTTAGTAAAAGTAGAAGAAAAAAGAGGAGATGAAATAGATATAAGGCATATTTTAATCAAACCTAAATATACAAAAGAAGAATTAACCAGAACAAAATCGTTTGTAGACTTAGTAAAAAATCGTTTAATAAATCATGAAATTTCTTTCGAAACTATTCCAAATGAAAATCCTATAAATAATCAAATAGTAGATTCTTTCATATGGAAAAAGATTTGTATAGGAGAAGAAAATCTATCAAAAAAAATGAAAAAATCTTTAATTCATTTAAACAATGGAGAAATTTCTGATACGTATAAAGAAATTTTAAATGGAAAGGAAGCTTTTTTTATTGTTAAATTATTGGAAAGGATCCCTTCTCATCCAATTTCTTTTGAAAGAGATTATACAAAATTAAAAAATTGGGGAAAGATTATAAAACAAGAAGAAAAAATTAAAAATTGGGTAAAAAATAAATTGAAAAAAACTTACTTAAAAATAGTTTGTCCATAACATTATATTATTTTTTTATTAAATGTTTCTTTATATAATTCTGCATAATATCCATTTAATTGAATTAAATCTTTATGGGGTCCTTTTTCTACAAGGACTCCATTATTGAGAACTAATATTTTATCTACATTTTTTAATGTAGAAAGCCGATGACTGATAATAATCGAAGTTTTATTTTTAGTTAAACGATATGTAGCATGATAGATCAATTTTTCTAATTCTTGATTTAAAGATGTTGTTGCTTCATCTAGGATAAGTATGGAATAAGGATGTATTTGTACTCTTAAAAAAGCAATTAACTGTTTTTCTCCAAGCGATAAAAGATCACCTCTTTCTTGTACAATATATTTATATCCATTAGGTAAAGATTTTATAAATCTATGTATTCCTATTTTTTTTGCCATTTTTTCTATTTCCATTAGGCTAATGGAAGAGTTACCTAAAGTTATATTATTAATAATAGAATCATTAAATAAAAATGTATCCTGTGTAACTACTCTTATATGAGATCTTAAATTTCTAAGTTCAATATCTTTAATTCCATATCCATCAATCAAAATTTTACCTTGTTTTATCTCGTATAATCTGGAAATTAAATTCGTAATGGTAGATTTACCAGAACCCGTAGATCCTACTATAGCTACATTTTCTCCAGGAAGTATTTCAAAAGAAATGCCTTTAATAGCCATTTTTTCATTATTTATATAGGAAAAATAGACATTATGAAATACAATATGTCCTTTTAATTTTTTAATTTTTATATTTCCTCTATTAATAATTATATCCTCAGAATTTAATATAGAAAATATACGTTCTATACCAGCAATTCCTCTTTGTATAATATTAAACCTATCTGCTATTTGACGCATGGGACGAAAAATAAGGTAAATAAAAAAAATAAAAGCAATGATTTGTCCTGATTTTATATTATTCCCTATACTTTCAATTGAATAAAATCCTCCATAAAATATTACAATGCTTATTGTAGAAGCAGATATAAGTTCAACTATTGGAAAAAATATAGAAAAATAAAAAATAGTTTTAAAATGAGCATTCATCAATTTTTGATTGATAGATTTGAATTTTAAATATTCTTCTCTTTCTTTATGGAAGAGTTGTATTATAGACATACCTACGATCTTTTCTTGTAAAAAACTGTTTAAACGTGAAGTTTGTACACGTTCTTTATGAAAAGTTTTTTTTAATGTTTTTTGAAAAAAACGAGTAATCAAGTACATAAATGGAATAGTAAAAAAAATAATAATAGATAATTTTTTATGCACTGTATACATCATAATTACAATCATCATTATTCTTAAAATATCTCCAGATACAAGTAATATACCATCGTTAAATATTACAATGATAGTTTCTATATCCGAAACAGAATAGGAGACAAGTTTTCCAATTGGTGTTTTGTTAAAAAAAGAAGTTTTAAAAGATAATAATTTTTCAAATAAAAGAATTCTAATTTTTTCAACAACTTTTTGAGCAAGAATATTAGATAAATATAATAAAATAAAATGGGATACACTTTCTAAGATAAGAAGCAGAATAATCCATATTAAAATATTTTTAAGACCAAAAAAATCCATATAAACTATATGAACATCTATAGCTTTCTGTATCAATTTAGGGCGATAAGCAGATATAAAAGATATTAATATAGAAATGATAATTATTGTTATTAGAATAAGTTTATAACTTAAACTAATTCTTAAAAGTTGTTTCAAGGAAGATTTTTTTTTCATAAAAAAATATCCTCTGGATAAAGAATTTTAGAAAGAAATAAACCACATGGAGGTGGTATTGTTTTACTACAATAATCCTTATTTTTTAACTCTATAATTTCTATAAATCTATTTATGCTAATTTTTTCTCTTCCTACGTCAATTAATGTACCAATTATACCCCTTACCATATTTCTTAAAAATCTATTAGCTTCAATAGTAAAACAAAAATGAGTATTTTTTATTGACCAATTTGCATAGTATATTTCACATATATTATTTTTTTTTTTATTTTCTCTATTTTTTTTAGAAAAAGAACTAAAATCTTTATATTTCATTAAAATTTTAGTAGCCTTATTCATACGTTTAATATTTAATGGATAAAAACAATACCAAGAAAAATCTTGAAAAAAAGGATTTTTTTTATATGTTAAATAATATTTGTAGGTTCTACTTATCGCATTAAATCTAGCATGAACATTTTTTTTTACTGGAAAAATATTGAGGACATGAATAGATTTAGGCAAAAAAATATTTAATTTTTTAATAAAATTCTTGTTGATTTTTTTTTCAAGATCAAAATGGGCAAACATTTGTTTTGCATGGACCCCTCTATCTGTTCTTCCAGCTCCTACTATATTTATAGGAGTTTTTAATAATATAGATAAACAATATTCTAATTTTTCTTCTACAGAATTCACTGTATTCTGTATTTGCCATCCATGGTAATCCTTTCCATTATAAGCTAATTCAATAAAAAATCTCATTTTTTTTTGGAAAAATAGAAAACAACATTTTATTATCTTTTCTTAAGGTTATTCAAACATTCTATAATAATAGAACATCCTTTTTGAATTTCTTTTTCCGTAATAGTCAATGGAGGAGAAATACGCAAAGATCTACTATGAAATAAAAAACGAAAAAGAATTAATCCTTTTTTTATACAAGATTGTAATACCTCATCAACATGATTTTTGTGTTTTAATTCAAAAGATAAAAGAAGTCCTTTTCCATGAATATTTCTTATTTGGTCATGAACTAAATATTTTCTAATCCATTTTTCTTTTATAGAAACTTTTTCAATAATATTAAACTCCATAAGTTGATTTAATGTAGTTAAAGAAGCTGCTGCAGCTACGGCATTACCTCCAAAAGTGGTTATATGCCCCATTGGAGCATTATCAGAAAAAGATTTCATAATTTCATCTGAGGACATAAAACCACTAATAGGCATTCCTCCACCCATTCCTTTTCCCATTACCAAAATGTCAGGGACAATTCCATAATGTTCAAAAGCAAAAAATTTTCCTGTTCTTCCAAATCCAGTTTGGATTTCATCCAGTATCATTAAAGAATTTCTTTTTTTACATTGTTTTTTTACTTCTTTTAGAAAAGAATTGTTAGGTAAGACCACTCCTGCAGAACTTTGTATGGTTTCCAAAATAACACAAGCTGTTTTATCTGTAATAGAGGAGATCAATTCATCTATTTGGTTAAATGTTATAAATTTAACCAATGGTAGTAGAGGTCTAAAAAGTCTTTTATTTTTTTCATATCCCATAACACTCATGGATCCTTGTGTACTTCCATGATAAGCTAATTTACAAGAAATAATTTCTTCCCTTCCTGTATAACATTTTGCTAGTTTTAATGCTCCTTCTACAGCTTCAGTTCCAGAATTAACCAAATAAGTTTTATTTAGTGGATATGGAGTAATTTCTGCAAGTTTTTTACAAAGTTTTACACAAGGTTCCTGTATAAATTCACCATAACCCATAGTATGTAAATACTTTTCTACCTGATTTTTTATAGATTCTTTTATTTTTTTATTTCCGTGTCCTAAAGTATTTACAGAAAGACCTGCAATAAAATCTAAATATTTTTTTCCATCTTTTCCATAAATATAATTACCATCTGCATAATCTACTGAAATTTTCATAGGAGTAGATGTTATTTGAGTTTGATATCGAATAAAATCTTTCTCTAATTTTTTCATACATATTAATTTTTTTTTCTTAACTTTTTGATTTCTTCATTTTCTTCTAAATTTTCTTTTCTATATTTTTTCATTTTCTCATAGATTAAATATTTTTTATTTTTAGATTTTTCATCTTCTCTCCAAGAAAATTTAGAAAAAAATAAATTTTTTTTAGATCTATTATTAGATAGGATAATTAGTTTTGAGTTTGCTTTTTCTAAACAGGAAATTTTTTTTATTTTTTTCCCTTTTTCTAAATCTGCATATATAATTTTACAAGAAGATTTATTGATTATTTTTTTTCCATTATATAAAGGATTATTATAAAGAAAAACAAGGCTTTCAGCATCTCCTTGAACCAAAATTTTTTCTAAAACATTTTTTTTATCAAAAAAACCTATCATAATTTCTCCTTTGATCTGATTAAATTCTTCTAAATTTATTTTTTTTATATAAAAAGCATTTTTGATAATTTTCAAATAATCTAAAAAAAAACCATTCTTAAGATGAATAGAAATGGAATCTCCAGTTATTTGTTGTTTTTTTATCCAAAAAATTGGATTTCCATTAAATTTTATGGAATTATTGGATGGTTCATATCTCAAGGAATCACTTTTTATTTGAAGTTCTTCATTTAAAAAAAAACCTATAACAGGAAAAAATTGAATTGAGAATATAGAATCCTTTTTTAAGTTTATTATGATTTTATCAGAATAAATAAAAAAAGAATCCTCTTTAGGATCTATTTTTATAGATGCTGTATTCCTTTTTAAGGAAATTAATCCAGAGTCTAAATCAAAATTTCCATTATCTCCTATAAAGAAATATCCTTTTTTTTTATCTTCAAAAAGAACATTTTTTATAAATCCATATTTTTTATTGTGATCAAAAAACCAATATTTTCCTTTTATAATTTTATCATTATAGTGAAGACTACAATATTCCTTGGACAAAAAGATATTTTTTTTTAGAAAAAAAGTACCTGATTTAGCATAGAAAAAATTATCCAATTTATTATTATTTTTTACTATAATAGTCGGGCTATATAATGTTAGTTTATCTATTGAAAATAGATATTCTATTGAATTGGAGTATACTGTATAATTTTTACTAATTAATTTTACTTCATATTTTAATTTTGCTTTTTTTTTTAGAGGAAAAAAAAATCCTTCTTTGCTATAGATATTATAATCTTTATAAAAAAGGAAGCTTCCTTTTTTATAAAAAATTTTCTTAAGATTAAGATCGTATTCTAAAATATTGGTATATAATTTAAATTCATCCAAGAATAAAATCACGTTTTTGATTGCCTGAAGAAATTTTTTTCTAAAATTATAATTAATAGTATTTGCTGTTAATTTTATATTTCCTTGAACTAAAATAACTTTACCTGAGGCTTTCAGGTTATTCATATTTTCGGAATATTCTATTTTTTGAGAAAAAATTTTGTTTTTTTCTGATTTTAATTGAACATTTCCATATCCGTAAAATTGATTATTTTTTTTATAGATAGCTTGATCACAAAAAAGGTGATATTCATTATGTTTAAAATGGACATGCCCAGTTAGAAAAACAATATCATTATGATCTTTTTTTTGTATAAAATCGGCATGAATTAATTTTATAGATTTTTTAGGATTCTTGTTAAAAGAATAGTCAATATTAAGGAAAAATAATATAATTAATAAAAAATAATATTTTGAACTCATTTATTCATAAGGAATAAAAGGCTTATTTTCATCTTTGATTCTATCTATATTCTATTAAAGATATTTCTATATTCGTATTTTTTTGGTAATCCCAAAACTTGTATGGTTTCTCTAGAAGGAGAATCTATTTCATGAAAAAATTTATAATAAGAATAATTTATTTTAGGATAATCCTCTATTTTTATTATAAATAAAGAAGTTTTTATAATTTTTTTAAAATTTACCCTATCTTCTGAAAGAATAATTTTCAAATTTTTCATAACTTTTTCTGTTTCTAATTCTATTGTTTAAGAAATTAAATTTCCAGTTTTTGGATCAATGGAAATTTGTACAGATACAAATAAAAAATTTTCTATCAATACATATGTTCTATATGGTCCATAAGATAGAATTCTTTCTGATTTTATTTTTTTCATTTTATGAATTTATTAATAATAATGTATTTCTTTATACTGTAATAAATTACTTAAATTTTGATCTTTTATTCCAATAAAAAAAGACCAGTAACGATCTTCTCCTATGGGAGTCCAGTCAAAATTCATTTTAAAACTTCTCAAATCTCTGTAAAAAACAATCTTGAAAAAGGTTATTTTATGTCTCAATAAATTGTAATCCGTATTTATTTCTATATTCCAATATTTTGTTAGATTTATAGATCCATTTATACTTAGAAAAGTGTTGAATAATTTTTTTTTCTTAAAAGAACTTTCATAAGTTGAATTTAAATCAATTTTAAGATTCAATGGAATTGGATATATTGCATAATTGTATTTATCAAAATAAAAGTATTCATAACGATTTTTTCCTTTTTTTTCATATTTATTATCAACAAAATTTATTTCATTTTCAAAATTTCCATGAAATGAGAAATTAAAATACATTCTTTTTTTTTCTTTTCTATCATGGAAAAAATTACTATTTTTCCGTTTTTCATAGAAATTTATCCCACCTTTATATTTCATTTTTAAATACTTCGTAAAATTAGTATAGCCCATAAAATGGAATTTTTCTAAATGAAAAGAATTTTTATCAAAAAAATAAAAATTCTTTACCTGAAAAAGGTCAATTATTTTTATTTTTTTGTATGAAAATTCTTTTAAATTCTTATTATTTTTTATTTTCAATTCCAAATTGTTATTTAATATGAAACTGATTCTATTTTTAATAAAATTTTCTTTATTATCATTATTTACAGGAAGATAAGATTTAATTCTAAAAGAAAATATAGGGGACATTTTATGTCTCAATAAAAAAGATCTATTATTTAATTCTAAAAATCCTTCTATAGAAGAAAATAATATGTCTGTTAATGCATCTGTCGTTTGAAATAAGGAGGAGGTCCATGAATTCAAATTCAAAGTAGAATATCCTTTATAATGAATTCTTGGAGAAATTTTTAAATAAGGATAAATAGGAATAAAGGTATAAATATTTATAGTATGATTGATACCAGTTTGGATATTTGTTTTTTGTTTTATTTTTTTTAGTAGAGGAGGAATTGAATAATATTCGATAGAATTATGTGCAAATATATGATAATCCATAATTAATGGATAAAAAAACGGATTTTTTGTAAAAAAAGGTTTTTTTCGCATGGAAATGCTAATTTCTGGAATTCTTAATTTCGTTTCTCCTTTATTTCTTTTCTGAATTATATATGCTTCCATGTTCAAAAAATAATTCTGAAAAATTTTTTTTATACTAATATTAGAAATATTCATTTCTTCATTTTCATTTCCTCTGGATATAATTGGAGAAAAATTATCGAAATAATAATTTATATCTGCGTTAAATTTTATTTCAGAATTTGAATTATAATCTTTATTATGCTTCCACTGAATTTGATAATCAAATTTTTTATTTGATAAATATTGATAATTAAAATGAATGGATCCATTATACGCATATTTCAATTTATATTCCATTTCTGTTTCTAATTTCCATCTTTCTCCTCCATATATCGAACTGGAAATTATAAAATTAAAATAATCGGAAATAGGGAAATAAAAACCTATATTTTCTACAGATATTTTCTTATTTTGAATCAAAAACCTAGGATAGGTAATTCCAAAAGAAGAAATTTCACTATTATTTTTTTTCAAAGGAATATATAAAAATGGAAAAATTATAGGAATGGGGACTTGATACCAATAAAAAAAAACAGGTCCGGTAATAACCGCTTTTTTTTTATGAAAATATTTCAAGAAATCTGTTTTTAAATAAAAATCAGGATTTTTATCTTTTTTATCCATAAAAAATGGATCTGCTGTATAAATCACTTTTTTCATTAAACTATAATCATTCTCTTTTTTGATATCCTTTGCTATAATAACATAATCTTTTTCTTGTATATAAATATTTTCTGCATTCCATTTCTTATTATCTAAATTTATGTGAAAACGGCTAGAAGTATAATATCGATTATCTCCTTTTTGGATAACAATTACATTTTCTTTTTTCCCTATAGCATATAAATCACCATTTTTCCAATTAAATTCTATACGATCTGCTTCTATTTTTGTATCAAGATATTCTATAAATGTATTTCCATATAAATAAGATTTCCCCTCTTCTATATTATGTTCTTGTATATTTGAACGATATTTTATAACAATATTATTTAATTTTGTTTTTTTGTTCAAATTCAAATAATTTTCAATTTTAGATTCATCAATTGGTTTAAGCTCTTCTTTTTTTACCTCTGCATAACTAAAAATAGTATATAGAAAAAAAAAGAATATTATTGCGGATATAGAAATCCATTTTTTTGTATACAACTTAATTAAGTTTTTAAAAAAAAATTCAATTAACCAGATTTATTAATAATTATTAATATTATTTAAAATAATTAATATATATAAAAAATTCTGTTGTACAGAATTTTATAGGATACATCAGGATATATAAAAAGAATTTATTCAAATTCTATTTTTTTTATTTTTAACTTATCTTCACAAACTCCTAATATTTCTAAAAGAGTAGTATTAAATATAGGATGATATTTTTTGGGTGAAATTTCACACATAGGAACTAAAACAAATTTTCGAAGATGTAATAAAGAATGTGGAATAGTTAAAATAGAACTATGTATTATAATTTGATCATAAAATAAAATATCAATATCAATTTCTCTATCTTTATAAGATTTTTTATTTTTGGATGATAGATCTTTTATTTTTTTATTCGTTATGGATTTTTTTCTTAAAAAAAATTCGATATCATAAATTTTTTCTAATAGATCAATAGGAGAATAAAATGTTTTTACATACAAAGCTCTATTGTAAAAAGGATATGTATCTTTGTGCATATTCCAAGCTTCGCTTTCAAAATAAGAAGATTTTTGAATTATTTTTCCAATTTTTTGGGAAATTAAAGCTAAAGATTCATCTAAATGCTTTTTTCTATTTCCTTTATTACTTCCTTGTAATAAAAAAACATTGTGTTCTTTCAATAACATTTGTAATAAATATACTAATTAAATACATATATTTTTTTTATGTATGTTATTTTTAAAATTTAGAAAAATATTTTTAAATTAAGTGAATATTTATATGGATTCATATCATAAAAAAAATATAAATAAAAAATATTA